>NZ_JBMOUI010000014.1:0-173345 GCF_049319765.1 Paenibacillus sp. S29 | reverse complement strand
ATGTGCCACGGCTGGACCGAGTGGGCAGACAGCTTGGCGGCAGTCACGCCCTCATCCGCCAGTTTGTCGGACGTAACGGACTCATCCTGCAAAGCATCGGTCGATATGGACTGTGACGCGATATGCTCTCCCTGAATGCTTCCAATTTGCAGATGATGTGGCTGGATGGATTCCGGAGCGATGTGCACGGACTTCACTGCACCCTCTGCCAGTGCTCTATCCTGTACTGCTCCAGCTGCCAGATGCCGAGTGTGCACCGACTGCGCAGAAAGATGTGAAGGGCCGATGCTGCCTTCTGCGAGGTTCATTCCTTGTACTGAGCGCGCTGCCAGCTTTTCCGAGGTGACGCTTTCCGCTTGAAGCGCACGACCGGACACACTATCCGGGGCCAAATGTCTCGTGAGCACCGAGGAAGCCTGTAGATGCACCGAGGTGACCGCTCCTGCAGCCAGATGTGCCGAATCCACGGCCGCCACAGCCAAATGGTTGCTTTGTACAGCTTCGTCCATAATATGTCCGGACTGCACGGCATGGGCAGACAGTTTGGTGGGAGTTACGCTTCCCTCCGACAGTTTGGCAGAGGTGACCGATTCATCCTGTAAGGCCGGAGTCGCTATAGCCTGCAATGCGATATGCTCTCCCTGAATGACCCCGCTTTGCAAGTGCTCCGATTGGATGGATTCGGGCGCAAGATGTACAGACTTTACAGCGTTCTGGGCTAATTCCGTCTCCTGTACTGCTCCTGCAGCCAAATGCTGAGTGTGTACGGCTTGCGCAGCCAAATGTCCGGGACCCACGCTGTTTTCTGCCAGATTGGAAGCCTGCACAGCACGGGCCGCTAGCTTCTCAGAGGTGACACTTTCTGACTGAAGTGCATGACCCGATACACTGTCGGGGGCGAGGTGTTTGGTTTGGACCGATGCAGATTGCAAATGATTAGAGTTGACGGATTCCGGAGCGAGATGATTCGCCTCCACCGCTTCAACAGCCAGATGGTTACTCTGCACCGCTTTATCCGTAATATGCCACGGCTGCACGGAACGAGCAGACAGCTTAGAGGAAGTGACACTACCCTCAGCTAACTTAGGAGCCGTAATCGCCAAATCATTGATTTTATCCGTGGCCACACTTTCCGGCGATAGTTTCAGTGAAGTAACGGCATGATCCTGCAAATGATGGGAGTACACCGCTCCGCTGGCCAAATGCGCGGTTTGAACAGCGCCTTCACCTAGTATGTCCGCAGTAACGGACTGTTCTTGCAAAGCCGAGGTTCCAACACTGTCTTCCCCAAGATGTTTGCTCAGCACAGAACTCTGGGCCAGATGGGTCGAATCGACGGATTGAGCCTGCAATGCCTTTCCACCCACACTGTTGTCGGCAAGGTGGTTTTCACGAATTCCCCCCGTTGCAATGTGTGCGTGTGTAATGGCTTGAGGGGCAATCTTATTTCCAGTTACCGCTCCTGTGGCAATTTTAGGTTCTGTCACTGCTTCGTCAGCAATTTTGTCAGACTTAATCGCGCTCGAGGCAATGTGATTTTCCTTGATAGCCTGATTCGCCACATGGTGTTCCAGCACTGCTCCCTTCCCTAATTTCTCGCTCGTCACAGCCCCGGAATGCAAATGTTGCTCCGTAACCGCCTCCGATGCAATATGATCTTTTCGAATGATTTCCGACTGGAGGTGTACGGAAGAGACTGCCTCCGGAGAAATTTGGGGACCTTGTATGGCTGCTGTAGCAATATGTCTGGTAAGTACCGCCTCGTCGGCAATTTTGTGTGGTAAAATGCTCTGATCCGATATTTTGGATGAAGTGACGGATTGATCGACAATTTGCAATGAGCCTACAGATTGATCTGCCAGTTTATTGGACTGAATGCTCCGATCCGCCAGGTGGCGGGCTGTCACTTGGCCCGTTCCAAGCTGCTCTTCCCCGATGGAGCCAGGACTCAGATGCTTTCTTTCAATCGCTCCAGCCTGAATGTGCGCACTGGTCACTGCCTCAGACTCCAGATGACGCCCGCTAACAACGCCTTCCTCCAATTGTTCCTTACCCACAATTCCATTGGATAGCTGCTTGCGATTAATCGAACCGGGGGCCAGATGCCTTGCATGAACGGCATGCTCGGTCAGGTGTGCACTCTCAATGCTGCCAGCTTGGATTTTAGCTCCATCCACAGCACCATCCCGCAGTTTGGAAGTGGTCACAGATTGATCACCCAGCTTGGAGCTGTCGACAGCTTCATTAGCCAAATTGTTCGATTGAATCGTACCACTGCGAATTTTATCCGAGGTGACCGACTGATCTTGAAGCATATCTGAAGACACGATCCATTGCTTGAAGTGACGGCTCTCAATGGAGCCATTCGCAATATGATCACCGCTGATAATCTTATCAGCCAGCTTCTCAGGAGTGATGCTACCATCTCGAAGTTTTTCACCGCCGATGGAGCGATCCTGCAATTTACTGCCTGACACCGATGCGTCCGACAGATGTTCCACCGTAATGGAGTCTGCGGCAATCTTCGAAGAAGTCACAGCACCGTCGGCTATCTTAATCGTTTGAACGGCATAATCCGCCAGAGATTCCGTGTGGATGCTTTCTTGTTTCAGCTTGCTGAAATCTATGGAAGCGGGAGCGATCTTCTCACCCGTCACAGCGAAATCGCTCAAATCGTCTGTATAGATGAAAGCATTGTTTACATGTGGGGCCTTCTTATTGCTCAAAATTTCCTCCACATCAATTGGATCAGGTTCTGGTTCTGGCTCCGGCTCTGGTTGTGGTTCTGGTTCTAGCTCTTGGGGTTCCTCTATCGACACTTGAGTCTCCTCTGCATCCGCACCTTCAACCTCTGTCTCATGCGAAACCTCGATTTCAGGTTCGACAACAGTCTGTAGCTCCGGCTCCTCTTTGGTTGGGGGAGGCGGAGAAGCAACTTGATGAAGTCTTGCTTCTGTCTCCCTCCCCGCAGGCTGTGGCTTCACACGCTGTATCATACTTAATTCATTCATATCCGGGTCAATTACACTATAGAGCGGCTTTTTGTTTCTTATGGTTTTGCGGCTCTTATTCTTCAAGCAGCTCTCTCCCTTCTCGTATTTATCGTTACAGCATCATATGCAGGCCCTTAGGCACTTGCCACCCCGTGCAAGGATACACTTTTGGGTAAAAAGGGTACTTACTGAAATCCACGTTTGAAAAAAAATAGTTAAAAGTTAAAATAGTAAGGGTGAAGATCGCTACAAGAAGAGAGGAATTACAATAACATGATTATCAAACCAAGAACACGTGGCTTTATCTGCACCACTGCTCATCCGGTGGGCTGTGCCCAACATGTTCAGGAGCAAATTGACTATGTACAGGCCCGTCCTGCTATCCAGGGACCCCGTAATGTACTTGTGATCGGGGCATCTGCCGGATATGGGTTGGCTTCTCGCATTACTGCCGCCTTCGGTGCGCGTGCCAATACAATTGGTGTATATCGCCCTAGTAATGCTACGGCCACACGTACAGCATCGGCAGGCTGGTACAATTCTGCTGCATTTGAAAAAGCTGCTCAGGAAGCTGGGCTTAAATCCTTAAGCGTGATAGGCGATGCCTTCTCGGATGAGGTCAAAGCCAAAACGGTGGAAGCCATTCGCGAAGAACTGGGACAAGTCGATCTGGTGGTTTACAGTGTCGCTTCAGGTCGCCGTACAAATCCTCGCACAGGCGAAACGTTTAATTCCGTGCTCAAACCTATTGGTAAGCCTTACACAAACAAGACCGTTAACTTCCACACCGGGGAAGTCAGCAGCGTGACGCTTGAACCCGCAACAGAAGAAGAAGTACAAGCAACTGTAGAGGTTATGGGTGGTGAGGACTGGAAATTGTGGATTGACGCCTTGCGTGAAGGCGGTGTATTGGCTGATACTGCAACGACCTTCTCCTTTTCGTATATTGGTTCAGATATTACGCAAGCCATCTACAGAGAAGGCAGTATCGGAAGTGCAAAGGATCATTTGGAGGAGACAGCGCATCAGCTGAACGATCAGCTGAAAGTTACAGGCGGACGCGCCTTCGTCGCAGTCACCAAAGGACTCGTTACCCAATCTAGCTCCGCTATCCCTGTCGTTCCTCTGTATATTTCTGCTTTATATAAGGTAATGAAGGAAAAAGGGCTGCATGAAGGGTGCGTAGAACAGAGCTACCGCCTGTTTGCTGAGCGTCTGTACGCACCAGAAACTCCTGTAGATGAAGAAGGACGTATTCGTATTGATGATTGGGAACTGCGCGAAGACGTACAGGCAGAGGTTGAGAAGATATGGGAGGCGCTGACGACCAACAATATCTACGAATTGTCAGATCTTGAAGGATATCGTCACGAATTTTTCCAACTGTTCGGCTTTGAGTTCGAGGGCGTAGACTATGATGCTGACATCGATCCCATCGTAAATATTCCTAACGTGCGCTAAGTCTTTTCATATCGTCATTATGTCAGAAAAACAAAAAAAGCTGTTCTCCAGCAGAGAAACATTTCGTTCTGCATGGAGGACAGCTTTTGTTTTTTAATTTAAAGGGACACTTGTGTCCGCTTCGAACTGCAAAATGAAGCAAACATTGCAATTTTAAATTTCATTTGATATTGTACAAGTAGGCATAGCAAAATCCCTCTTCCTAACAAGAGGGTAAACACAGTTGGACAAGTCCTACCTTGACTGACCGTGATACTATTTGCTCAGCCCATCACAACCATATAAGGAGGTGTACAACATGGCAAAAGACGTTCTGTGTGAAGTCAATTCATGTACGTACTGGGCCCAAGAAAATAAATGTAGCGCTAGCTCCATTTATATCGTAAGCAACAGACCTGAAGACACTCACAAATCCGAAGAAACAGACTGCAAAACCTTCGAAGCCAAGTAAATCTTTGATTTCAGACCTAGTTTTATAATGAAGGAGCCCATGCCCGGGTTCCTTCTTTCTTATGATATTCTAACAAGAATGATAATTATTATCAAGTCCTTTTTCGCAGTAATGGATTGAATCTTTCGAAGCACAAAAGAAGCGTTGCCTGAACGATTCGCTCCACTTCTTGTTGACGGTCAGCGTATACGGCCTGATGGTGATGGAAGAGGGTCTGGTTGCAAACGGAGCATACATTTCAACTTCGTGATAATTAAGCGCCGGAGCCTTGTTATAAATCCCCATCAATTCTTGAGCAATCAGTTTGCCTTGCGGGTCCGCAATGTCATAATACATCTTGGTTGCACTCCAATTTCCAGTCTGTTTGGATGTACTTGGCACTTTACCATTGCTGTCAATAATGATCCGGGTATTGGCCGAGGAGAGCTCAATCTGCTTGACGGTATAACTGAAATCTCCGCTGCTCTGCGTTTTTTCCGGCTTAAGGACCAGTTTGTCCTTCACCGTATTCTGCACAGGCACCTTAAATGAAAATGGTTCTTTAATGCCGCTAACATTGATTTTTAATGCCATTTCAAATGAGTCTGGCAGATTTTTTTCAGATAATCCTTTGTCTATTGCGATTTCTAATGTATTATCCAACATTTTTTTATTTTCGTCGAATACCGCGTTTGAGACTCTCAATAAACTTATTTTTTCTCCATTAATAGATATTTGAGGATCTATTAGGTAACCCTTTTCTAACTTCCGGGATTTGTCCTTGCTGAAAGGAGGCATTGTACTGATCTTGTTGATCCCCTTGCGTTCAATTTGCACGGTCAGACGAATCCCGTCATATTTCACCTTTTTGACCGTCAGTGTGACGCCATCCCGTGTCAGACTGCTTGCGCTTGCCGCCGGGGCAGTTGATTGTATAGCTGCTGCCTGGATTTTCCATGCAGTATCGGAAATCGTCACTCCTGTACCCATAATCATAGTTACTGAAGCTAGAATAGCCGATTTGAATATTATACGCTTCACTTTAATATATTGCTTCATTCGTATTTCCTCTCCTTTATCGTCCGGGTTGGGTTGTTTTATCATTGAGATGGGACTGGGATCGTCATTTCCAAATCCTTATGATATGTTTTGGCCCAATTTTCCTCTTGATCCTCTATCACAGACCAGTCCTTCTTAACCGTCATAGTGTACGGCTTGATCGTAATGGAGGTCGGTGTTTTTGTAAATGGACTGTATGCTTCATCCTCATGGTATTCGGAATCAGGACTGCGATGGAACAGACCTAACATATGTTGCTCCAGCTGATTTCCGTCCTGATCCACAATGTCGTAATACATTTTAGTCGCACTAAAATCGCCTGATTGCTCCGCGGTGCTCGGTACTTTGCCCTTGCTGTCCACAATAAGACGGGTTGTTACCGGAGTCAGCTCGATCTGCTTCACCGTGTAACTGAACGTTCCGCTGCCCTGTGTCTTATCAGGCTTCAGCAAAATTTTGTTTTTGGATAAATTCTTCACCGGCACCTGAAATTCAAATGGCTCATGGAAGCCGCTCACATTCACTTTTACTGTAATCTCAAATTCGTCAGATAGATTTTTCTCCGACAGTCCTTTGGTGATTTCATACATAGCCATATTGTCGATGAGCTTGCCGTCTTCCTTTTTGCCAACCGCGTCCGTAAACGAACCGTACACCATCTTTTGTCCTTCAATAAAGACCTTAGGTGTGAACAAATACCCCTTTTTTTGCTTTTCCACGGGTACCTTCTCCAATGTATTCCCCTCGACACTCACGGCTTCCTCGGGCAAATAAGGGGACATAATCCTCTCATCTTCTACCCCTTGGCGTTCAATCATGAACACCAGCCGTGTTCCGTCAAACATAACCTCTTTGATGTTCAAGGTCACTCCATCGCGGGATACACTCAAATGGGGTGTCGTCGTCAATCCAGATTTACTGGCTTGCTGCAAGCTTCTGTCAAAATTATATTGGAATACGCTGCCGATCAACGGGATGTTTTTTAACGTTTCGGCCATAGCTGGGGACACAAAACCGCTTCCCAACACCAGTCCTCCCAACACTGCCGCTACAGACGCACTAACGGCCACTCTTTTGGTCCATGTGCCTTTTTTGTACGTTAACTTCCCGCTCCCCCTGTCCATTTCCCCCAACCTCTTCATAATGTCATCCGTATAGCTAACCTGAGGCATCTTCTTATTTTGGACCGTGCGACGGATTTGCTCCATTTGCTCGTGTTCAGTTTGATCCTGCCATGCGCTCATTCGTTAGCCCTCCTTTTTTCATTTTCTGCTGAATCAGCTTTTTGCGTAACCGTTCATACTTTTTTCGCAAAGTCGCGGGCTTGCAATCCATAATTTCTCCGATCTCCTCAAAGCTGTACTGCTCAACAGCTTTCAACAGCACAAGATTTCTTTCTTCCGAATTCAGATTCATTAGAAGCTCATCGACTTCGCGTTCATCATCGGATGGATAGTAATCATCTAGATGTTGCTGTTGCTGTTGCTCTTTTTGGATCGATATTAATCGATGCCAGCGGCTTTTTTTCCTAATTTGATCCAGGCAGTGATAGTACGCTACTTTATAAAGCCACGCCGAAAAGGAAACCTGCTGTCTATATTTACCTATTGCCTGATATACTTTGATAAATATATCCTGTACCGCATCCTCCGCTTCCTCGCGGTTTTTCAGAATGTAATAGCAGTACATATATATCTGCTTTTCATAAGTACGTATGATGGTGGCATAAGCCTGTTGATCGCCAGCTTTGACGCGTTCCACGACGGATTCTACATGTTCTGTATGGTCGTTGGCCCCGGGGCTGAACCGTTCCATAGGATCACCTCCTTGTGTGTCCGTCATTATCTGTATAACGAATACTGTCTCCTGATTGTGACAACTTCTATAAAATCAAAAAAAATTCTCGCTAAAGACAAAAAAAAGAAGCGTCGCTCTGAACGATTCGCTTCTTGTGCTTGACCTTTTGTAATTGTTCTTGCTTGGTCGGCTTCATTCGTATGTGCTGTGAAATCTCGCCATAATGGTCATTCGTTTTGCGGCTCTGTGCCGCACAATAGATTCCAGCGCGTTTTGCCTTGCTCAGCGCTTTTTGTGTTTGAGTACGTGCCATACGGCTTCACTCTCCTTCATTGGACTCCTTTTATCATAACATCCAATAGTCAAATCGTGAATGGTTTGTCTGACTCAAGCATTCTTCAATTCATTAAATGTCTGAAAAAATATCCGGATCGCCACTGGAGGCCGCTACAATAAAAACAATAACTATAAAAATGATGATCAGTGTATAAATCAGTGTACCGATAATACTACATACCAATCCAGCAATGGCCATACCTCTGCCTTGCTCGCCATGACGGTTAATTTCCTTCAGGGAAAGACTGGACAAAATAATACCCACAATTCCGATAATCAACCCGATATAGGGAATGACCACAGATAAAATCCCGAGCACCATCGAGGCAACAGCTTTACTATTCGTAGGTGGAACTACTGGGGGCGGGTTAAATGGGGCGTTATAATCGTTCGTCTCCTGAAAAGGATCGGAAGATCGAGGCTCCTTGTACAAATCACTCATCCGTTAAATTCAACTCCAATAAGTAAAATAGCAATTATATAAGTTCTAGGGTACCACAATCTTACAAATCAGGACAGTACTTATTTCAATTTTTTAAATTAGAACGTTAAAAAGAAGAAACCTAGCGATATTAGCACTTTTTGAGGTAACCGGGCATACAGTATTTTACCTGTTACAGATCAATTGCGCTCCATGAGAGCATCCTGCCAAGGAGGTCGGAGCTATGCTATATCGTGCAACATCCCGCAGAAAGGGCTCGCCTCACAAACGTTTAAATGCAGAAACACTTAGGAAAATATCCGCTGCCATGCTGCCTTTTTACAAAGCTATTGCAACCCGACGTGCTTTTGCCGTCCAATGGTCACGAGCTGTCGTTCAGGGCAATTTGGATCGGATGAAATCCCTTCTCTGCTCAGTAGCGCCATTTGCCGCCAAACAAGGCTTAGGCACGAATGGCATCGGCTACTTCATTTCCTTTTTAGCTCAGCCACCGATGCTCTATTATACGAATGGAACGACGATTCCACCGGGGACTGTGCAGTTTACGTTTGAGCCGAGAGTTCATCGCGCCATCGCAAAAGCCGTTTTTCCACTGTATCGCGAATTGGCACGCAATCCATGTTTTGCTTCTGCCTTAGCTAAAGCGATCAACAGACAAGACCAGCGTGCAGTTCATGTCATGATCCGTAGTTTAATTCCATCCTCTGCGCTGAAATCCGTACAAATTGAGGATGATGGCTTTGCCTTGCTTTTTAAGTATCCCTTTAGCAAGTATCCCTATCGCAATCTGCTCTTTCAGGAGTTCACTTAAAAAGGTCGCTACTAGCGTGCTTGCTTGAGTTCTCCAATGAGCTCTTTTCCCAGTTGTATAGCCATATCTGTCAGCACTCTGATTTCGTCCTTGGTTGCATGATCCAAATGTGCCCCGCAGCAAATGGCAAAATTGCCCGCAAACTCTTTTCGCAAGCGAACTGCAATTTCTTCGGTAATATAAAATTCCTTATGGTTTTGTAATTGCACAGTTTGAATCGGCTCGAGCCTGGCCCCTGCTGTAATCGTTCCCAAATGCGGCTGATCACCGCCAGAAATGAGTACAATGATATCTTCCCCCATAAAATAGGCATCCAGCACAAGACGGATACGTCCGCTTTCTTTTTGCAAATGAATCATATAATCCTCTCCTGCTAAAAAATATTATTGTGAAACGATTCACTTTATGAGCATTATTCATTGTATCGCTTCCTGAACGGCTCGACAATTAAAAATGGCCCACAGCAGCCTCTATAAACCGTGGCTTGCTGTGGGCCTTCATTGCTATTCTAAAAGAAGCCTTCCCTTTCCTACTGGCTGTTAACGGATCGTGATCGTATGCACAGTCTTACCGCTTGCGCCGTCATTATCCGTCACCGTTAGCTCTACGGTATACGTTCCAGCTGTGGTGAATTTATGCTTCACCTTGGAACCGACTGCCGTATCGCCATCGCCAAAATTCCAGCTGTAGCTGACGATTTCACCATCTACATCACGGGAAGCTTTGGCGTTAAATTGTACATTTTTGTTCTTCTTAGCTGATTCATTAGCCTGAATAATGGCTACTGGCTTTTCATTGGATGTAGGTGGATTCGGATCAGGGTTCTGTCCTCCACCATTGGTTACATACAATTTTCCCGGCGCCTCCGTCTCCACTTCATTTCCCGCTGCATCCCTTACCCGGATCACGATGACTCCGCCTTCCAGGTTCAGAGAAGATGAAGTGAAATAAGTACCTTCATAGTGGCCTGACGAAGTTTCATTTAATGGAATATCGTTGCGGCCCAAAGTGGACAGGTTGAAAGGCAGCTCCACATGGAAGGACGCCTCCAAACCGGATGCACTGTCAAAGGATACTCGTACCGACTGCCCTGGAGTAATACGCACATCCTCAGCAGGGCTAATGTTTTCAAGCTTCGGCAGAGCTGAATCGACATACACCGAGCGCGTAACGGTTGTTTCGTTTTCGGCAAGATCCTTGGCCGTCACCGTAATTTGATTTTCGCCTTCGTTGATAAGCAATCGCTTGTTAAAGCTGCCATCACTTCCAAATTCAGCGGGCTCACCGTTAATCGACAATTCGGTGAGGAACTCGTCGTACACGGTACCGATAACACTAACTACACCCGCGTTCGTACGGGCTCCTTCATCAGGAGAAGTCAGGATCAGACCCGGTTTAGTCTGATCGAGCGTCACAACTACCGTTTCGGAACGATCCGTTAATTTGCCGTATACCGCTGCTTGAACACTTAGCGGATTAGCACCTGGCTGAAGATCAACCGACAAACTGAACTGACGATCCTTCACTTTCGTTGTGCCAGCCAGTTCCTTACCGTTAAAGAGCTGAATATCGGCTCCTTCTGCCGGGGAAGTTCCTGTTACGGTAATCGACTCTTCCTGCGTATACGTAGCCTTCGTAGGAGTCGTAATCGTTGGAGCATTCACCGGATATCTGACGATAGCCCGGATCATGTAGTTCCCTTCCTCCTCAGGTGATTGGCTCCATGCTCCGCTTACACCTTGCCAGCTGCGAAGTGCATTCGGGCCACTCTCATCTGTAGCAAGACCTGGCGACTGTGTGCCTACAGCAGACTGTGTATATACGATGTAGAAGTCACCTTGAACCGTCACCGGCTCTGGAAGCTGCACCGTCGTCCATTGTGTCTCATCCCTTACGGCAGTCCCGTCGAATGGACCAGCTAATAATCGTCCAGGTGCTCCTGCCGCACCGGAGGCGTCATAGATAGAATATTGGAATGCCGTTCCTCCCGGATTCGGGAAGGCAGAGTTCCAGAACAAAAGCGATGCTCCTGTCACTTGAGCCACTTCCGACTCAGGCGTCATTCTGACTGCCCATGAATTGCCTGCCGCGTTAAAGGCTCTAGCATTTTCTCCTGTCCCGTCATCGTAGGCAATGCCTCCCTGGAACCCGATGAAAGGTTTCAACGTGACATTCGCTTCCACACTACCGTTCGCAGGAGCAGTAACGGATACACTGTCGCTATAATAATTCTCAGCTGAAATGGACAATGTGTATGTTCCTTCCAGCACGTCCAGCGTAAATTCTCCAGCCTCATTCGTCTCTACCGGAGCAATACGTGCATCCTCCAGCACCAACACTTTCGCTTTTTGGATCGGTTCACCGGATTGCTTGTCGGTAATGACCCCGTGAATCGTACCGTGAGGTACGGCCTGAAGACTAAAGTTTGCTCTGATGACTTTGTTATTCTCAATCGTGACTGCTTTCGTTTGAGGCACATAACCATAGGCTTCAGCCTTCAGCGTATAGTCGCCCGCTACATGAGTGAAGCTGTATTTGCCTGTAGTCGGATCCGTTTTCACCGAACGTCCGGTTTCCAATACCGTAACCGTAGCGCTGGCTGGAAGACTGTCGAGCCCGACACGTCCACTATCCACCGTTGTTTCTGCCGGCTTCACTTTCTCCTGGAATTCACTCTTTTCAGTGCTTGTAATTTTGTACAGCGGGAATTGTTCTTCCGCTTTTTCCAGCTTGATATTCGACTCAGGTACGATGTCCTTGGTCACTGTCGCAGCTGGAATACCCAGCACACGGAAATCGTCAATGTACCAGCCGTTCTTGTTCACACTGTTATCCGATTTCAAACGGAAGCGAATTTGAATCTCATTGCCGGTGTAGCTATCCAGATTGTAATAAACTGGAGTCCACTTTTTCCCGTTCGTGTTGTGAGAGAACTTGCCCAGCTCGCTCCACGTGTCGCCATTGTTTTTGGACACTTCCACATAACCGTAATCATAGCCGGCTTCAATTTCAAACCAGTGATTGAAGGTCAGTGTTGCGTTGCGTACAGCCTGCAAATTAATTTTGGGAGAAACCAGCGAAAATTCAGCTCCGTTCTCATAATTGCTATCAAGATCGGTTGCCCACACATTGGGTCTGGACAGTGCGCTCTCTGGTCCTACTTCCTTGGGAATGCCGCGTTCCCATTCATCCTTGGTACCGGAATGAGTCCAGCCATTATCCGAGCTGCCTTCAAAATGATCGCTATACAGCGTATCTGGCACGTCTACTCTCAGAGAAGCCTCATTCGACTTGATTCCTTCATTGCCACTATAATCCTCAGCCGCCACTGCATAATGATAGGTCGCTCCACCGACCGTGATGGTATCTGTGAGTGTCAGTGCTGAGGTTGTACCGATGGAAGTATAATTTTTGCCTGATTGGGTAGAACGATACACCTTGTACTGCTTTACATCCTCATCGGAGGAAGCATTCCAGGCCAGTGTGACGTTGCCCACAGTATCTGCTTCAGCAGTCAAATTGCTCGGCGCAGCAGGTGCAACGGTGTCTGGCTCCTGAATCGACAGATCGTCAATATACCAGCCATCTTTCACAACCGTATTGTCACTCGTAAAGTTGAACAGGAGGTATACCTTTTGACCCGCGAATGCCCGCAAATCAAGATATTGTGTTTTCCAGCCATTGCTGGTGCCGGTAAACGATAATACCTGCTCAAACGCATTCTGATTGTTTGTGGTTGCTACGTACACTTTGCCGAAATCAGAATTGTTTTCAAGATCGTACCAATGCTTGAAGCTGACCAGTGCCCCTTTTGAGCTCTCGGTCAGATCAATCGGAGGGGCCATAAAATAACTGTTGGAGTTGGCCTGATATTGGCCTTCGAGATTAGTCGCGATGACCTTTGTACCCGAATGTGCGCTTTTAGGGCCGCTTGTCGGAGTTCCCCATTTCCAAACACTGCCCTGTCCACCGATATTAATACCGGCAATGTCTTTTTCGAAGTCTTGTGTGTAGCCTGGTTTTACACCTTTGGAGATTTTAACCTTGTATACTTCAGTTTCAAATCCATTATTACCATAATCATTTACACGAATATAGTATTCCAGACCAGCGCTGTCCACCAAAAAAGTCGGGATAGACGCTTGATATGTACCATCTTTGCTGTCGCCGGAGGTCCGTTCCAACGGAATATATACATAGTTTGACGTACCTGCTGTTTTGGCAAAGGCCTCAACGGCTGTCACGCCGACATCATCCGTTACATGAGCAGTCAGAGGTATATCAATACCCTCGAATGCCGCTGCGGGCGGTGTATGCTCGAGAACAGGTGCTTCCAGATCGTCGCCACCCGTTACAACTTTACCAGACACGGAGCCCAGACCTTGCATGACCGAACCGACTGCATCCAGCGCATTAATGACACCATGTCCGTAGCCATTGTTTGGCGAAGTAGGATATGTGCTGTCCGTGCGCGGTGTAGCTGTGTTCATCAAAATTTCCTCAAGCTGATCTACGGTAAGCGAATGATTCGCTTGTAGCAACAGAGCTGCAAGGCCCGCAACATGAGGTCCCGCCATGGAAGTACCGTTATACCCACCTTTATAGGCGCCACCAGCGACAGATGACCGGATATTCACACCCGGTGCGGAAACTTCTGGCTTCACCTCACCATAGGGTGATGGTCCTAACAATGAGAAGCTGGCCAGATTATCATTGCTATCCGTGGCTCCAGTAGCGAAGGATTCCGGATAGTTTGCCGGATTGGCTACCGAGGCAGGTCCGCCCGGATTGGAAAGAGAGGTATTACCTGCGGAGAATTCGGGGAAGATTTGAGCATCCCGCCATGCCTGAACCACAGGCCGGAACCATTCATCAAGACCCGGTCCACCTCCCCACGAGTTGTTCACTACGTCTGGAGCAAGCTCGGGATGAAGATTCCCTTGGGCATCTTTTGGCGCAAGCAGCCATTGACCGCCATCCAGTATAATCGCATCCGTCGTTTCCGGATTAAAAATCCGAACCGCAATCCACTTCGCACCAGGTGCAACGCCAACTCGATTCGTTCCGTTCTCTTCAGAGCCGACCATCGTGCCCATCGTATGTGTACCATGGGAATCGTCTTCCTGATCGACCGGAAGCGTTGCATGACTATGCGGATCGTACCAGCTCAGCTCGGGATTCACGACATTGCCTGCCGCGTCCAGCCCCCGCCATTTGCGATGAAGGGCCGGATGTGTATAATCTACACCTGTATCCAGATTGGCAACCACGATTCCGGTTCCGTCAATTCCCTTTTCCCACACTTGTGGCGCGTTAATATGGGATATGTTCCATTCCACCGTAGATGGGTCTACAGCGTTCTTACCTGCATTGCCAGGCTTAGCCGATGTTTTGCCATCGTCCTTCTCCAGCTCTACAGCCTTCTCTACCGTTGCAGACTTCGCCGTTGCTGCTGTCGCTGTTTCAGCCGTTTTGGCATTTGCTCCCTCTGCTTGCTTGTCAACCGTCACCTTTTGCAGATAACGCGTTTCATTCGGCAAGACTTTATCGACCTCAGGCAACTGCGAAATATGATCCAGCACCTCCTTGGTGCTTGTTACAGCCAATGCATTGACAATAAAAAAGCTTTTATATTCCTTCACTCCGCCGCTCTCTGATTGCTTATCCAAATAATTTTCAAGCCCATATTGGGTTCTTGAAGCCGTTTCACGCAGAGAACTGATCACATGGCTGCGCGCAGCCATTTTGGCAGCGGAAGGTGTTATTTTCTCAAGTGAGGCCTTTTGGAGTGCATTTTTGGAAACCTTGTTGGTGTCTACCTGTTCTTTTAATTTGACCAGATAGGTAACATAGTTATTCTCCTCAAACTGTTTGGTCAGTTTCGGGGATACCTTCGCGGTCGTGACCTTGTGCGAGGCTGATTTCAGCTCCAGCTTGGAGCCATCCGGTGTGTTATTCGCCAAAGCAGGTTGAACAAAGGAAAAGGCCATTAGCAAAGATAGTCCGATAGATAGTGGTTTCTTGAATCGTTTAGGTTTAATCAATTACTTCTCCACTCCTTTTACTAGGTTTAATGTTTCTGGAATAACCTGTACAGAGTAAGACCTCATACCTTACACATCAAACACACGGGTTGCGCAACACGATGTGGTTGGCGACCACCTCCTTCATAGAATATAGAGGCACAAAAATATTTGGCTGTTCATAGATGGTGGTACTTCATAGGTGAGTTTACAATTCCAATAGGAAGCGATGAAATTTAGTAGAAACCAAGGAGAAAAAGCAGGAGAACTTCGAAGAAAAACATGTTATATCATTACAGTTTATATTAAAAATTGATATATAATCATATATTATGGAATAGTATAAAGTTATCAAAACAGATATACAAGTCATTTTTTTGCATTTTTCTTGAAATTCTATGACTTTTATATTCTTTTATGTACGAAACCCCTTTTTTGCGGCTATGTAATAGTGCATTACACGGTTAACAGGTGTATGCAATCTCTGTACGAGCCGCTCAAAGGGATTTTCGGGGGTCTTTCTTAATCCTATCTTTCGCTCTATATCTTGTTCATTGGAAGTCGCTTATGGGATTTTTGCAAAATCCTCACTTAAGTACGGAGTTCACCGCAGCAAGCGCGTCGATCAGACCATATCCGTAACCATTGTTCGGTGAAGTCCGATACTGGCTGTCTGTCAGCGGCGTCGCTGTTTTTGAAATAACATCCTCCAGTTGATCCACAGTCAACGATGGCTTGGCCTGAAGCAGTAATGCCGCTAATCCAGCAGTATGCGGGCCTGCCATGGAGGTACCGTTCCATCCCCCCTCATACACTCCACCCGGTACAGAAGAACGGATGTTGACACCAGGAGCCGAAATTTCAGGCTTCACTTCTCCATAAGGAGAAGGACCGCGCAGCGAGAAGCTAGCCAGCTTGTTGTTAATGTCCGTGGCTCCTGTCGCATAGGCTTCCGGCAGATTTGCCGGATTGGCTACAGACCCAGGTCCGCCCGGATTGGACAATGTTGTGTTGCCTGCGGAGAACTCAGGGAAAATCTGAGCCGCTCTCCACGCCTTGGTGACTGGACGATACCATTCATCCAGGCCAGGTCCGCCGCCCCAAGAGTTATTCACCACATCCGGTGCAAGCTCAGGGTGCTTTTTACCGTTTTTATCTACAGGAGCAAGAATCCATTGTCCACCGTCCAGTAAGATGGAGTCGGTCGTATCTGGATTGAATACTCGAACCGCAATCCATTTGGCGCCAGGGGCAACACCGATTTCATTCGTACCGTTGCTGTCCGATCCAACGCTCGTACCCATCGTATGTGTACCATGTCCATTTGAATCAGTTGGCAGTGATGCTCCATCAACCGCATCATACCAGCTCAGTTCTGGATTAACGACCTGACCGGAAGCATTCAGACCACGCCATTTTCTTTTCAACGCCGGGTGAGTATATTCAACGCCTGTATCCAGATTGGCGACTACAATGCCTTTGCCGTCGATGCCTTTGGCCCAAACCTGTGGTGCTTTGATTTTAGAGATATTCCACTCGACACGGCTCGGCGTTACAGCATCCTTATACACGGATTCTTCCACTGATTTTTGCGCATTCTCTTCCGTCACAGCCGTATCTACAGCGGCTTGATCTGCAACCGCTTGGTCAGCTGTAGATTCCTCAACTACGGGCTGGGCATCCTTATCTATTTCTACCTTTTGCAGTTCCCGCTTTTCGTCCGGTAAAATTTTGTCGATCTCAGGAAGTGTGGCGAGATTATCCATGACCTCTTTCGTGCTGGTTACCGCAAATGCATTCACGATAAAGTAACTCTTGTACTTTTTGACGTTTCCGTTATTGACTTCCTTCTTTAAGTATTCCTCCACGGATTGTTGCGTTTTTTCTGCTGTATCCATGAGAGAGTTCACAACCGTTGTACGTACAGAAAGCTTAGCAGCAGCGGGTGAAATCTGCTCTGCAGAGGCCTTTTGGAAAGCATGCTTGGCAACTGACTCCGTATCTACCTGATCTTTTAATTTAACCAGATAGGTGACATACTCACTGGCACTGAATTGTTGGTTCAGCTTGGCAGAAACCTTGGCGGAAATCGTCGATGCTCCTGCTGAGGTGGTTGTGCTGGAATCACCATATACCGGAGAAATCAGAGAAAAAGCAAGAAGAGCAGTAAAACTGACCGACAGCGTCTTTTTGATATTTTTCGACTTAATCAATACTTTCCATCTCCCTTTACTTGGTTTTTTAATTCTCAAGAACAACCTTCCGGGCAGCTACGTCAAAAGCTCACAAAATAGCCTCTGGTACTCACCTCCTTTAAAAAATATAGATTCCGCCGGGGTGATATCCATAGGTCATCATTCTGAGGTGAACAACCCTTGGTGCAGACCGTAAAGAACGAGCATCGGGTAGAAACAGGTGGACAAGTTTGAAAATGATAAGTGAAAAAAATGAAGAGAAAGGTAGGATAAGAAATTTAGAAGTAATCGAGGAGGTTAATGTGCAAGTATTAAAATACAATTTAAAACAAAAGAATGAAACATATGGTATCTTTTGAATCTAGTATAGTGTCATAAAATCAGATATTCAAGCATTTTTTTGAATTTTATTCCTTTTTTTCTTTAAGAAGAGAAAAATCTCTTCCATTTTCGAAGCAAATGCAAGTCTTTGTTATGCACTTGGTTTCGGGGATTAGAAGAGATTTTTCGGCATTCAGCAACAAATTTTATCTGCCGCTATTTACAGGTATGGGAACCGAAACGGCTCCATCTGCAAAGGAAGATTTGGTTTGCTGCGATCTGCGGCACAGACTCGTACATTCTCGGAAAGCCATTTGCCTACATCCACAGCAATGATCCTGATTCACCAGCGCAAGGGCAGCCGTCAGGGCCTCTCCTGTATGTTCGAAAAAATGCTTTTGTTCAATCATGTCGTAGCATCCGGTTTTCTGTAGTAATGCCAGCGGTTGAGGCTGGAGCCCGGAAACAAGCACCGTTCCGCCAGACTGCCGGTATTTCTGAATTAATGCGGTAAAGTTACCTTCTCCCGTCATATCCATAAAAGGGACCTTCCCCATACGCAACAACAAAATCCCTTGTAGGTGGTCAGTCCGACCTCCCACACCTGAGTTTTCCAATACCGAGGCTGCACCGAAAAATAAAGGGCCTTCCACATTGTAAATAGCCACCTGTGGACAATCATGCTGATCTGTGACCATATGGGCGCCTACTTTTTCATGTTTTACAGAAGGATCAGGAAGTACCTTATCTACTGAAAGTGTACTGCTCATACGTTTAACAAACAATACAACTGCCAGAATTAAACCTACCTCCACAGCCGTTGTCAGCGTCGTAAAAACTGTCAGCAAAAAGGTGACAACCAGCACAATAGAATCCGCTGTCCGCGTTTTGAGAATGTGCGCAAAATGCTTGCGCTCACTCATATTCCAAGCTACTACCATCAGCACCGGAGCCATACTGGCCAACGGAATGTTAGACGCATAAGGTGCGAAAAGCACCAGGATGAGGAGCACCACGAACCCATGTACGATGCCTGACATAGGAGAAACAGCACCGTTACGGATATTTGTGGCGGTGCGGGCAATTGCACCTGTCGCAGGAATGCCACCGAACAGCGGTGTCAGCAAATTAGCTATCCCTTGTCCAACCAGTTCACGATTGCTGTTATGCCGGGCTCCCGTCATACCGTCAGCTACCACCGCTGAAAGCAAAGATTCAATAGCTCCCAGCATTGCAATAACAAGTGCTGGCGGCAAGAGTTTCACGATTAAATCCCACGTCATCGCAGGAATATGTAACTCAGGCAAAGATGCTGGAATTGCGCCATACGCAGAGCCAATCGTAGCCACCTGCCCTGGAAAAAGTAAAGCTGCCACCAGTGTTGACAAGAGTAGACCAACCAGTGAGCCGGGTATCTTGGGCCATTTTTTAGGCACCAAAATAAGCGCGGCAAGACAGATACAAGCCGTCAGGATACTATATACATTCAGTGAAGGAAGTCGATGGATGAGCTCTGCCATGGAAGGCAGAAAAGTTTCATGCCGCTCTACCCCGCGCAAGCCGAGAAAGTTAGCAATCTGACCGCTGAATATCGTCACAGCAATTCCGGCCGTAAAGCCAATTGTTACTGGCTTGGGAATAAACTTAATCAGTGCCCCCAGCCTTAGCACACCCATTAAAATGAGCATAATGCCCGCCATAAAACCGGCTATGAGTAGGTTCTCATAACCGTATTGCATGACAATAGCCAGCAAAATCGGAATAAATGCACCCGTAGGTCCTCCGATCTGGAATTTTGACCCTCCCAGCAGCGAAACCAAAATTCCCGCAACAATGGTCGTATACAGCCCATATTCCGGCTTTACTCCTGATGCAATGGCAAACGCCATACCAAGCGGAATCGCCACAATCGCTACAATACTTCCGGAAATGAGATCCTTACGCAAAGCCCCTGCGTTATAGCCTTCGAACCTTCCTATCCACTTCATTCCTGTAACCCTTCTTTTCTGTAATAGCATTACTTCTCGTTACGTATACCTTCCAGCAACGAGATCGCTTCGACCAAATGATTGTCAAAAATCCGCCGCGCCACCGCAAGCAGCTCCTTCAAAAGCGGATCACGTAGTGAATACACGACCGATGTACCTTCCTTGAAACTGTTCACCAAATTTTTGGCTCGTAAAACGGCCAATTGCTGCGATACGGCAGAACCTTCGGAACCGAGCGCAGTCTGTAGCTCGTTCACATTCCGTTCCCCTTCACTCAGCACCTCCAAAATGCGGATGCGCAGAGGGTGAGCCAATGCTTTGAAAAAGTCGGCCTTAAATTTCTGGAGATCTCCTTCCATGCCTGCTCCGTCCCCCTCACAGAATTGTCCTATAAACGTTCAACAATATCTGAATATTTGAATATTTAGTACAATATCAGCTTTGGGCCAATTGAACTATGATGTTACTCACACTTCACCGTGAGTAAAGTCACATTTCCCCACACTTCTACCTTTCAGGGTTGACAGCTTCCACAGGTTTCCATTAACATAGCAATTAACTTTAAGAAAAGGGGGCCGACAGACATGACTGAGCTTTACATGATAACGACAGACAGACAGCATGATACAACCACATATTTGGGTTTTCGTCTCATCGGCCCCGTTCGGGCGACATGATGGGTGATATCACGCTGTCTGACGGCGTGATTAGCCAGGCTTTTTTATTTTTTTATGCTATTGGAAGAACAGGTTATTTTACGTATTTATGATGTGTTGATCATAAAATGTAATGACACTTTCGGTGCAGGAAGCCGTAGACGACAAGTCTGCGGTTTTTTTTGTTTTTTTAATCTTTTATGCAAGTATTTATGAATTTACTTGAAGAAGGGAACTACCCATTTATATGAATATACAACATACAACCGACTCGTCCTTGCATGAAGGACCATACAGCCATCTGATGAAGCTTCCGGCAGGTGATCTGACCGTATATGCTTCTCAGCAACTTTTCTCCTCACTAGATTACAAGGTGTTCGAGATGGCTAATAACAATTTACAAATTCCGGGTATCCGCTATATGGGATACACACCAGATGTACATGTAGGCGTCGGAACCTGCATCGGTACGACTGCTGTATGGGGAATAGAGGACGGCTATGTATCTCCCTCCATCGTTGGCAGTGATATTGGCTGCGGCATGCGCGTACACCTGACCAATCTGCACAAGGATGCTTTGAAGGAAACCAAGCTGCGCCGTAAGCTGGTCAAAACCATTGACAAATACTTGCCCATGGAAGCCCACCAGCGCGGGCATTATTCGGATATCCGACTGGAGCATATTGTACGCAAGGGTCTGCACGGCTTACCCAACAAATATATTCCGGACAGCTACACTCCTAAGAAATCCACCTCACTCACCCATGTAGAGCACAGTAAGTTCTCCTTTGACGAGGAGGTGCTGAATCTTGTCGAAGATCGTACGTGGCATCGGGCTCACCGACAGCTCGGCACGCTGGGCGGAGGCAATCACTTCGTCGAAATTCAGGCGATTGAAATCGCGGAGGAAAACCGCGAAACAGCTGAAGCTTGGGGGATGTTCGACGGTCAGGTGGCTGTGATGATTCATTCGGGATCACGGGCTTGGGGTGGAGCAGTCAGCCAGGCCAGTTCCTCTGCCATTGCCAAGGCAATGAGCCGTCTCGGGCTCGGTACCTCCGACCCAAGACTAGTATTCGCACCGCTGGATCACCCCGAGGCTGCACATTATGTCGATATGATGTATTCGGCGCTGAATTATGCTGTGGTGAACCGACATCTCATCGCATACTCCGTGCGTGAAGCCTTCCGCGATGTCTTTGGTACAAAGTGCGGGTTGCGTACTTTGTACGATCTAATGCACAATTATGCTTGGGAGGAATCCCATCCGGATCACGGCAGCGTGTTTGTGCATCGTAAAGGTGCTACGCGTGCTCTTCCAGCAGGACACCCCGACAATCCGCGGCCTTATCAGGCGACCGGGCATCCAGCCCTGATCCCCGGCTCTATGGGGACAGCCTCTTATATTATGGTAGGTTTACCGGGCGGTCAGGATAACTTCCACTCCATTTGCCATGGAGCAGGCCGGATTCGCTCGCGTTCTGCGACCAAACGACTCGTCAGTGTGGACGATTTTGCAGGGGCCCTGGGTGTAGGAACAGACGACGAAATTGTGGTCAATCAGGCATCGCTGGAAAGCATTATCGACGAGTCTCCACAGGCCTACAAAAATGTAGATGATATTATCGAAAGTGTCACCGGGGCAGGACTCGCAGCAGTTGTAGCCAAATGCAAGCCGCTGGCCGCCCTGAAAGGAGCCAAATAATTTGAGTATAGACATCCCAGCTATTTACGAATTTGATGAACGTACAGATGGACGCATTACCGGTTATGCCGCTTATGCCCGTCTAATCGACGGTATCAGTGAAGCACTCTATAACCGCTACGGCGTAAAATACGTGCTGTATGCCAGCGACGATCCCAATATTGAGTATTGGGATCTGCTGGAGGAAGATATTCGTTCAGGCAGTCCCGATCTGGAACATGTGGCACGGGTTTTCGATCGTTTGGAGGAACGCACCATCCAGTATGACGATGACGGACCGACTCCTGAATACGGCGTGCATCTGTCGATGCGTAATAATGTATTCGCCTACCCCAAGTGGGGCATCGCGCTGGCGCGAGTTCCCTTTTTCCGTGAGAATGGCGTGTACAATGAAGATTACGTATTTGCGATAGGCGACCAGGAGCTGCAAGGCTTCCTCGCGGGAGTACGCGGTCGTGAACGTAAGCAGAATATGAAGCGTGTCACCGTTTTTACCGACACAAGCCGTGGACTTTCTCGGCAGGCAGAGCCGATAACCCGCGCAATTACGCGGGATGACGTGATTTTGAAAGCGGAAATCAAACGGGATATTTTCCGATCACTCGATCAGTTTTTTGAAGCGGATCGTACCTTCTATCAGACTTATAACATTCCTTATAAGCGTGGCATTCTGCTATACGGCCATCCGGGCAACGGTAAAACAACACTTGTAAAATCTATTGCCAGCAGTGTACCGGGTCCGGCAGCCTACTGGCAAATTACGGAGTATACAACCAGTGAATCGGTCAAAGAGGTGTTCGAGGCGGCTACTCGCCTGGCTCCGATGGTGCTAGTCATTGAGGACATTGATTCCATGCCTCAGGAGGTGCGTTCCTTTTTCCTGAATACCCTCGACGGTGCTACATCCAAGGAGGGCATCTTCCTGATCGGAACGACCAATTATCCCGAAAAAATCGACCCGGGTCTGATGAACCGGGCAGGGCGTTTCGATCGGGCCTATGAAATCAGTTTGCCTGACGAAGCGCTGCGACTGGCATATCTCAAGCTGCGTAACTTCCTTGTTTTTGCAGGGGAAACAGGTACACAGAAGGCGGCAGCCATGACTGACGGTTTTTCCCTGGCTCAGCTCGGAGAACTGTATGTCAGCACGGCTCTGGAGTGGCATGAGCAGGGAAAAGCCGATATTGAACTGATTATCAAAGGTATGCGAGGCGAGCTCGATAAGAGCCGTAAGCAGGACTGGTTAAAAAACGTGGCCGAAGGACGTGTTGGGTTCTTCTGATTCATCCTTTTATTGCCTTATAAAGAAATTTATGTTATGTTGATAAACAATAAAGTATCGAAAGGGTGACCTTAAGCCAATGATCTACTAATCCTATTCCACCAAAGAAATAATCGTAATTTTACGAATTTTCTGGATAGGATTAGTGTAGGCTTTGGGTATTCACGATAAGCGCATTGCTTCTTTGACGGGAGCAGTGTATCTGCTTGTTCGTACGTCTACCTCCTATCCAGAAACCAATGGATCAGGAGGTTTTTTGCATGAAAAGAATACTTGGAATCCTAATGATTAATATCTTCATCGTTATGGTGGGCGTTGGTTTAATTACCCCCATCTTGCCAGAACTGATCAATGAATTTGGTGCCAGTGGGCGGGCGATCGGTTTATTGGTAGCAGCCTATGGAGTGACACAATTCCTGCTCTCTCCAATGACTGGGCAACTGTCTGATCGATATGGGAGAAAAGTATTCATCGTCGTAGGTGGCATTGTTTTTGCTGTAGCTAAATTTATCTTTGCTATCGGAGATGAGTTATGGATGCTGTATACCTCAAGACTTCTGGAAGGAATGGCAGCAGCCCTGATTATTCCGCCCATGATGGCATATGTGGCGGATATTACAACAACCGAAGAACGAGCCAAAGGAAATAGCCTGCTAGCCGCAGCCATGTCATTCGGATTTGTCATCGGTCCTGGACTTGGTGGTCTTCTTGCAGGATATGGAACGAGAGTGCCGCTGTATATAGCAACGGGTGCGGCTATTATTGCAGTTATTTTTTCAATGATTTGTTTACCTGAAAGTTTGTCGAAAGAACAAATGAAGGCAGTTCGGGCAAGAATTGCTCGGAAGGAATCTATGTACAAACAATATGTGACATCGTTAAAGTCAAAGTATGCGATGCTCTTTGTACTTGTTCTGGTGATGACCTTTGGACTCGCTAATTTTGAATCTGTTCTTGGTTTATATGTAACGAACCGCTTCCAATTCTCGCCGCAAGATATTTCAATTATTCTAACCGCAGGTGCTGTGATCGGAGTCGGTATGCAGGCACTAGTTGTTGCTAAAATAATTAATAAGTTTGGTGAACAAAGGGTGATCAAAGGTTCGCTTCTTTTCACCTCAGCTGCTTATATTTTGTTTCTCTTCGCCATAGATTTTTGGAGTATCTTCCTTCTCACTTCCCTTATTTTCTTTGCTACCGCTATGCTTCGTCCAGCTCTTAATACACAATTATCGAAGATGGCAGGGAATGAGCAAGGATATGTAGCTGGTATGAATAATGCCTATATGAGTGTCGGGAATATTGTCGGCCCCACTCTAGCGGGATTTTTATTTGATACAAATATGTTCGCACCATTCATAGCAGGCTGTTGTATTCTATTGGGTACTTTTTTGCTTACATTAAAAATGAAATAAAAGAGGACAAATGATGAGTAAAAGGCAGCTACGGGTGCGGGGCTATTTTTTCAACGCACGCCTGTAGCTGCCTTTTTATTCAGTCTAATCGCTTATATTTAACAAACACTCAAATTCCCTTTATTCTGCTTCCCCGCTTAGACGATTCAAAAACTGAATAGCCCGCGAACTGGTCGGCTGCTCCAAAACCTCATGCGGCGTACCCTGCTCAACGATTACACCCTGATCCATCAAAATCACATGGTCCGCCACCTCGGCTGCAAATTTCATTTCATGGGTGACAATAACCATGGTCATTCCTTCAGCGGCCAGTTGCTTTATGACCTTGAGCACCTCGCCTACTAACTCAGGATCAAGCGCAGAAGTCGGTTCGTCGAACAATAGTACCTCAGGTTCGACCGCCATTGCCCGGGCAATACCGACCCGTTGCTGCTGTCCTCCCGATAACTGATGCGGATAGGATTCCGCTTTATCAGCCAACCCCACTTTTTTTAGCAATTCCAATGCACGTTTGCGCGCCTCGTCCTTGCTCTTTTTCTGAACCGTGACTTGTCCCTCCATCACATTTTGTACGGCTGTCATATGCGGGAAGAGATTGTAGGATTGAAATACCATCCCTGTCCGCTTTCGCAGCGCCAAAATGTTTTCTTGCCGGAGCTTCGTTCCTTTCGCAAAATTCAGTGCAATATCCCCTACTTGGATCTCTCCTTGGTCAGGAACCTCCAGCAAATTCAAGCAGCGTAAAAGCGTTGTTTTACCAGAGCCGGAAGGACCAATGATAACAAGCACTTTCCCCTTATCCAACGTCACGTCAACACCCTTAAGCACTTCCAGCGAGCCGAACGATTTGTGTATATTCCGAATTTGGATCACCGGTACAATCTCCTTTATCTGACGGAAAAACGGCCTAGTCGCTTCTCCAGGTAATTTTGCAGCACAGTCAAAATGGTGCTAAACAGCAGGTAAATAACTCCCGCCTCGGTATACACCAATAGCGGTTCGTATGTGGTAGCTACAATCTGGTTAGCCGTTCTGAACATTTCCACATAGGTGATGGTCGCAGCCAGTGAGGTATCCTTCACCAAGCTGATGAATGAATTAGCCAACGGAGGTACGGACACACGGGATGCTTGCGGAAGCACGATACGACGCAATACTTGCCATCGCGTCATCCCCAAGGAGTACCCCGCCTCCCATTGGCCTTCCTGAATGGATATGATAGCCGCACGTATAATTTCAGAGCTATAAGCCCCTACGCTGAGAGTAAAGCCGATCACTGAAGCAATAAACGGGTCCAGTGTAATACCTACGGAAGGTAAACCATAGAAAATGATATACAATTGCACCAGCAAAGGAGTTCCTCGAATCACCCATACATAGAAGCCGAAAATCAGCTTGAGTATTCTCCATTTGGACAGCCGGGCCAACGCTGTAATCAGCGCCAGCACGAGTCCAAGAGCAAAGGAGATAAGCGTGAGCGGAATCGTAAAAGAAACCCCTGCTTTTAGCAGAGGCAATAATGAATCGATAATGATTTGTATTTGGCGATCATCCATTGTACAGACATCCTTTGAAAAGATAGGTTTGGGAAGATTCGGTTCGACTTGGCGAACGTTGGGTCTTCATTTATTATTTGGATACGTCAGCTCCAAAATATTTCTCGGAAATTTTCAGGTACGTACCGTCAGCCTTCATATCAGCCAGCGCTTTGTTTACTTCCTTGATCAAATCTTCGCTGCCTTTATTGAATACAGCTGCGCTGTGTGAAGCATCTGAAGATTCGTCCACCTTTTTAATTGGTGCGTCAGGCTTTTGCTTTTTCAGATCAAGATAGGATAATCCATCATTGACGGTCGCATCCACCCGCTTGGAAGTCAGGAGGTCAATGGCTTGGTTGAATCCCTCTGTTGCCACAATTTCTGCGCCGTTGCTTTTCGCGATTTGAGTCAGGTTACTGGTCAGGGACTGCCCAGCCTTTTTCCCTTTTAGATCAGCAAATTTCTGGATGTCTGTATTGTCTTCGCTTACGATCAGAACTGCCTTGGAGACAATATACGGATCAGAAAAATCATATTTTTGCTTGCGCTCATCTGTAATGGATACTTCATTGAACACCGTGTCAAACCGCTTGGAGTTCAACCCTGCGAATATGCCGTCCCATTGCGTCTCGATAAACTCCGGTTGTACACCCAGGCGTTTGCTCACTTCAGTCGCAATATCGACATCGAAGCCTGTCAGTTTACCTGCAGCATCGTGGTAGGTAAACGGAGCATAGGTGCCTTCCGTGCCAATTCTTAGCTTGCCGCTTGCTTTTACAGATTCAAGAGTAGCTGTAGCAGTAGTATCTGCTTTTCCATTATTAGATCCGTTATCTCCGGTAGATGCATTATTGGTACTGGCGCCTTTATCGTTGTTACCGCAGGCCGAAACCAGCAATGCCATCACGATGAGTACAATCGGCAAAAAACTAAATTTTTTCATGGTATCCACACTCTTTCCCTTTTTCTTGATAACCTAGCACGCGGCTGGTCATTGAATAGTACATCATTCATTTTCACGCGTCAATGCTTTTATCCAATAATCCCTATGCAAAAGGTAAGCTATATATCTTTGCAGCCTAAAGTTATTCTAGGTTGACTCTTTCATTGGCAGGCTATTCATTATAACTCCCCTCACTGCAACTTTTTCTGTACCCTTACGTTAGAGATTTCGTATAATAGGTTTTAATATGCAGTTTAGAAATATACCGGAGTGTGATCATGGATACCCAAAAATCAACCTTATCCTCTACATCACCTGAAGGAAGTCACTCGGCCTGGGCTACCTTCACTTCACCTTTAAAACAATCCAAAGCGTTCACTTTGTTGTGGCTTGGACATTGGATCGCAATGTTGGGGAGCTCAGTCACCACAGTCATTTTGCCACTGGTTATCTATTCCCTAACAGGCTCGACTACTATTATGGGACTGGCGATGACTGTTTATATGTTGCCTAACGTACTTATTCTGCCTTTCGCAGGCATGATCGTGGATAGAATTGACCGAATTCGTCTCCTTCTGTTTACGAATATCGCCCGGTTTGGACTGATGTTCATTGCGGCGGTGCTGATGTTTACAGGCGGAATGAAATTGCCGGTTTTATTCGTTGGCCTAGCGTTGTACGGATTGATGGACGGTATCTTTAATCCTGCTTATTCTGCCTTACGTGCACAGGTATTCACACCTGACATACGCAATGCAGCCAACGCGCTTAGTCAGATCAGTATACAAGCCGTTCGTCTACTTGGCCCTCCGTTAGGAGGCTTCATTGTATCTTTTTCCTCACCGGGTGTCGGCTTTGGGCTGGATTCTATCGCTTATCTGATATCTTTTGCCTGCTTTTGGATGTTAAGCGCTCATTTGGCCTCCATCATCGGCAAAGGTCAGGTAGATCCAGAACAGCAAGATCAGGGTAGGCAGCATTTTCTCAAGGATTTTATCACAGGCTTTATCATTCTCAAAAGCCATCCTTGGCTATGGATTACGATTCTTGCCTTTTCCTTCATTAATATTTGTTATTCAGGCATTATCGCTGTACTCATTCCGTGGCTGTTCAAGGTTCATCATGGCTACAGTCCAGTCGTATACGGCATTGCGATGGCAAGTAGCGGCATTGGCGCCATGCTGGGGGCCTTTGTGTATGGATCACGCAAGCATTGGAAGCATCGCGGTCTACTCGCTTACTTAGGAGCTTTTGTTAGCGGTCTTGCTTTACTACTGTTGTCTGTAGTCACCTGGATGCCAGGACTGATTATGAGCATGATGCTCGAAGGATTTGGCATTATGATATTTGCGATTATCTGGGAGACAAGCCTCCAGGAATTAGTCCCAGCCGAGTCTTTTGGACGTGTAGCTAGTCTGGATCTAATGTTTTCCTTTGCCCTGCTCCCTGTCGGCTATCTGGCAGTAGGTGCTGTGGCAGATAAGCTTGGTGGTATGTTCACAATTGGCATGTTTGCAACCATCGGCATGTGTATCGTGCTGGGCGTTCTAAGTGTTCCTCATATCAGGCGGTTTCAATAGGAAAAATTCGTCATTTTCCTCAAAAAAAGCTGCTCCCACAGGTTCATTTTCGAACCTTGCGGAAGCAGCTTTTTTCATTTTAGTCCTAATCCCCATAGGGGCTAGTCTATTCAATGATTCGTAAAGTTAACCCCTGCTCCGTCCAACGGAACGGAAGATCAAGCTTACAATCACGACCAGCACAATCGCACCAATTAATGCAGGAACGATGTAGAACGATCCGATTTCAGGACCCCAGTCTCCCAGAATCAAGCTACCCAACCATGCACCGATAAAACCAGCGATGATGTTACCTATCACGCCACCCGGAACATCACGACCTGCGATAATTCCTGCCAACCAACCAATAATACCACCAACAATCAATGCCCATAACCAACTCATTTTGCGTCACCTCGTTTAAGTTTTTATCGTTGTGTTCTATTATTAACCACTCGAACTCCTTTTGAACACACAGAAGACAATTGGTTAATATTACCACCGAACGAAACACTGATTTAGGGGCTTGATACCATCCTACGTGCCTCTACGACTATTTATACACCCCTTGTGTGAAAAGTGTGTCTAATATGCGCTTATCCTTGTATTCCTGCTTTTTTTGTGCCATCCTCACATTATGGCTTCATTAATGTCACTTCATGCATAAGTTACAAAAATAACAGATTAATTAAGGAGTGACCCCAACTGGAGTGTCGAGTAGGATGTGCCGCCTGCTGTATTGCCATTACGATTTCTTCCCCTATTCCTGGCATGCCAGATGGAAAACCAGCTGGTGTTCCTTGCCCTCAGTTAACTTCCGATTACCGTTGCCGATTGTTTGGCAAACCTGAGCGCCCAGTTGTATGCAGTGGATTCCATGCTGATGAGGATACGTGTGGAAGCACTAATGAAAGAGCATTTGAGCTGCTGAGAGAGCTGGAGGAGTCAACTTTACCGGGTAAATCTTAAGGAGAAGTTCATTCTATATGAAGGAGAATCTTAATTATGAATGTTATTGAAAAAAGAATTGCCGAATTGAAGCAATATCGGCCCGATCTTACCGCCCCGAAGGATATAGATTTATTCTGGGCCAAAACATTGGAAGAAGTTCACGCCAAACCTGTACATGCGTTCAAAACTCTCGTAGAAACGCCATATCCTCATATTCTTGCTTACCGAGTTACTTTTGAGGGTGTCGATGATACGCCTCTGCATGCCTGGTATGTACGCCCCCGATTTGCCGGAGATCAAAAGTTGCCGTGTATCGTTCTGTTTCATGGCTATACAGGCGGAAAAGGCTATCCTGAAGATTATTCCTCTTGGCTCATGCTTGGCTTTGCGGTATTGGCCGTAGATGTGCGTGGCCAGGGAGGAGAAACGGGAGACCGTCTGGGTGATCCTCATGGTACGGTTAAAGGCTGGGTAACGAAAGGAATATTGGACAAGGATACCTGCTACTACAAAACGATTACAACCGATGCCCTTAGAGCCGTAGATTGGGTAGCGGAGCAGTCGGATGTCGATTCGGCTAAAATCGCAATCAGTGGCGCCAGTCAGGGCGGCGGACTTTCATTAATGGTGGCTACGCTCAGCGATAAAGCTGCCATTACGGTAGCGGATATCCCCAATATGTGTCATATGGATTTTGGTATGATGAATTCTACCAGTTCCCTGACGGAAGCAGCTGAATTCGCCAACCGATTTCCGGAGCATTTGGAGCAGGTACTACATACATTAAGTTATTTTGACGTGATGAATCTGGCTCATCGCATTCGTACCCCGATCATGGTATCGGTAGGGTTCAAGGATACGGTGTGTATGCCAGAGACGATTTTCGCCGCTTATAACCGTATTGAATCACCGAAAACGATTGAAATTTATCCGTTTACCGGACATTGGGTTGAAGGCTTTCAAAGACGCAAAACGGCAGAATTTTTAGTTCAGCATTTTTCTTAATTCGATTTCCAACGCTCGAAAGTACAATATATAGAATGATTCCTCCGGTGCACAAAAAAAGAACACCACGCATCAAACTGCGTAATGTTCTTTTCTACTGCATCGGGGCCAGTCCCGCTTACGCCCGACAAACTCCTCGACAACTCACACGAAACAAATCTTCTAAGATTACGATGCAGCTCGCTGTTCTGCTGCCGAATCCCCTGTCCATTTTCGCACCCAAACAAAATCCATAATCATCAGACCAAACGGGATGAAGGAGGCAAACATAATAAAAAGAGGCCGCCGTATAGACCAGTGCAGTGCTGTTTTTCCATAAATTAAAGCAACGAGGAGCAACAAAAAGCTCACCCGGTATATGTTACCAATTACCATAACCGCCTGGGTCATGCCCGCAGCTTGCAGGGGCTGGTGGGTGAATAGTATCGCCAAATAAGCTATAGCTTGAATCCAGAGCATGAGTCGGACACGCCCCAAAGGTGTTCTTAACACAAATGTAATCCCCTCTCCATAAGCAAGGATGTTCTCTCATCCTTTACACATCCTTTATTATAACGAAAAGGTCCCCAAACTCCAACCTATCCATTTTTGAATTTTGACCTAATGAGTAGTGTTTGATACAGTTGTGTAAGAGGTGATTATAAATGCTTAAACTGGGTATACTGGACCAGTCTCATATTCCTGAGGGCGGTACTGCTCAGGATGCATTATCCAATACAACAGATTTAGCGCGTGAAGCTGATCAACTGGGATATAGCCGTTATTGGGTATCCGAACATCATGCGTCCAAAACACTAGCGCACTCCAGCCCTGAGGTGCTGATTGCGCATTTGGCTGCTAACACATCGCGCATTCGTGTGGGTTCAGGCGGTATTATGCTGCCACACTACAGCGCGTATAAAGTCGCCGAAAACTTCCGCTTGCTGGAGGCGCTCCATCCAGGACGCATCGACCTGGGAATAGGGCGTGCTCCCGGTGGTTTACCCCTGGCTACTCGTGCCCTGCAGGAAGGCAAGTACCAATCTGTCGAACAATATCCACAGCAGATTCTCGATTTAATCGATTACTTCCATGATTCGGTGCCTGACAATCATCGATTTGCCGGTCTTCATGCCTCCCCGATGATATCGACCGTTCCTGGATTATGGTTGCTCGGCTCCAGCGGAGAGAGCGCCAGATTGGCCGCGATGATGGGTGCCTCCTATGCCTTTGCCCAATTTTTCGGGACTCCAGGTGGTGTAGAAGCTACCGCACGTTACCACGAGCAATTCCAGCCTTCGATCCTAGGTGATAAGCCCCATTCCATGGCGGCAGTTACGGTGGCCTGCGCGGAAACCGAAGAGGAAGCTGAGCAGCTGGCGTCCAGTGCTAGTTTGTATTTCCTTTTGCTCATGCAAGGTAAAGAAATGAGTTCTCTTCCGTCGGTGAAAACAGCAATGTCCTATCCGTACACGGAGTTGGATCGTGAGCGGCTGCGTCAGTCTGCAGCCTGGCGTGTTGTTGGTACCCCTGAGCAGTGTAAGGAACAACTGCTAAGACTGGCTGAGCAGTATCGTACCGATGAGTTGCTGGTCGTTTCATCCATTCATGACTTTGATAAACGTGTTCAGTCCTACCGTCTGCTGGCCAAAGCTTTTGATTTGGGATAGACGCAAATAAACGGAGGCTGAGCTTCAGAAACACAAAAACCCCCGCCTGCCTATGATGGCAACAGCGGGGGTTTGTCGTAGAGAAGGGTCCATTGGAACCAACCCCTCTGCACTATGGAAGTAATTCAAGCACTACAAAAGTCGAATATCATATGGTACTTTGGTAGTATATAAACCAACACTAAAGGGTGGGTCGTTCACTCCTAAAGTTCCAGTATCCATATACCAAAGACGTATGCTTTATACTCCAAAGCTTGGAAAGATTGCACCCTAAAGTCCCATACCTTTACTCGTTTCGATAAAGTTAGTAACGGTTAAATTCTAAGGTTCTATACCCCAAACCAGCTTACCCTGCTGATATACAGTGCCATGGTCCCAGTCTGCGAATGCTGTTTGGGTAGCACCATAGGAGTAATCGTTGGTCTCATCTAAATTACTCCAATTTGCAGCATGAATCCGGGGTTGAATTTCTCCACTTTCCCCGCCGGGCTGAATCGTTCCCGCTCCATCTGTGAAAGAAATCTCCACATATTTATCAGCCTTGGACTTTGGATTCGGCAATGTTACAAAAGTTGCTTTTACCTTTTCAGTGCCAATCCTAGCCCAGTCCACAAAAAACTGTTGAGCTTGTTTGCTTTCATCTGTGTAATAGTAGCGAATTTTTAGATCACTCAGCTTCACAGCTGTTTTTCCTGTGTTTTTGATATTAAATTCAGGACGGATTGCGTTATCCTTGGCGTTCGTGTCACCAGTGCGATACTGAAGCACAATCCCTTGATCGTTACTGCCTGGTTTACTTCCTCCGTTGCCGTTGTTGCCACCACCGTTATCACCGCCAGTATTGCCAGTATTGCCATCTCCGCCGTTATCCCCACCGTTGTTTCCGCCTCCACCATTGTTGCTGGAGCCTTCCAGAATCGCCTGTTTTACGAATTTGCCGGAAGCCGACAATTGCGAATCAGGCCATCCGCCCTTACGGTCAGCACCAGGCAACAGCGCAGCAGAGGTCTCATTTTTATCTGCCAGCGACCAGTTAGTCCAGCTGATTCCACGGCTTGCAAGAAAATCAGTCCATACTTTGGATTCATTCAGGAACGGACCACCGTTACCCGAAGCATCGCTTGTACCCCACTCGGTAGCAAATATGCCCACGCCTTTGTTCAGCGCATAATCGACCCGATCGCGCAAGTACTGTCCATGCGTACCCGCATAGAAATGTACGGTATACATTGTATTCTTGTCTGGAAGTGGATGGTCTGCTGCATCATGTACATCCTGACTCCATGTGCCTGTTCCTACAATAATAATATTGTCCGGGTCCTTAGCTCGAATAACCTGAGATACCTCAGACGCATAAGGTCGGATTTGATTGTTCCAGTTCACATTCCCATTCGGCTCATTGGCAAGTTCATAGATTACGTTAGGCAAATGGCCGTACTGAGTCGAAAATTCATTAAAGAAAGCTTTGGCTTCATTTTTATGAATGTTCGGATCGCCATCTGAAAGAATGTGCCAGTCAATAATGACGTACAAGCCCAGTTTCTGTGCTGCCTCAATCGCTTCCTTCACTTTATTTTTCAAAGAAGGGTTGGCAATATAACCATTTTCTTCAGTGTACAGTGCAACCCGGAATAGGGAAATGCCCCAATCGTCCCGTAGCCATTTCATAGAGTCCTGATTTACCAGATCCCCAAACCATTGGACGCCGTGAGAGCTAATCCCTTTGAGTTGTACAGGTTTACCGTTTTTATCCACCAGTTTACCATTTTTTACTGAAAGTTGTCCGTAACGTTCCACAGGGGTCGTCCCGGCAGCCTCTGCTGTTTGCGTATTCCAGTTGAATCCGTTCGTTAACGTTAATAGCAATACTGCTGTTAGCATCACCGCTACTCTTTTTGCGATCCTTGGCAGGACCCATTGCCCATTCATCATTTACACATTCCTTCCTTTTTATAAAGTAGATGAGACTTATCAGTACGTTGTTCTCCGCTCTTTCGCCCCCTCCTTCATATAACAAGAGGATCAGGTCCAAACATCGATGTCACTTACCTGTATATGGATGATACTACTATTATAGTTAGTTTCATGTTACATTTCGACTTTATGATAGAAAATGAACAGGAAGTCACGGTTTTGGGATGTGTTCTGCTTGGTTGGCTACTATAGAATACTAAAGGGACAAAAGACTCATTTACCGATTGCAAAATTCGGAGAATTTTTAGTTGTTTGATAAAAAAAGACTGCTTCCCGATGCCTTGGCTCGGTATAGCAGTCTTATAGATGATCTTATATGTGATCGATTAATGTTACAAATTTCGTCTTAACGTAGGATCTCCCTATTACCCCTGAGCAGTTGCTTGAGGTTCTTTGGTCGTCTGATCTTCCTTCATATCGCCGCCATCCGTCGCTTGATCTGTCAGTACAGTCTCAGATGAGTTACCTATTACCTTGTCAATAAGTTGCAGCCAAGGTTCTTCACTACCTCCACAGCTCTCAATATCACCGAGCAGGGACTCTAGCGTGGTTCCTTCTTCTGGCAAATCAATAACTAAACTGTCTTCGTCAACTTGGATGGTGCAGCAGGTTTTCATTGTAAATCCCTCGCTTAATTCATATTTGAGCATGCAGTAAGCTAGCTCAGATGGGATGAACTCCCATGGATTCCGGGATAAGCCCTTTGAATCCGTCTGAAATTATAAACCTAATGCACATCAATTGCAATGAACAAACCTTGAATTTTTAAGAATTAGCGAGTGTTACAGGCAGGAATAGCTATCTAAACGAAGTGTTCGGCCAGTAATTTTGGATTTATAGAATTAGTTCAAACATTCAGCAAGCTCCGTAAAAATCACTCCAAGCGCATAAGCCCCCGCATCTGGATAACCAAGGCTTCTCTCTCCTACCGTTCCAGCACGGCCCATGCGCGCCACGATGTCTTCCGTCTTTTTGGCCCCTGATACAGCGGCTTGAGCACCTCTTATAAAGGCTGTCTTCACGTCAAAATCTAATTTCGCGCTCTCCACCCAGCTATCCGCACATGGCACTAATGCATCTATAAGCGTTTTATCGCCAACGGCGGCTCCTCTGCCGAAAGAACGTTCGCCTGTCGATTGTATGCCTTGCACCGCAGCCTGCATCATATCCGCGAATTCAGAAACGGTTAGTTCGGTTAGTTCGGTTCGTTCGCCCGCAGATCGTGCCGCTGCCCGAAATGCTGAGCCCCAGATCGGACCCGAAGCGCCACCGCAGTACTCCATGATGACGAGCGAGCATGAATGAAGAAAGGCTCCCATCGTCAAAGAATCTTGATTCAGGATGTCTCTCCATTCCCGTTTCAGCTGACGAAATCCCTTAGCAACGCTCATGCCAAAGTCTCCGTCGCCTGCATGAGAGTCAAGATCGCAGAAAAATACCTCATTCTTGATGATAACCTCACTCATCTTATCGACTAGGTAGATAAGATTGTTTAACGTAACTTTGTTGTTCTCAATAACCGCGAAGGCAGGGTCCGTTTCTACCCCAAAGGATACTTGCCGATTTTCGTCTGCTACAGTTGAAATATCCGTGAATTCGACATGATCAACAGGTCCAGCCACCTTGAACGCAGGTGCGTTGCTTTCATAGGAGAGGAGCGTTTTCAGTTCGTTGTCCAGCTTCATGATGGAAACCGAGATACCTGCCATATCGATACTCGTCATATAATTGTTGACAAAAGTGCGATCGATCGTGATCCCCTTCGCTGCTAGTTCGCGAGTGACCGAATAGTTGAAAAGGTACAGTTCTTGCAGAGGCGTACCGCCGAAACCATTGATCAACAGGGCGATTTCTCCGCTGAAGCCAGTTTCGATCTGCATGTCTCGAAGGAGATCGATTACCATTCTGCCTGCCAGCGTATCCGCATCCGTCAGCTTCTCACGGCTGGTCCCAGGCTCGCCGTGAATGCCGACGCCGTACTCGATTTCATCATGCCCGAGCTCTAATGTTGGCGTGCCCTTCGCCGGCACTGTACACGAAGTCAGGGCGAATCCGATACTGCGTACATTCGCAGCAGCTTTCTCGGCCACTGCTTTAACTTCCGCCAGACTCCGGCCCTCTTCCGCCGCTGCACCCGCGATCTTATGGACGAGTACCGTTCCCGCCACCCCGCGCCGTCCGACTGTATATAGGCTGTCTTCTACAGCGATGTCGTCCTCAACCTTTACATAGTCCACTTCCAGACCGTCTTCAGTGGCCAAATGGGCGGCGTTTCTAAAGTTCATAATATCGCCGCTGTAATTTTTAATAATCAGCAGCGCACCTTTTTTCCCAGTTGTTGCTCGGATGGCCTGATATACTTGAATTTGTGAAGGAGAGGCGAAGACATCACCGCAGACCGCGGCATCGAGCATCCCTTTGCCAACGAAGCCGGCGTGGGCGGGCTCATGCCCGCTGCCACCGCCGCTGATGAGCGTTACTTTCTCCGCGTTCAATTCCTTTTTCTTGAGCACTTTGTATTTTGGCAGAAATTCCAATTCGGGATGCGCAAGCGCAATACCACTGCACATCTCAAGGACCAAATTTTCCGCACGGTTGATGACCTTTTTCATGCTACTTTACCTCCGCTTTGTACTGGCTCCCGATACGGTCGGCCGCAGCGATTGCCGCTGCAACCTGCTCCACTGTGACCGGAAACGGCATGGAATGAATCGATTCCTCCAGAATGCAAGCCTTTGCAGCTACTTCCATGAGTTCTTCCTGGCTGATATGATCGACGCCGATATCAGCCAAGCAGACCGGTAAACCGACGGCTAAACAGAAATCAAGGACCTGATGTAATTCTTCCGTGGGTGCGTTTTCGAGCACCAGCTGTGCGATCGTGCCGAATGCAACTTTCTCTCCATGATAATAATGATGCGTGCCTTCCAAAATCGTGAGTCCATCATGAATTGCATGGGCCGCCGCAAGTCCGCCGCTTTCGAAGCCGAGGCCTGAGAGTAAAATATTAGTTTCAATGATATTTTCGAGTGCTTGCGTAACTTGGTTTTCATCACATGCCGCTTTTGCTTTGGCACCGTCTTTCAACAGCATTTCATAGCATAGCGTTGCAAGTGCAATCGCCGCATTCGTACCTACTGCTGGCGCACACTGTCCTTCGCGCACTCCGTTAGGCAGTCCGGCATTGACCCTGGAGTAAGAACGAGAAGTCGCACGGGCTTCAAAGTAAGTTGACAGTGCATCACCCATGCCTGATACAAGGAATCGGGTTGGTGCATTAGCGATAACGGTGGTGTCGACTAATACGACACTCGGACTTTGCTTAAAATAGGCGTAATCGTCGAAAGCGCCTTCTGGGGTGTAAAGAACGGCCGAGTGGCTTGTCGGTGCATCCGTCGCAGCAATCGTCGGACAGATGATTAGCGCTTCCCCTTGAGCCACGCATTTCGCCGCGTCGATCGCTTTTCCACCGCCGAGACCTACGATACAATCGCATCCATTCGCAGTAGCAATTTCCTGAAGTCTAGACACTTCCTGTCTGGAACACTCACCCATAAAACCGCTTTCAATAAAGGTTACGTTATATTTACCCAAAGTGGAATCAAGCTTATCTTTTACCCGCGCCACATCGTCAGGATGCGCAATCAGTAAAGCGGATTTGCCGAAGGTGCTCACATAGTAACCCAAATTCAACAATTCGTTTTCACCTTGTACATATTTGCTTGGGCTGATAAAAGCTTTTCTCATCTATAATTCCTCCTTATGATTGTGTTGGCTTCGTTCTGATTAAGACTATAACCGAACCATGTAAACTTTACATTGGAGGAATCGAGGAATATATTATAATTTACAATCGTATTTTTTTGCACTGAAGATCACGAATTGTACTTTTTTGTTATTGCTTACAGAATAATTTACCTATAAGGGATGAGAATCTTGATACGTGAACATTTGAGCATCCAGAAAATCTTTGATTTGAAAAAGTGGGAGCAGTTGCAAGATTCATTAGCATCCGTTACCAAATTAGCCATTCTCACCGTCGATTATAAAGGGAATCCCGTAACTAGCCACAGCCAATGCCAATCGTTCTGCAAGAAGGTTCGCCAAGATGAGAATCTCCTTCCCTACTGCCAAAAATGTGATTCTCGCGGTGGACTTGAAGCGGTGCGTTCCAACAAACCTTATATTTATCTCTGTCATTATGATATCATCGACATCGCGGTACCGATCATTATCGACGATAAGTACATCGGCGCCGTCATGGCAGGTCAGGTCCGCTTAGCCGATCCTTCGAGCGCCTTACATCTCGAGCAAATCCTCACCTCAAAAAATGAAAAACTGTACAGTTCCAAATGGGAAGAACTTAAGAACGACTACGCCGATCTACCGTCCATGACCTATCAGGAAATTCAGACGATCTCCAGCATGTTATCCTTATTGTGTAATTATATTGTTGAAGAAGCGATGAACAAAAATCTTCTCGCAGAAATGTTCGAGAAGGCGTCGGCCACACAGTCCACTCCACAGTTGTCCGAGATCCTTCCTGGCTACTCGTTGGAGCATATCGAAAACCTTAAGAAAGAAATGAATAATTTCTTAGCAGATGCCTATCTGAATTCCTCAGGAGATGTGGATATTTCGTGCGGAAATCCCGTACTAAAACCCGCCTTCGAATATATTTTTGAGCACAAAGGTGAAACTTTTTCTCTGAAAGCCTTGGCTGACTTATGCCACATTAGCCCAAGCTATTTTAGTCGGCTGTTTGCGAAGGAAACGGGAGAGAACTTTTCCAGCTATCTTTCCCGCCTGAAGATTAAATGGGCGAAGCAGTTGCTCGAAGCTACAGATATTCCGGTATCCCAGATCAGTAGCGAGCTCGGCTTCAATGAGCCGGGGTATTTCATTAAAATATTCAAAAAGTATGAAGGCACAACGCCCGCGGTGTACCGAAAGTATTACAAAGGATAAGAAAACGAAAAACAGATGATTCACGGGTCTAACGTCACCATGATCATCTGTTCATATTGTTGTGCTCAAGTTACGTATCCAGGTGTGCTTTTCAGGCTGTCTGAGATTATGTTTTGCGTCATGTTTACTGAATCTGCACTGCTTAATCCCTTCATCCCCGCTCATTTTGAGGTGCATTGTGCACATGGTTGGCGTCGGTAAACGTAGAAAAAACAGATCAATCATGGTGGTATCTGAATATTAATTAACCTACCATATGGAATGCTATTGCGTTTAATAGAACTTTTTTCAGACATTCTGTATGTACATCTTAATTCATGAAAACTTCCTACAGGTAAAACAAAGCAATGTTGGTGATTCTAAGACAAATCTATTTATTCGGCACTGAGTGGAATCTATGTAATCAGCCACCGCAACTGAGAAACGAGCCAAAAAAGGCTACATTTCAATCGGTTAGCTTATACAGTGCAATTTGTATTTCAGCATTAGCCCCAGTGGAAGCGCATAATCACCTGCATTCGGCCTAACTACCAGCCTTCGTTCAACACGTTGCTTAAAGGCTTTGCAAATGCTTCTGGACGCATAACAAACTTTCCTAAAAAAATCCTAGCCTCATCTTGAGCTTTCGGTCCTTGAGAGGCGCACTTTCCAGCTTGTCCTTGCCCACAGAACCATACAATGGACCTCTTTCCCGTCTCCACCTCCTTAGTCAGAATCTTCGTGATGCCCTTTTTACTATCGGGGGCATACATATCTATTCTCATCGTCTATTTAACATGTCTGTTTCAATGTTGTTATTTCCACCGTCGTAGCAACCGCACTAACTGCCCTATAATCGCTTCATACTCTGTTTGGGCTTGAGCGATTAACCCCAATGTTTCTTTTACTTCTAGTACCTGATTTGTTATTTTCTTTTTGTGATTTTGAACATGCAAAAAGACTCATTCCTCCTCTTTGTTCAAGTTGGAATAAGCCTTTGAAAGTTACCAAGCCTATTATTCAGGTTTTAAGTGATTGGATTATTGTATATGTTGGACAAACTTATTGTTTCATGCAATTAAATTTACACAAACTTCTTAATACTACTAAATGACAAACAAATTAACATTTTCTTGAAATCAAGATGTACTCATAATGTATCACTTACGCTATCCATCAGTATTTTTACGATACTAAAAAATTTAGCAAGGATCAAGTAAAGAAACTGACGCCCGTTAAGTAACCACGGCTAGCTTATTGCTGAAGGGCTATTCTCTTAATGTCAGCAAAGTTAGGTATTGACGACCATTCTCACAAGGATTTTTATTATATTCAATATCATCTCTTAATTTACACTAAAAATTAATACATATTATTTTTTCCTTTAAATACATTTAAATATATTATTCATTTTATTTGCTAACTCAATAATCATCTCTCGTTTTGCTATCTTGTTAATCCATTGAATGGGAATTTGCTGAATTCCATAATATATACCAGCCAAACCACCAGTTACCGCAGCAGTAGTATCAGTGTCATTACCTAAATTCACAGCCTTTAATACAGCGCTTTTATAATCATTTGTTGTTAACAAACACCAAAAGCTTGCTTCTAATGTGTCAATAACATACCCTGAGGAATTTATTTCTTCTTCATCAAGCTCCATTAAGTTTTCTATAAGTATCCTTTTAAAAAATTCAAGTTCAAGGGAAAAAGGTTCTTTCTTGTAAAAGAAATTCAAAATGTTGTTCCTCATAATATTAAAAGCTTCTTGAAGGGAGAGCCCTTTTAAAAGTAATAAAGCATATTCAACATATATTGAGCATGCTAAAATTGATCTAGGATGAGCATGTGTAATCTTTGATACATCATGAATAACTTGATACTTATATTCTTCATCCCCAACATGTTGTAAATAAAATGATAACGGGAGAATTCTCATTAATGATCCATTACCGTTATCATTAACTTGCTTACCACCAGTCTCTGAAGGATGCCTACCTTCAATTAATTTTTTTACAGATTCTGATGTAGTTCTTCCAATATCAAACACTTCACCATGCGGAGTCCAATATGATTGTTCATACCATTTTTTCATTTTATCAGCAATATCAGTAATATAATAACCATTACATAGACTATCTCCTAGGCAGAAAGTCAAAGAGCTATCATCAGACCAAGTTCCTGCTGGTTGTTCATGAGTTCCGTAACCAATCATATCAAAAATAGGGGATTTTTTCAAACTAGCTCTTGAACTAAATTCCGCCGGTAGTCCTAATGCATCTCCGACACACACCCCCATCAAACCATCTAATACTGTATTAGGTATTACTGTATTCCCTTTACTACTCAGAGGCTTAAATTTAGTTGTTCTGTATCTTTCCTCAATTGGAGAAAAGCTTATACCATTATCATTTAAATATTTTGATCTATGAAGGACTAAATTATTTATAATTTCCCTAGGAATCCCTTGTGGAAACGCTAAACAACTGTCATTGCCTTTAAAACTAGTACAATAAAAACACTGCGAAACACTACTTACTTGAATATCTTCATCAAGTTCCCATCGTTGAGTCATAGTCAATTTTTTGTTATCTTTTGACTCTGGTACCATTAGTTATCGAGCTCCAATTCAATATTTTTCATCCCGTCTTCCTCCCAAGCTTTTGTAATCTTAAAGCTATGTCCCCGTCCAAGTAATATTTCACTTTCGATGTCATCAAGAGCCCCAATATTAGCTACAGAAGTACCCTTTTTAACTTTAATTATAGCAAAAATTCCATCATCGTGAGCCATAGCAAACATCTCTGCTACACCTGGATTTGTACTTGTAGAGACAAAAGCGTCATCAGAATACTTAAAGGATTGAATTTCCATAATCCTATTCCAATTATCCCCTATTTCTCTACTACTAAAACCTCGGTATAATATCATGTCTTCTGACAATATACCTTTGACTATTGCTGAATCTAATAATGGTACATATTTTTTAAGATTTTCATTCAAACTGTCGTACCGAAGCCCTCTATTTAACTCCTTATAAATATCATTGCCTTTATATTTTATTAACGCATTAATTTCAGCTTCGCTTAACGAATTAATCCAACTCTCGGGATTATGAATTGGATCATGAGTTTCAACTTTCCCCGTCCCCTTAGTTTCAAGCGGCATCTCCTGTGGTTTGCTCACTTTGGGAGCTGTAAGTTTAATACTTGAACTGGATGGCTTGGCAGCTATATTAATCTTCCCTTTGGAGATAGATCCCGTCTGATTAATCTCGGGAGAAGTAACCTTATACTTGCCTGCTCCACTTGTGTTCAGACGAGGTTTAACTTTCACTGGTTTGGTAGTAACATTCATCTTCTCTTTGGAGATGACTTTCGCCGGATTGACCTTGGGAGAAGTAACCTTATACTTACCTGTTCCGCCTGTGCTAAGACGAGGCCTAACTCTGGCTGGTTTGGTAGTAACTTTCACCTCATTGGAGATAGCTTTAGCTGGATTGATCTTGGGAGAAGCTTGAACTTTCATTCTTTGTTTGAGCAACGATAGCATTTGAGAAGTCTTGCCGTTACTTGTGAGTTGTCTTGCCGATGTGTACACTTTTCCCATGTTCGATTTCACTAAAGGGCCTAATCCAGCAAAAGCTCCACCAAACGCCCCTCCAAGTGTCGTCCCTGTCACTAAGGCTTCTGCTAATTCGTCACTCTTTGAGCGATCATGGGTCAGAGAAAGGCCAACAGATTGTAATCCACCAGATATGCTCCCTGTAAGAACCCCGTTAGAAATCTTTTGGGATACCTCTTTATTCATTACTTTCCCTATACCGTTTGCTAATTTATTTTCAACAGCTTGTCCTGCTTTGGTGGCCAAAGTGCTTTCTGCAATTTTGACTGTACCTGAATAAAATCCTTGCCCTTTGATACCAGATCCAGTCGGAGTTAAAAAGTTCCCCGCAACGTTCCCTGCAAAATCACCTATTTTATCTACCGTTTCATTTCCCGTTGATGCTACCTCATACTCTACGGGACTGCCAATAGCAGCAGCAGATGAAGTACTGAAACGCTCAATTGCTTTACCCGCAGTAGTTTCTAGTAGAAAATAATTAATCCCATCAACCCCAGGAACTAGAATATTCTTCTTCATCCATTTCAATGTAGGGTTTGAAGGGTAAGTGGCTGTTAGCTCCCTTTGTCTTTTCTCATACTCTGAGATTTTCTCTTGTGGTTTAGGTAGTGCATTCACTCTCTTTACCCATTCATCTAATGCTTTCTTATCCCCCGCAGCCCCACGAGCTAGTAAAGAATTAGTCAATAGATAATGGGCATTCAATGGATTAGGAGGAGCAACATTTTTAGGTACGCTTGCCAGTAGCGATAAACCTGCTTTCGTATAATTCTTTTTATATACGTTTACGCCCGTATTTAAAGCCGTTGCCACAGATCCAACTATGGGAATCATACCTGCTACACTTAGACACGTTTGTACCTTGTTAAGTATTCCGTCCAAAATCCCCGACTTCGGGTTCATCTTGGCTACGGTTTTCCCAGGAGCAGGCTTGCTCTGAGATGCCTTCATTTCATTATAGGCTTGTACCGTCATGAGTGGAGGTTCTGGTACAGGAGCTAGATCGGCAACATATACAGGACGCTTTATAATTCCATCCAGATTGACTTGAGATGAGCGAAAATCAGTCTCTCCATCAAGTATCAAACTGCTTCTCGCTGCCTGCATATATATAGACTCCCCAGCCTGCATACTCAGTTTAGTACCTGCATCCAACGTCAACGTCCTTCCAGCGTAGATGGACAGTTCACCTTCACTTTGAACTTGCACTCCATTTTGATCTAGTTGGATATACACCTTACTCATCTTCGCCGTCACCAAAACTTCAGATGGACTTAGCTTCAGTTCCTTACCTCGGTTTGTCCCCCAATACTTGACGTCAGGATCAGTCAATTTGGGAGTGGATGACTTACTACGCCGTACAGAACTCTTCACAAATCCTTCCGACTCTCGTTCATTTGGAAATTGCAATTGTACTGTATCACCTAGCTCAGGCATAACGTACCATCCGGTATGCCCCTCTGCTGAGAATCCTGTGTCGTAAGGAAACCACGTTGCCTTGCTCTTATCTTGTCGTTCATCAATGCTCAGATGTACACGCACTTGGTCTCCCATAACCTCGACAACTTTACCTTCCAAGGACGCCCCACAAATTTGGGCATTACAATAGAGGTTTTGATGTATTCCCTCGCTCTGGACCAATGTGTATTCATGCAATAGTAATCCACTTCGTATTTTGGATACAATCCGGGTTACAACAAGCTCTTTGCCTCGAAACCGCAGGTGATCTCCCGGTCGGAAATACTGTCCACTTTCTACAGTATAACAGGTCATATGTAATGAGGCTGATGTCTCAATCGTGTCCTCTGTTTCTCCTATTGCTGCAAAACTTCGTTTTGTGCTGTATACCACCTCATTTAATTCACCTACATTCCCTTCAGGTATACCGAACCAAAACTTAGGTGTTTCAGCAGCAACTTCTGGTACCAAAACACCTCCGAACCGGGAAGCCATACGTTTTAAAAAAGCCCAATCCGTTTCTCTATATTGTAGAGTAAATTCTCCTAATTTGGTATTTTGAGATACAGTATCAATAATATCCGATCCTTCATACTTGGAAAGAATCTGTCTTTGTAACTTATCATAGGTTAGATTCTGATCTTGAAAGGATCGGGTAATAGGCTTTATATCTAGTTGAATCGTATGTGATACCGCTTCTATCTCAATATAATAAATATCACGAACTGTTTTCAAATCCACATGCGTAATTTCTCCATGAAATAATATCCTTACACGCTTACCAAGTTCATCTTTTTGAAACACTTCTACAGACTCGGAGGCACCCTCCATTTGAATCAAACGAGCCTGCTCTCCTTCTGGAAAAATCCCCCGAATTCGTAGGAAGGCGTGATCATTTAAATTTCGTTCAATATGCAGTTGTTCTATATGTTGTATAGGATAAATACCGACAAATTCTAAACTCTGATAACTCGATATTTTCTCAACTTGGCTCACTGAGTATATTCCCCCTCTCTTACAACATCACCTAAAAAAATTGCAAAATATCTATTGGGATTAAAAATTCAATCCAAATTCTGGCCATCGTTCTCAATACTTATGAACCCACAGTATAAACATGAGTTTGAACACTGGTCTGTTAGCGAAGCCTGTCCTTCTACCAAGACATCTTTTTTTCCACCTATCCATGGCTTTGTAATCATTGGAATACAGGGGGCTTTTTTCACACCGTAAATATCAACCATATTGCTATTTAAAACTGCGGGATTAGTAAGGCTGAAACAACGTCCGAAACCTGAAATATTATCACCCGGCAAATAGTCACTCACATTCATCTGCGCTTTATCCTTGATATACACTCCATGACTAAATGGACGCTTGAGTCGCGTCGGTTGCGTACCAAAGCTACATTTTAATATTGCTCCTGCAACAACGTAACCTTTCTTGTCAGCTGAATTGGCCTGTAAAATCATTTGTTCTTCTGCCATCCTACTACCTCCTATACTTTAAGCAATCAGTTTGTTTTCACTTCACTACCGATTACACTAGTATCACCACCGAGCACGATGTTGCTGCTCTGGCTAGATAGGGCAACTTCCTCTCCGGCAGAAATTTTTATTTTTTTACCGGCACTCATATGAATATTTCCTCCAGCAGAAAAACTGATAGCCTTGTCACTTACAATCTGAATTCCACTTCCTTGATTCAACTGGATAAAAATGGCCCCATCTTTACCTGTAATTACGATTTCATCAGGTGTCATTCGAATTTCCTTGCCATGCGGTGTACGAAAAATCTTGGTATCAGGACTGTCAATCTTGTTGTATCCATCTTTAGTGCGATCTTGACGGGCCGAACTACTAGCAAAACCCTCTTGCTCCTGATGTGCTGGAAAATACACTCTTACAGTATCACCTATTTCAGGCATAACGTACCATCCACTATGTCCTTCAGCTGTATAACCTGTTGCATAAGGGAACCAATGCGCTTTATCTTTAGCTTGAACTACATCTATTTCAAGATGCACCTTAACTCTGTCTCTCTGAAGCGCTATAACCTTACCCTGCAACGATAAACCGATCATTTGTTCATTAAAAATTTCCCTATGGCGAAGACCTTCATGTGAGGTCAATGTATAAATACACTTCAATATTCCTTTACTCATTTCAGTTAGTGCTTTATATATAAACAAGGTTTTCCCATGAAAAGTAACCTGATTCCCTAGTTCAAGGACATGATTAGTCTCTACAATATAGTCTATAAAATGGTTTTCTTGGATAGTAGCTGTACCATTTTCAGAAAAATAGCGGAAGGAAGACATACGTTTACTAATGGTATAATGATAATTTTCCAAGTTCACTGGGGCATTAACTTCTTCCACACCAAAATAGAATTTAGGGGTGCTAAACGTAGAAGCTGGCATGAGAGATGTATGATAACGTGAAGCGATCCGTTTAAGAAATTCCCAATCTGTTTCGCGGTACTGTATTGTTAGTTGATTTAATGATGCTCCTGCGGTTGCTGAGTCAATAATATCAATTCCAGGATAATCGTTAGCAATAACCTTCAATAATCCAGCCATTTTCATATGTTTATCTTGAAATGAACGACTCTTCTTACATATGTCAAGCTTGTAGGTATGAGATATAGCCTCAACTTCAAGATAGTATACCCCTCGTACGAATTTCACTTCAATCTCCAACACTGTACCACTAAATATCAATAAATACTCGCCTTCCTCTGTAATCTGGGATACCTCGATTAAAGAATCTGCCTCAGTCATTTCTACGTAGGTGTCCTTCAGTTCTTCGGGTACAACAGCAGTAAATTTTAAACGTGTGTGATGGTTCAATTGCTTCTCAATTGTCAACTCCTGTAGATTAACTAATTGATAGGGTGTAATTTGCACATTGCTGTATGTTGTACTTAAAACCTTCATATTAGTTCACCTTCCCTGTTGGCCTGAATTTCTAAAGACCCCATCATACCTTTTGCTATCGGCCGCCACAGTTTAACCTCTTCTTCCATACAGCTAAAAGTAATGATAAGAGCACGCTCCTCTAATGTGACAAAACAAGCCAGATTGTAGAGCGGTGTACTCAAAGTGGGCGTTATAAATTCACAATATCCAGCCAACTGATTTTTAATATTGATAATGCCGTCTCCGTACCATTCCATAAGCTTTTCTGTATTTTTAAGAATATTGACCATTTCATTTTTAAATGGCTCCATCTCGGACTCCGAAAGCTCACTTGATGTATGGTTAAATGTAAGATTTGTTGTACCCGTATTATTCGTAAAAATAAGTCCCGGTCGATGGCAAGATGGATACTTTAACAAAGCATCTTCTTCCTCCATTTTCTTAAACGTTTTCGGCATGGTCATGGATATACGCTCATTCAGCAAAATGCGTTCAGTTAAAGAAACAGTCTCACCGTTTAAATGTATTAACGTCTGCAGTGAAATCGTTGACCAGTCTTTTACAGATACAGATAACTTCTCTTGCTTTAATGAGTTTATTAATGCTAAGATTTGCTCGTCCATATACTCCATATCATCAGCTCCTTGGCCTCATTATCAACCCATCGATAATATGACCGTTTTCCAAATTGATTCTCTTACTCAATAGCTACTATGACTCTAAACTGCTAATCTACCAGCATCCGTTGACCACCTGAGCGAGCGACACCCATGTTCATACGGCGTCCCCCTTTTTCCTCCAATACACGAGACATGACCTGATGTAACTTACTGGAATCGTAGTCTCGGTAAGCTGTCCCTGATCGGGATGACAAATAATGAAGAACGGCTTCACGTTCAATAAAGCCTTGATTTAGACACAGCATCGCAAAGGACAGATCAAGTGGATCTGACGTTCCACGACTGATAAGCTCACGTGCGAACATTTTGAAAATACAGGAAGGTAGCGTCGGCAAAGTTGTACCTGCCTGTTGTACTTGAATAAGGTTAAATGTGTTGAACTCTGTTGCCAAATCGGCAAAATCCACATAATCAGATCGTAATAGAGCGCCTGTTTTGAGCTTAAATCTGCCTAATTCCAGCTCACGCTGATTAACTTGTTCCTCTTCGAGAGCAATTTCACCCAAATAACGCTGAAAATCGGCAGTGGATTGCTCTTCTTGAAATTTGATTTTCAACACCGATAGCCGCCCCGTGGCCGCATACGGCACTTCCTGCTCCTGCTCCAGCAGGTATAGTCTATCCTTGTGCTTCACGATGCCTCTACCAATGGTCAGCGTGTTCTCCCCGACAGTTACGTTCATTCCGGTGATAATACCATCCGAAAAATCCTGATACCGGATATCCAGAAAACTGCGTGGGTAGTCTCGCAGGTTCTCCAGCATCTCGGTTTTTAGAATACGGCCCTTCTCAAACTTCGGAACGATATGTGTTAACATGGTGCTCCCCTCCTTTCTCTATTCTTCTTTATTTAGGGGAACAGATAGCCGATTCACACCGGGCGCAGGAGGTGGAACAGGAACTGCATCATCGATGGGTTGAGCTTTGCTTACTCCAAGTAGTCCAGTAAATAGGCGAATATTCTTTTCTAAAAATCTGCGTATATTCATCTTGCTCCCCCTGTTTGAAGACTACGGTTCATTATGATCTTAGAATCTATTTATCTACCTTTACATCCCGGCTCCGCGTTGAGCCTGCTCACGAAGGATATAGTCCAGCTCGCGTTTGTCCACAACATAGGTACGGGCGATCAGATCGTGGAGGGCCTGTTTTCTCGCCGTAAAGGCTGCCATAATAAAACCGACGAACAAAATGATGACTGATAGAAGCTTACTCCAGTAGCGTGCACTTGCACGTCCAAAGCTGAGCTTATGGTTAAACTCATTTACCACAACGATGCCGAGAGCCAGCTTGCCCACCGTTGCTTTGCATTTGGACGATTCCATAAGCGCATAATATAGCCATATAGCTCCCCAATTCAGCAAGGTCTGCCCTATTGTTTTCATTGTAAAAGTATAAGTCGATCCATCTGAGATCAAAGAGCTTTCTGCCGGAGACGGTACCCAATCCCCTAAGGTCCGAATCACAAGCCAGATCAATCCAATTATTAAAAATACAAACCATACAATAAGGCTATCGATGATATAAGCCAAAGTTCGCTTCCAAAAACCTGCATACAGCACGTTATCCCCTCCAAGTGTTGTGTACTTTTCTGATTTCAGCATTTTGTGAAATCCTTAATTTACTATTTCGTGCCGTCAAAGAAATCCAGCTCGGAGAGATCATTTTCGAAAGCAAAAAAGCGTTTGGGTCCCAGATGCAGCAATTCATCTCGGCGGGTAATCGGGACTACATAAAAGCCCCAGCGGCTATCTCCGACAAAAACAAAATATTTCGTTTCCCCATTACGGATGGAGTCCGTATCATCCTGCGGGATATCCCGCCCGTACAGCACGGCAATTTCCTCATACGGCATGGGTTCAAAAGCTTCTGGCCGACTACGGTACACATGACGCTGACGCAGCTTGCCGCCGTCGGCCGTCAGGAAGAACTCTACCTCAGCCGCATGAGACGGCCGGGAAATGGAACCGCGTACCCGGTTGCTTTCCAAACTCGCAATCAGCTCTTTCTCGCGCCCCGTATGCGTCCATGCGCTGACCGTGTACGGAATAGCAGGAATATGATTGGTAATGACAGGCTCAATCGTGCCCATTTTTTTAGCGTTCAGGTAACGGATAGCCCCGCGCAGACAGGCCATTTTCAACTCAGGTACCCGGCTGAGGTCCTCTGCCTTTTGACGAAACTCAATACTGCGCCCCGGTACAAATTCCTTGAGTGCTTCGCGAAATACGTCAATCCGGCAGGACTGCCCGGTTAGCTTGATAATCGAATAATCCTGCAAGCGCCCCTCCAGATAAAACTCATCCAGAAACTTGCGCACAATATTGTAGATGTCCGCCTTAAGAAGTTGCTGTATCTCCCGAATGTTAAACACCACATCAGGCAGACCATATTCATCACGAAACCGTCCGTTCTCGATGACTGAAACCAGCCAACGGTCCATCACTGCAATGTTCAGGTCGCTTTCAGCAGATAATACCTGCTCGGATTCGAAGCGGCTGCGCAAGATCCCCGTGCGTAGAAAAAATTCCTTTTTCATATTTTCTGCCGCGCTCCACAATAGATGAAAATTACTCAGTACCCGCTGATATTCATCCCGTGTAGCATGTTCATACTGTTTGAACGCGGTAGGCAAGATGGCCTCTGCCTCTCGGTAGCGTTCCTCCAGTCCCGCATATACAGCATCTACACCAAACTCATCCACATGACGGTACAAATCTCCCGAAGGAATGCCGATCAGGGCATCAATATCGGTGTCAGGCAAGCGCGTCTCGGCAGCATAATAACCTGCAAATACAATTTTCATAAACTGCATAATCCGATACGTCAGATTGTTTCCACCAAAATTGGTATCCCCATTTTCATACGTTGTGTGAATATCCAGCTTGTAAGCAATACGTCCGTCCTCAATTCGGAATCGGCAGGAAGACAAATCTGTCGTGCCTCCACCACAATCAATGACAAGTGCCTGATACTCCTCACCGTCCGCAAAAGTCCCTCGTTCCATCTGGTCTGCCAGCGTGTTGTACAGCACAGCCAGCCCTTCGTCCAGCGCATCCTCCGCTTCAATCTGGTAATCAGGCAAAATATCACTAAACATCTCTATAAACTGGGGCTGCAACTTGACCGGAGCAGAAAAGTGCAGGTTGCGGAACCGACACTTAAATTGCTGCTCGGCTGTAGCAATCACATAACGGATAAAAGCAGCTAAAATATCACTGCGGGAAGCGGTTGCTGTATTCCCCTCGGAATCCATTAATTCCTCGATTCGCTTATAATCGTTGACCCACCGCTTGATCCCCCGCAATACTGTCGCACGGCTGCCTGCCACGTCAGATCCACGTAGTGCATCCTCCCCAAATACATAAAGGATATGTTCTGGATTGGAGCAGTCTGCGACGCGAATAGCAGTCGGCAATACTTCGATCCAGTCGCCTTCTGCCCCTTCTGGGCCGGGGAATGACACATAATTGATGGCGTTCAGCCTTACCGTGCTGCTCATACCTGTATCAGGAGCCGTAACGTAGGAGCTATCCAAATAAGCACCTGCTGTGGTGTTCGAGGTGCCAAAATCAATCGCAAGTACTGCATCTGTAGTTTCAGTGCCCCGAATGATCAGCTCTGCCACCGGAACCCGGTGACCTTGAAGCTTCAGCGGCAGCATTGGCTTATCTCCATAGTAGAGGTTATAAAAATATTCTGATTCCTGTCTTCGCAGAAATAGCAGGCTATAACTATGATTGGACGTCTCTCGCAGTTCAGCGTCGCGATGACGAGAAAGATAATATACGCCTGTTCGTCCCTCATCCTTCACCAAATTCAAAACACCGCACAGTTCTCCTGTCGCATTCACCAGCAGCACATTAGATGAGCTCAGCCAAGGCAAATCGGATTCGATCCGGTAGTTGTCCATGCGACCTGTGCGTACACCCTGATACAGTGTGATTTTGGCGGGAACCCGGATACCGCTGCTCTCCTGCCGACGGTCGTTCCAGTTTCGCTGTAGTGCCGATTCCATACGTTCAAAACCACCAAGATTCGGCCTTGTGATGAGTAAATGCTCTTCCGCACTCCGAAATCGCAAAATCACGCGAATCAATTCTTCACGTGCCAGGCGATTGGCAAATCCCTCGACCAGTCGTTCCTTATCGCATATTCCGCGTAACTGAAAGGTCGTCATTTGCTCCAATTCCGCCCGCGTGTATTTCGCCGTGAAGCGTATGCTTTTTCGATCGGTGAGCGGGTCTAGCAACCTGTATGTATAGGGTCCGTTCATCGTTCACATGTCCTTTCTTAGCCATTTAGTCTTAATAGAGGGCGATAGCGTCTATTTTCATCGTAGGATCTTCCTCTAAAATGCCGAAATGACTTGTCCAATACAATTCCGTCGTAAAACGTGCCGGAAGAAACAAATCCAGAATCAAATCCACTTTAATCCGTGACAATGGCGTCTCCTCTTGGCCGATATAGATGAGTAATTCGTCTTTTTCCTCACAATTAGTGTAAATGATTGAGCGATGAAAGACGCGCCGCATCGTTTCTTTTAGCAGATGTACGGCTTCTCCCGTCTCATACAGGCGCAGCAATCCTTCAGCAATCGCGTCCTGATCCTCACGGTTTAATTGTCCAAAGCCTTCCTTTACCTTCGGGCCAAAAATGCCCTCTGCAATATCACGCCGAACAAACTGGATATGGTACTCCCGCCGATTCATCCCTTGATACAAGTCCATTTCCGCCAGAAAATGCATCATAATATCAAATAGCGATTCTCTCAGCTCCAGATACTCTTCAGCATCCGGTGGAAACAGATCCCGAAAAATAGAATAAAAGCGGTAGTACGGATTGATTTCCACTACCTGCTCCAAATGGGAAGTATTCAACTCTGCCAGACTAAGCTCCATATACGGAGAGTAGCTGACAGCGGGTACGAAGCGGAATTTATCTACATCCAACCCCTGTTCCCTTGCGCGCATGAGCAAATCCCAGACGTAATTCACACCCATTCTCCTTCACACTTGTACTCCGGAAAATACATCTGCACTTCCGATACCAGAAAGCTCATTAAATCGGATAAAATATAAGCAGGCGCGGTTGGCGAAACATCGTCAGAACCACGTCTGAACCCCAAACGCATGATCTGCTTGCCTTCCTCTGTCCGTACGTTATCGCTGACAAACGGATTTAACGGATATGTCTGGGTTTTGGTTACAAGGTTGCTTACATCATTTCTCCCTGCACCTCCCCAGATGTCCACACGTTCCAGCTCCAGCCCCTGCGCTGCTTCAAACGAGTTTACGATACGCATGATTTCCGCTTTGGCACGGACAATCACGGCCTGTTTTCCTGCATAGCGGCCCAAAAAGCTGTCCTGTCGCCGATTAGACAATAACGGATAAGTCTGACGACTAAGTCTCGTTGTAACAGGCTTCGTAACCTTCAACACATTCCATTCGCCAGATTTATCACGTGGTGTGACAATCGTCAGTTCCTCTTCTGTACGCTTGATATACCGGATATCACCTTCAGTCCCGTCAATCAAGTAACCATGCTCAGGACCTGTTTTTCGCAAAGGCAGCACATGCTCATAATTCACACGATCCATAGCGGGTATAGGAAAACCGCTGTTCTTTAGAGATAGCCTTTCAATGTTCCAAAGTGGAAAAACGTCGCCCTTCTTAAAAACGTCGAATTCTTCCAATGAAATTGTAATTTCATGAATTTCTTCATGGGCAGCCGGCTCGCCGTCTCCACCAATCAATACACAGTCCACAAACTTATAAGCGTACGGATGATTAATTGTTTTCCACGGCATGCCATTTTGCATAAACGTGTGATATAACTGCTCAATCTCCAAAATATAAGAACGGTTATGCTCCAGACGAAAACGAATCGGATAATTGCCAGTTTCCGTGACCAACATTCCTGAGAAAATTCGCTTGCTGCGCACCAGCGCTGAGATTCGTTCGGTCTCCATCTCAAGAAAAAGCGTAAACAGCGGCATCGCACCGCCTTCGCGTACCACCTCTGCCACACGGCTGATGTCCATCTGCTTTTCCTCGGTATCAGACGGTAACACAGGATATAAAAATTCATGAATCGGGTCATAGTCCTCACGCGATGTCAATGACACGTACACATCAATCTTTTCTTCCGTATTCTCAATTTCCTCAAATACCCGCCGTTCTAGCTGGCGGGTCATTTCTTCCTGATATTCGACGAGGTTCATAAATACCCCCGCCATCATATTTTTCAGTAAACGTCTCTGCTCTAAATCGTCCATCTTGCTCAAACGGTCCTGTACCAGCTCTTTCACGACGTCTCACTCCTTTCCGGCTCCAGCATTCATTGATCATGAAAAACTTAACCTCCGTTCGCAGCAGCCCGATCTTGGTTCTCTGAATCAGACGCCCCTGCTGCTTTAGAAGCGGAATCAGCAGTTCCTTGCTCTTTGTTGGTATCCACCTTGGCCGAAGGGGCAGTTCCATCGCCTGTACCCATGCTCTTTGCAGCCGAAGTGGCTTCCTTCTTCGCGGGTGTAGTTCCCGCTGAAGCCGTTGGCGCAGCCTTCGTTTGCGATTCTGCAGCAGGGGTTGCAGCAGCGGAAGATGAAGCTCCACCCGCTGTGTCCCCTGCGTCCGTGTCGTTCAACGCTCCGTCAGACAATCCCAATCCAGCAGGAAGCTGACCATTTTTCTGCTGTTCCGCGCTCTGCTTTTCCTCCGCCTTGGCAATGCTCCGCTCCAATGCCAGAACACTTTCGAGCTTATCGATCTCCTGATAAATTTCCTGTGCCCCGCTATAGGCATCAATGGCCCCTTCATAATCGAGATCCTTCATCATCCGATCCCCTTTGGCCTGAAGTTTGCCAGCTTGAATCTCCTTGAGCTGCTGCTGAATAGCTGTCAATTTATCGTTGGCCTCGGTAATTTTCTTCTCCAGTTCTTTTTGCGCGGACGTATAACCGGATTCCATCGCAGCCTTGTTTGCTTTCTTGTATAGCTTAAGCGCATTCGTGTAATCGCCGCCCTGAAATTTTAAATCTCCGTCCTTCATCCAGCTCGCTGTCTCGGCATAGCTGTCCAATTGATCGATTTTATGCTCAATATCCTTCACATTAAACGGTGGATATAGCCCGGCGCTTTTCCGTGCTTTCTCGTAGCTGGCTTCAGCTTTGGTAAAGTCCGCCTTTTCCACGTAGCCGTCTCCGTCCACCAGCAATTGAGATAGTTTCTGCTCGGCTGTATACAGTCGCTTATGAATCTTATCGTTAATTTTAACCGCCGCGTTTTTCGCTTCGCTGTAGGACTTGAGCGCCTTCGCATAATCTCCTGTCCTTGCATAATCGTCTGCGGCTTGGGCTGATTCGATCATCGTTTCCAGTGCAGCTGCCTTATTCGCAGCCATACGAGCCAGCGTAATCCATGCTCCCCCGCCCATAACAATAAAAACAAGCAACGCAAGCAAAATCCGTTTGATCAACTTGCGGCGGTTTTTAGGCTTTTCCTGAAAAACTTTATTTACATAAATGGCCGCAGCCGTGTAATTATTCACCGTCCGATGCTGTTTGCTTAGCAGAACCTCTTCCAAGGTGTCCGTCAGCATGACCGGGTCCTTCGCTTCCTCCAGCGCCCCCAGCATTTCCGCCAGCTCGACATCCTCCCACATCCCTGATGTGGCAAGCAGGATTACATCTCCATCTGCAAGCTGCGTCTTTTTGGCGTAATGGGCATGAACTCCATTCGGATTTCCCAAGTATTCCAGCAGATTACCTCGTTCCTCATGTGTGCTGGTCGCTTCGTCTGGAATGCGTCCATCATCTGCCAATGACTGAGCCAAACTATGATCCTTACTGCGAAAATTAAGCCTTCCATTGCGAAAATGATATAGCCGCACATTACCGCACGAAACATACACCATTTTGTTATAGTTGGTCACTACCATCAGCAGACTGGCTTTGAGCCGAACGCGACGGCTTTCAAATTGCAGCCATTCCTGCGCTTCACGCAGATCTCTCATCAAGCGCCGTTTGGACATGGAAGGCTTCTCCATGAAGTTTTCCAGCACCGTTTTGACAACCATTTCTGCGCTGCGCAGCTCCTGATCCGAATCCAGACCGTCTGCGAGGACATAACAGGCCATGTCGTCCGTCTCCATGAATGCAAAATAGTCCCGGTTGTCTATGTAAGAGCCCGCTTCCGACACAAAGGCGGTACTAAAATCGCTGTTGTCCTTGCGCATCGCTACCCCCGTCTTTCTTGTTTCATCCTATCGCCAAAATAAGTACTGTCGCATTATCCTGACTTTTAAAGCCTTTATCATTAATGGCGTCGATCATGGCATCCGCTGTTTCCTGCGGTGTTCCACCCTTGCGCATAATCTCTTCCAATTCAATCTCCGTCAGCGCCTCCTGAATGCCATCGCTGCACAGCAGCACATGATCGCCTGAATACAAACGAATCGGTGCATTACCCATTTCCATGCTCTCAAAGCCCTCATAGCCCAAGTAGTTGACCAGTTGATTGCGTACTGGACTCGTTTTGGCTTCCTCCGAGGTCATTTGTCCAGCAAGCACTCGTTCCTCCAGCAGTGTTTCTGCTGTATGCTTGGAATTGACTGTTTGGAAATGACCATTGCGGTAAATCGTAATCAAGCTGTCGCCCACCGCTCCGTAATACAGCTGATAGCCGCACACAATGACCGCAGCCAGCGTCGTTCCTCCGCCCTGTCCGTTCAAATTTTGCAAAATGCCGCGATTGCTTTGAGTTGCCGCCTCTGCAAAATATCCATTCAAATTCGTTGCATCTTCCAGCTTGGCAAACGCCTTCGTAAAAGTCGTCACAGCCAAGGTACTGGACATACGCCCATTGGCCAGCCCACTAATACCGTCTGCGACAACAGCCAGCGTACCGACAGGTGTCTTCATACTGGAAAAATAATCATCCTGCTCGCTCCGGCTCCCGATCGTTTGACCATTTCCGATCTCAATTCCACTCACGGTACGGCTGCCGGAACTTCGCGTCAGTCGTATACGGATCATGAGCAGAACAGCGAATAGTACCGCAGCTCCACTTACAACAAAATAAGGCTGCATATCATTACCTCCCTGCACCATTGCCCAATTCCGTCCTAGTTTTCGTTATCCCACTCAAAATGGGCGCCACACAGCGGGATAAAGATAAATTTGCTGTGTCCCAGCTGAATCACGTCATAGGCAGCCAGCTCTGCTGGTGAATATACCGCCTCGTTATTGTGGTACGCCAAACCTGATGAATCGCCTGGCAACAAGTAAAAGTTACGTTTCTTCGGATCATACACAATGACCGCGTGATTTCTACGGGAAATCGTGTTGTCCCCGATAATGCGGACATGCATTTCCTCTGCGCGCCCGATAAAGTTTTTCTCCGCCATAATGCGATAATCCTGACCCACCTGTGCTCCTTCGATGCATACCAGCCATCCGGTTACTGGATGAATGCCCACCGTCTCGCCCAAATACGGCATTGTTTTGTCGTTATCTCCTGCGACGTTTGTTTTCGCCACTGGCTCTGCGCTCTTGGGTGCAGCTACATTTACTACCGTGTTGCAATAAGGACACGTATTTCCGTGCTTTCGTGTACTGAACATGTGTCCGTTCGGGCATCTTGTCAAACTCATAGTCGGTTCCTTCCCCCATTGTCATGATTGTCTTTTCAGCGATCTGAGGATTTTGCAGTATCCTCATCTATTTAACGAGCAGTCTCGTATTGGCAATATATAATAAATCACCTGAGTAAATCCGGTATGGCTCACCGCTTTCCAACTTCTTGGTTACACTTTCGTTGGCAGACCGCAAGCCTGTACCATTACCGGAATCCACATCCTCCACAAACCAGTCGCTGTTCACCCGGTTGAGTACCGCATGCTCCACACTTACCAGGGAGGCATAATCTGTACCTACCAAATCAATATCCGCCTCCGAACGTGACGTTGTTTTACCAATTAAGAGCGACGTTTCGGCTTCGATATACCATTCTTTAATGGACTCGCCCTCTTCATCAATCAACACCAGCTTGGCAATCCGCTGACGTTGCGCCTTTGGCTTGGCCACGGGTACAACGGACACCAGATTGCGCAATATGTATACAAGCACGCCGATTCCAATACCTATCGCGACCACGGTTTTCAAACCGCTGTAGCCTGTACGATTAAACACATAAAAGGCGATCGCCAGCATCAGCCCGAACATGGCAACATCTATGATGAAAACCCATCTGTTCTGCGCCGTTTTCACTGCTTGCTTCCCCCATTTCTATCCTGAAATCATCACTTTTTACGAATACCGAAAAATTGGTTAAACATCGCGGAGGTATCCGTCGGATCACCGGTTTTTTTCGTTTTTTTCCCTGGTGAGCCCTCCTTCGTTTTCGGATGAAAACCAAAAAATTGCTCAAAATCAGTTCCTATATCAGCCGGATTGAATCCTTTGGCTGCCGTACGCGCACCGCCGGAGGACGTAGCCCCTCTCCCTCTCTCTTGCTGTTCCCCGCCAGCTCCCTCAGTTTTTCGGATGAGCTCGGCATCGTATGCCTGCCGCAATGCTTCGTCACGCAAGGTATTGTAAGCCTCGTGAATCAGCTTGAACTTGCGCGTTGCTTCCTCGCTTCCCTGGTTGGTATCAGGATGATACTTTTTGGCCAGTTTACGGTAAGCCTGCTTAATCTCTGCCTCCGAAGCATCCCGGCTGACACCGAGCAGCTCATAGTAGTTGGTCATTGTGTGATGTTCCCCTCTCCGAAAAAAATAAATATTAAGAGACCCGTAGGCCTCTTAATATTTATCCACCCTGCACTTGTGTGCCGGGTGAGTGTGTTTTTAAGCTGCACTTAACGTGAAGACGTTAAGCTTAAACCGGATATCCGCCGTCGATTGTAGCCAGCTCGGTTTTGTCTTTCTTTTGTTTGATGTAGAGTGTAAATGCACCTACACCTTCTGTGTCGCCGAAGTGCTCGGTGTAGTCTACAACGAAAGCATTCGGGAAGTGGATTTTACGCACAACTTGATCAGCTGCGATAACTTCCAGTGTTACTTTACGGTAGCTGTCTGCTTTTTCAGCAGGAACCAGAGACCACAAAGCCAGTTTCAGCGTGTCATCCGCGCTGTCACCGTCTACTGCTGTGATGATTTTACCGCTGATGCGCAGCGTGGAGCCTACGTCAGTGGAGCGTGCATTGGAATCGTCCGGTGTATCGGTGTCATAAATAACCGTTTGGATGTTATCCAAGCCCAGCTCGATTGTTTCTTGTCCTTCTACTTTCAATCTGAATCCCATGTGTGTTGCCTCCTTGAAATTAGGTAATATGATGGCGGGAGATGCAAAGCTTCTCCGCGATTTATGTATAAAGGCGGTTCTGGATAGAAACGCCTCTAACATCTTTCGTAGTGCTCGGATCATGATTTGACCGAGCTGGTTCCCTTAGTGATCATGACTTCCAGGTTCTTCACATTACCGTTGAAGACCAGATCGATATGGCACATATTGCTTTTCTCATCAATAATGAAGCTCATATCGTCTCCATCCTGAATGATCGAGTTAACAGATCCTCTGCTGCTCAGCCACTTGCTCTTCTGGCTACTCGGATTGTTACTGAAGAAGCGGACGATATTTTCGTGTTTGAAGTCCCCTGTCTGGTAGCGCAAAATACGTTCAATGTACGTGCTGACCAGCGTCTTGTAGATGGAGTCAAAACCGTCCTCGGACATCGCCATGCTTCTCGCCTTGTAGACGGTAATCCGGCGGATATCCTTATCCTGGATCTGAGCATTCTCCGACGAGAATACAAAGCCGAAGTTTTTACGGTTGATGGCATCCTTGATCGTGTTGGTGAATCCGGTGATTTCCTTGGCCATCGTCGTTACCGTGCGCAGGCTGTTGTCTCCTGCTTCGATGTCGAAGCGTACGCCAGGGAAGTTCTTATTGACGGTTTTAAACGTCTCACGCAGGTATTCAGGACACTGATAGGAAGCGACCAAGCCAGCAGCAACATAGGCTGCACCCACATAAACACCCTCGATCCACAGCTTGAGAATATCCTCTTTCTCCTTAGAGAGCTGTACACCGTCTTCGGTCTGTAGCATTTTGCTGTCGATTATGACACCCGATTTGTCCTTCGGAATAATCGTAAAGTTCGGTACACAAGGAATGGCAAATTCGCTATATTCTCTGCGAACGAGACTGGCGCATTTATCGACATATTTGTCGATGCCTGCTGTCGCCATACTGTTGAAAGTCGTTTCTTCACCGGATTCAAAATTAAAGAACATTTGAATTTTGTAATCCTTCACGACTTGCAGCAGCATCGAGAGCGATTCCATAGAATTTCCGCCCTGCTTAACGACCTTCTCGTTGCCCTTGAAGCGTTCACGTGAAACCTTTACCTTACCGGCTGCCTCCAGCTCGACAGATGGAACGATACCGAACCAGATCGTGTCGCTGAATTCATTCTTAGCATTCACAGTGTTCAGGTACGTTTCCAGGCGCGGGATATTGCTGCTTTTCACCAGCATGTCCAGCTTGTTGTTCGCCACCAGCATTGTCGGCAGCATGCCTTTGCTCTTCGTTGCATATTGATCGAAGAACATTTTGACACCGAGGATTTTCTCCACAAGCGGCTTAACCGCCTTTACGAAATCGTCCTTGGCATTTTTATAGAACTCCAGATACGTGTTGTAGTTTTGAACTTCAACCGCTGTATCCACCTTGGTCTGAACAGCTGGCAGTGGCACAAATGTGCGAACCACCAAATCCTTCACATAGTCAGAAGGCGTATCTGTGATGGAGTTATAATCTTCTTCGAATACTTGGGAGAGATCGCCAGTACTGTTTTCATCCAACAGCATCAGCTCAGTGCTGTCGCTCTTCGGCGCTTCAATAATTTTCAGTTCGCCGCTTTCCCCAATGGAGAGCATACCCACCTGGATCAGCTCACCGGAGTTTTCCTCTTGGGCGCCACCGAGCAGAAGGCGGGTTTTGATGTCCTCAATTGCCAGTGGGAGCATAGCCATAACGTTGTTATAGTTCTGACTCGCTTCCTCGAACATTCCATTCAGCTTGTCACCCATGTCGAGTTTCTTCGGATCGCCATCATCCAGCTTGTCGTATTCACCGTACATATAGTGAATCTCTTTGCGGACTTGACGAATATCATCCATAACCTTTTTCGGTGAAATCATATCCAGCAGATTTTCAAATTTGAAATCTACATTGGTGATTCCTTGACTGCGCTTGGTATCAATGAGCGTAAACAACATTTTCAGAAAATCATTACTTTGATTTACACGAATTTCAGAAATGCTATCCTCATCAATTCCCTCTGGCTTTTTAAGGGTGTAGACGACTTTTTGATTGGCCGCGTTAAAAAACGAATACACGGTCGGTGAAAACTTATCCAAAAATTCGTCAAAGCTGCGCACCAGAAGGTGCTGATTAATTTCCTTGATCTTCTCATCGCTCAAGCTGTCAATACCCTTCACATCACCTACAATGGTGATCAGGTCCAGCTTTTCCGGGTTAATCTCTTCAAAAAGCATTGTCCGGTTGGTTTGATAAATGATTTCCATCGCTGTCGGCAAATGAACAAAGTATGAGTTATAGGTCCATTGCTCCATATACGGACATGGGATGTCCAATTTGAAACGGACGAAACTCATTTTTAGTTCTTTTGCCTCCTCCCCCCTACTTAACATTTAAATTCGTCAAAGGATTGAGCTTATACCACATTTAAGGTACAGGCATGTAACCTCGAAAATCGGTCCGAAGCGTTATTCGGCTTTTAACGGCAAAGCATGCAAATGAGATGTATTTCCAAAATCAAAAGTCAGATAACACAGAAATTTTAAATTTATGATTTCGTATTCCTAACTTCAATCCCAATTTTTGCCGTTGATACGAGAGCTATCATACAAAGCACCCTTCAGTTTTGTCAATTTCTGTAGTCTCAGATTGAAACAGGGCATTTTGACTCATTTTATGCGTGAATACGTAATTTTTATGATATGTTAGACCTGTTTCTTCAGGGAAATATTCACAAATGGAACTCAATTACCGATAGAAGTCCATTGGATATTTCTGATAAGCGTAAAAGAATCAAATTCATGGCTAATGTGAGGGTTATCAGCTATTTTGATCCTTTATCCCTTATATCCCAAGGATTAGGAGAGCTGATCCCCCCACGTTGGCCTCGGCGATGGAGGAGCTTATGTTCAGAATAAGGAAACTAGGGATTATCGTTTTCATGACTTTTGTACTATTTTTACAAATGAGCCTAAACGGGGTCATTTGCACTGTAAATCAGGCTAATGCAGCATCTTTAGGTGCTGTCCCGATCGAGGGTTACGATGCCGTTTTTGTACTGGATACCAGTTATTCCATGAGGGATACCGATCCTGAAGGCATTGCGGCCGAAGTCATCAATATGTTTATGGATTTGAGTGATGCAGACCGTACGCGCGTCGGATTCGTTGCCTACAATCACCATGTGGTCGCCTCGAAACCACTGACTTCGATTGCCGTGGCAGCGCAAAAATCCCAGATCCAACAGGAAATCAGAACGCTAAACCGTTCCGGTTATACGGATTTGGGACTTGGGCTGCGCAAAGGCTCAGAGCTGCTAGCGGCAGGAGCATCCCAAGGGCGTCAGCCTTTTATGATTCTGTTGTCTGATGGAGAGACTGATTTTGGTGCCTCCTCTGGTTCCCGATCCAAAGGGGACTCCAATAACGATGTGTCCTCTGTCATCAAATCTGCACAGACCAAGGGATATCCGGTGTACACAATTGGTCTGAACCATGATGGCACAGTGAACCGACAAGAACTCGAACGGATCGCTTCTCAAACGGGTGGAGCTTCTTTTATTACGAGTAGTGCCGAGGATCTGCCGGAAATTCTGAACCGTATTTTCGCCAGTCAAATTCGTTCCAAGCTCGTCCCAATTGCTGCAATTACGACTACTGGCGAGATGCAAGAATTAACTGTAACTCTACCTGATTCTAGTATGGAGGAAGCCAATTTGGTGCTTTTGTCGGAGCATCCCCTTCTGGAAACACAGCTATATTCCAATTCAGAAAATGTCCGCAGGTACAAGTCGAGCCGCTATGCGATTTTAAAAATCGAGCATCCACAGGCAGGTAAAGTGAAGTTGAAGCTACGGGGCATACGTGGAGATTTGGTGAAAATCAATTTACTTGGCAGCTATCGACTGGAAGCCGAAGCTACCATGGGAGCAAAGCAAGCAACGGCAACTCATGGCGACAAGCCTGTGCAGTTGCTGAAAGGTCAAGCGACACCGTTTCAAGCTCAGCTTCTGTTGCCGGACAATCAAAAGCTTACAGATGAAGCCGTATATACGTCTCTCCAAGCCCATATTATAGTTACTCCCAAGGGGGGCACAGCCAAAAAGGTGCCTATGACCTATAAGTCAGGAGCCTTTCATACCGAATATGCGTTCCCTCAAACCGGGGATTATACATGGCAGCTATCTCTGGATAGTCCGCAATGGTACCGTAAGGGAATTGTACATAAGGTTCACGCGGCCAATGCAGCACCACAGGTCTTAAAAGACCTGACGATTCACCTGGTAAAAGAAGACGGCGATTCCCGTCGAAGTTTATCAGATTTTATTGTTGACCCCAATCATGACAAGCTGAACTATAAGCTGGATTCAGAAGTCGCCGGGGGTACGGCCCATGCTGAGATTAACGGTAATGATCTGCTGCTATCCGAGCTCCACACAGGTGACTCTCAGCTGAAGATTAAAGCTACCGATCCGGAAGGAGCATCCAGCAGCGCTACACTAACCGTTTCTGTACAATCCCGGTATACAGCCATTAAATGGACAGTAGCCATCAGTGTCGTAGTAGCCGCTCTTCTGTATTGGTTCTTGCGGCCAAAGCCGCAGTTTGCCGGAAGAATTGAAGGATATTTTCTCGCTACAGCAAGTGGACAGGAGATTCCGGTAAAATCTTGGCCGCTCACCTCCTTTCCGGGCCGTAAGGTCAGCTTGCAGGAATTGTTCCGTACGCTTGACGTTCACGAACCGTTGCCAGAAGCGGAACGGATCGTATTTTCCGCAGGTAAAAAAGGGAGCCTAATCGTAAAACATGATACACGCTGCGCCTTACAGCATGGAAAGATCAGATTAGCCCGTAACAAAAAAGCGGTCATGGAGTACAGCGACAAGCTGTACATTACATTCGAGGATGGTGTCACTGAAATCGAGCTGCGATACAAAGCGATTAAACCGAATACTTCAGTGTACACCGACCATATCCAAGCTCCGACAGGATAATGTCCGTCACAACGTAAAAAAAGAGAAGCGCCGTCTCTTACGATTAATGAACCGTAAGAGTAGGGCGCTTCCCTTTTTTTATCCAATATTCCGCACGTAGTGCGGCTTTAAACCATCGAAGTGAACGGCAACGCTTGTTAGCCTGTACTTCCAGACCACGCCGAATGACATACGGCAGCAGAGAAAGTCCTGCATTTTCAATCTGAATCCGCTCGGAATGATCTGCAAACAATCGGCCCGGCACATCTGGCGGAGGTGCTCCTTTTCGGCAATAATACAGCGTGGCGGCCAAACTATAGATATCCGACACAGGCCCCTGCTGCGAACGATTAGAGTAAAATTCCAGCGGAGAATAGCCCGCCGTGGTAAAGATCGGATGCTCTTTGCCTTCAAAATGCACAGCCGAACCAAAATCAATCAGCTTGATGTTGCCATTTTCCCCAATCATAATGTTGCCCGGCTTAATATCCCGGTGAATAATTCCTTTGTCGTGAATGTACTCCATGGCATCAATTAAAGGTAGCACCGTGTGGTACAAAAAAGTGGGATCAGATGTTGGCACAGCTTCTTCTTTCATCATTCGATCCAATGTCTTGCCTGCACAGTATTCCATGACCAGATAGGCAGTTCCATTTTCCTCAAAGTGATCTATATAACCGACAATTCCCGGATGACTTAACTCCTTCAACATTTGCCCTTCACGCAAAAAATAATGCATAAACTCCACGTATTTGGATTGCATAGAAGCACCGCAAGTGACCGTTTTTCGATCCATCCCTCGCAAAGCCAGGGCATTCGGAAAAAATTCCTTCACAATGACCTTTTCTCGGTTATCCAACAGCCTTGCCGTATACACGATGGCCAGCTCACTGCGGGACAAGGCGCTTCGAATTTGATATGTATTTCGCAGCTTCGTATTACGGGCAAGCAGATTCCCGCTTGTATCCACGATCATGACTCGTCCTCCTGTCAGGTTCTTAGCTTATGTCTTTTGTATATATCGGCTTATTACACATCTTTTTATTATACCGTAAAATAGATTATTGGAAAAACAAATAACCTGCCATAATCTCCCTTAGAGAAATGATGACAGGTCTTTTGGCATTCATCTGGTTCTTTGTTCTCAAATCGTTTAACCCAGTTTCGTTCCAGGCTTCATGCTGCGCACACTGTTCGTATTTTTCTTCCGTTCACTGCGCAGTTTGCCTTTGCCTTGTTCTGGAGTGCGAATGGTGAGGGCAATTAGGAATGATACGACACACAGCACAGCAATCGTGGTAAAGGTCGGGATGAATCCACCCAGTAACGCTGCGATAAATGACCCCGCCAGCGCACCGAGGCCAAAGCCTTGATATACAATACCATAGTTTTTGCTTTGATTTTTCAGACCGAAGAAATCAGCTACAATGGCAGGAAAGACTGTAATGTTGCCGCCGAAGCAAAAAGCAATTCCTGCTACACAGGCAAAGAATAAACCAAAATTCAGCGGTACCAGACTCAGCACTGTGACTGCGACCGCCGTTGTCAGCAATGCACCCGCTACTACTTTCAGACGACCTACTTTATCCGATAGCGCACCCAGTATGATCCGGCCCGCCGTGTTGAAAATTGCGACCATAGCGACCGCATTAGCAGCTGTTGCTACATCTAGGCCGGCCATCCGTACGCCGATATCTTTGACGACTCCAATCAGGTAGAGACCACTCATACAAGCGGTAAAGAACATTACGAACAGCAGGTATGCCTGCTTGGTGCGCAGCATTTCTTTAACGGTGTAGTCCCGCTGTACAATCCCATTTTGTACCGAAGGCTTGTTCACGACTACAGCTTCTCTTACCAGGAAGGAACCACCCACAATCATAATCAGCACGATCATTCCCCAATATAAAAACGCTTGTGATACGCCAACGGACTGAATCAAAGAACCATTAATATACTTGAATATAAGACTGCCTGTTCCATATGCCCCGACCGAAATACCGGAAATAAGTCCTTTTTTCTCAGGAAACCATTTAATCAGATTCGACAGTGATGTAATATATGCCGTTCCATCCGCAAAACCTACGACAATACCCGCCAAAATATATAGCAGGGACAGCGATGTTACCTGCGAACTGAGCATGAGACCGGCTCCTAACACGACACCTGAACACAAAATCAGACGACGTAATCCCCATTTATCCTGTAGTTTGCCTGCGAATAATGTAGCAAACGCCAGTGCAAAACTGGTAATTGAAAATGTAATGGCAACCGAACTGAGGTTCCAGCCAAAGCGGTCCACCAACGGTTGATTAAATAAACTCCATGTGTAAATGGTTCCTAATCCCATCTGGACAATTATTGTTCCAAGTACGACAAGCCAACGATTTCCGCTGTTTGTTTTCATTTCAATCTCCTCTTTTCATTCCGGCTCTACAGCGTCAATTTGTGATCATCATAACCGGGAATCCAGTACGCTTTGCGCCTGTGGAGGAGCAAGTCTGTAAGGATTCTCTCTACATGGATTATTATAACCCTGCATGTAAGCCAGAAATCGTTTGAGGAATGAAATGCACATATAGCGGAATGAAATGCCTTTAAAGTCGCATAATTTGCCGAAATTCCTTGGCCTTGCTACGGCTTACCGGAATTTCAGCTTCTAGTCCACGCAAACGCAAGAGATACGTATGATTAAACCAAGGTACAATTTCACGGATCTGCGACAAATTCACCGTGTACGATCGGTGACAGCGGAAAAAGTCCTGCTGCGGCAGCCGGGCATGAAATTCCGAAATGCTCATCGGCATCGTATATTCTTCGTGCCTTGTAAAGACACGGGTCACCTTTTCCTGCGCACACGCATAGTAAATATCGTTTGCATCCGTTACGATGATTTTGTCATTTTTCAGCAGATTAATACGACCTGGCGCAGCAATGGTACTGGCTTCGGCAGCTCGGGGTTGCGCCGTCTGGACAGGCTCCTGTATTGGAACGTTCTGCTGCTCATAAGCATTTTCCAGCTTACGCAGCATAGATGCGATCCTTTTTTCATCATATGGTTTGAGGATGTAGTCGAACGCCTCCAGTTCAAAAGCCTGCGCCGCATGTTCTTTATAGGCGGTCGTAAAAATAATATAGGGCTTTTTGGCAAATTTGCTAATGTTCTGTGCCAGTAGCATCCCGTCCAATGAAGGAATGTTAATGTCCAGAAAGATCGCGTCCGTCTCCTGATCTTGCAGAAACCGAAACACATCTAGCCCATCCTCGAAACTATCAGTCACCTCAATGTTGCTATGAGTCTGAATAAGATACTCCAGCTCTTCACGTGCCGGAAGCTCGTCTTCTACAATTATGGCCTTCATGATTTCTCCTTTGGTATGTCAAAATAAACTTCGGTGCCCGGCTCATGCTTTAGAATAATAACTCCTTCGCCGTACATAAGCTTGAGCCGTCTGTGCACATTGTACAAGCCGATCTGTTTAGCCGGAACCCGATCATGATAGAGGTTATCCACAACATCATCGCGTATACCTACCCCGGTATCTGCCACAGAAATACGCACCTTTTCTCCACGATCCTTTACAGAAATAGTTACTGTACCTGACCCCTTTTTCTTGAGGATTCCATGATTAATCGCATTCTCAACCAGGGGCTGGATAATAAGACTTGGAATACGCACAGACACCTCATCCATAACATACTCTACCTGAAGCCGGTTGCCGAAGCGTGCTTTCTCAATTTCCACATAATCAGACACCTGCTGAAGCTCTTTATGGATTTCGATCAAATCATCATTCAGTTCCAAATTATAGCGCAGGTAGCCCGATAAATTAATGATCAGCTCTCGTGCCTTATCCGGCTTGGTGCGTGTCGTAGAGGCAATGGCGTTCAGCGCGTTAAACAGAAAATGGGGATTAATTTTCGTTTGGAGCGCCTTTAGCTCGGCTTTATTCGCCGCTTCCTTAATTTGCTCCACACGCGACACTTCCATTAACGTGGAAATGATTTGAGACAAGCCAATCGCCATCGTCTGCAACGGATACGTGATTTTATAAGCTTTGCGGTAATAAATCTTCAAGGTGCCAGTTACCTCTCCCCGCTCCTCTAACGGGATAATGAGCAGAGACTGGATTTGGGGTGTTTTATCGTCTGCAATATGGTTGCGGATCGTGATTTTACCGCTACGGATCGTCGATTTAGTCACATCGCTAATAATCTCATCTCCGATGTGATAACGCTCTTCGCCAAAACCGACATAGGCCAGCACATCTCTGGTATCGGTAATCGCTACCGCGTCTGCCTTGATATCTTCTTTTATGATCGAACAAATGGTATGCAAGGATTCCGCATTAATGGAGCGAAAATAAGGCAACGTCTTATTGGCAATATCCAGTGCCAGCTTGGCCTGTCTGGCCGCGATATTCTCCTTTTCCCCCTCCACACTCTGGATCAACAGAACGATTAAACCGATACTGACTTCTCCGATAATCATGGGTAGACCGATCTTGGAAACAATGTCCACACCAAGGCCATGGGGTTGTGCCATCACCAGAATGAGCAGCATCGTCAACGCTTCACAGACCATACCTGCGGCGATACCGACCAGCCATCTCTTGGAACGGTTGACCCGGCGGCCGATATATCCTGACACCACACCTGCCAGAATACTTGTAATCAGACACGGAATCGAGGTCACTCCCCCGATATCAATTAGATAACGATGGATACCTGATACAATACCTGTAACGATCCCAACCCAGGGTCCAAACAAAATACCGCCCGCCATAATTGCAATGATTCGAACGTTAACCAGCGAACCTTCGACTTCAATCCCGGTGTACGTACCGAACAGTGCAAACATGCAAAAAATCAACGTTAGTAAGGTTAGCTCTGCCGGGGAATGACTGTTCTTTTGCAAGGTTTCCTTAAATCGTGGGATACGTGTAATAAAAAATAAACAAATTAGTAACAACGCTGCGCGCTCAAATAGCTGCATCAGCATTTCCAACAAGGCGTTCACCTGCGTTCCTCCCAAATAAAAACGGATATGCCTACATAGGTTGTGTTATCGTGTACGTCGTTCATACACACCATACCCAAGTATCATCAAGCCACATACGAATAAAATAATAACAAATATATTGTCAACAAAACTCGGCATATCAGGTTCTGACATAGAGATGCCCGAACTATTTAATTTAACAGGTACGGAATTCGCAGCCCATTGAATGACCGATATAAAGCGCTCCATCGTATAAATCACTCCGCTACCCAATAGGCTCAACACGCCGATCAACAAATATTTAAGCTCCATAAGAATTTATTCCCCCTTAATTACAAAGCATTTAAACTGCCACAAATTATACCATCAACTTCCATCTAATTATAGCTTCTAGAAATCCCCTCTTCATTTCCCTTCAAACGCAGTAAAAAACCGGAGAGTACCGCTTGATAGCGATAATCCCCGGATCTCTAGTCCGATAATGAAGCATTTCTGTTATTTGCTTTTGCTGATTTCGGTAGGAATGTTGTCCTCCTTCTGATCATGTACCAGTTCTTTTAACTGGATAATCAACGTCTCCAGCTCATTAAATCCGGTCACCATATTGGAGGTTATATTCCGTTGCTCCTCTACTCCAGCCAAAATTTGCTCTGACGCTGCACTCGCTTGTTCTGTAACGCTTGAAAACTCCTCCATCTCTTGAACGACCTGAGATGAGAATTGCTGCATACTATTCGTACTGGCTTCCACCTCCACGGCCTGCAGCAGCACTTTATTGGCATTTTGCAGGATATCCTCCAGTACAATTTCGGTCGAATGGGCCGATTCCATACTCTGCTGTAGTCTTTGCTGTCCCAAGTCAAATTGGCTTACGACAGAATCCATCTGAGTTCTCAGTTGGGTCAAAATACCTTCCATTGCCACCGAGGTATTCCCTACCATTTCAGCCAAATTACGCACTTCGCCAGCCACGATGGCAAATCCTTTTCCATGCTCTCCCGCTCTGGCGGCCTCAATGGATGCATTCAAGGACAGCAAATTAGTTTGTTTCGAGATTTGAGTAATATCTTTGAGCATGGCAGACATATTATCACTTTGTGTTTTAAACTCGTCCAATTCTTCTTTGGTACGACTCATAACCAGACCCAAATCCTTAATTTGAGACGTTAATGCAAGCAGTTGATTGCTCCCTCTGCTCCCGGCACTTTTCGTATCTTCGGAGAGCTGCTTCAATTCTCGGGAATGATCGGCAACCTCGCGCACGTGCTGGTCAGACTGAGCCAAGTTATCCGTTACCTCAGTGATATTCGAAGCTTGCATTTCTACCCCTTTGGCAACCTCCTGAAACCCGATGGCGACTTCATTCGTCACGCTGCCGGTAGCATCCACTTGATTCCTGAATCGTTCTGTGAAGCTATGCAATCCAGCTACAGCCTGTCTCACTTGTTCAAACAAAAATTCAATACGTTGCCTTGTGGCATCCATATCTTTATTTTGCTCTTCCGTTTTCTTAAACTGCTTTTGATTTAACACCGATACCACTAACAATAGCAAACCAATCAGTAAAACAATAATAAACTCGTGTATATAACGCAAAGGACCGGTAACCGGGGGAGTTGCTGGCGTACCGATGGTAATTTGTATAAAAATATTACACAGATTTAAGACCATTGTTATCAAAAAGTATCGGTAAGATGGGTAGAGCAACAACAATGAGCAAATAAAGATCGTAGTCACTGCCTCCACGCTAGATAAGTTCACAAATATACATATTAATACGCTATATAACGTAATAATCCAAGGAATAAGGCGGATTCCTTTCTTTTTCATATTCAGAATCGTCAACACTGCGGCGACTACAAATCCTACACCACTAGACACCCACACCGATGGATTAGATAATGCCGGGATGGTGCTGCTCAAGGTCATAATCCAAAAAATAATGATCACCAATTTGTTTCTTTGCCACAACAATTCATTTGTTCTGTCCATGATTGTGTACGCGCTCCTTAGATATATATTAGGTATTTATAAAATAAAAATGTAAATGCCATACTATATATATCGTCATATCAGAACGCGTATTGAATGAAAATCGTACGAACACCACATTCCCTTTTAAACACCAAATCACAACAGGACAACTTTTTAAAGAGAAAGAGTATGTAAGTGTAAATAAATGAATGCAAAAAATCGCCCCCTAGCAGGGAGCGATTTTGAATACCTTTTTGATGATCTTCTGCAATTGAAAAAGATTCATAAACCAACTGAAAACATTAGGATTCCTTGTTTTCGGAAGCCTCTTCAGTGCCTTCAGTTGCCGCTGCATCACCTTCCACAGCAGCATTTTCTACTTCAACTGCACGCGGAACGATAATAGAAGCAAGCAGTTCTTCTTCAGGGACGTGCAGTGTTACTCCTTTAGGGAGCTTCAAGTCGCTAGCGCTCAGCTTGTCGCCAACATCCAGTGCGGATACATCCACTTCAATGGTAGATGGTAAATCAGCAGGAAGGCCTTCGACTTCAACTTCCGTTTCCTGAACTTGCAGAATACCGCCTGTTTTTGTACCTACAGGTGTACCCTGATAATCAATAGAAACACGCACGCGAAGCGGTTTGTTTTTGGCAATTTTCAAAAAATCAGCATGCAACCATTGGTTGTCACGCTGTTGATAATCTTTAATAATAACCGGAATGGTTTCTCCACCCTCTACAGTGAGGTTGAACACCTCTGAACGTCCGGTTTTGACTACTTTATTAAATTCCTTGGCATCGACATGTACAGGGGTTCCTTCAAGCTCAGAGCCGTAAACCACAGCTGGAATCCGTCCTTTTAACCTCAATTCACGAATAGCCGAACCCTTCTTCTCTGTTCTCGGCTGGGCGGTCAGTTGAATACTTCCTCCATTAGAACTCATGATATACAACCTCCTTCAGGTTACCTTACAAATGATTTTCCTCCAAGAATCTTGCCTGTTTACCAGTCGTACTACAGGATATAAGCCAGCAAGCTGGAAAAACTAAACAAGTCCATAATTCTATTTTACCCCTTTTTTCTGAAACTGACACACGTTTACATAAAAAAATAGCATTTCTCGAAATAATCGAAAAATGCTACTTTCGTATATATAGCGACCAAGCATATAAGTCTATCCGGCCCGATTATCATTTACCAGTAGCAAATATTCTTCTCTGCCACTATGAATCAATACCTGCATCACAGACTGGTTTAGGTCTATATCAATATAGCGATCTGTCTCAACATCCTTGGCATCCCAGTGATTAAGCCGGACAATGTAGCCAATTCGCTGTATATCAGGAGACACCTGAATACGCGCTATTGCACGACCGTCATCCAAATCACGAAATTCAACATGTCCGTCGCGGTGCCCAGTTCCCCATACCCATACGTTCCAGCCAGTGTATTGCCGATCTGCACGCTCGTATATCAGTTCAATCGTGCGAAATGGAGCGACTTCCCTATCGTTTCCAAGCTGCACATCTGTCAACGCTATGGCTGTACCTGCAATTTCTTGATCTGTTCCCTCATCCGAGTCTTCCAATTCGTTCTCCGCCTGACGATTAACCTGATCTTGTTCAGTCAAAAAGGAGACTCGTGCAGGTTCTTCCTGATCATATAACACCATCATCGACCAGCGCGATACAGTCACACGATGGCCTACCACTTCATACCGGGTCTCATTACCAGCCCCGTGTGCGTCCACGACCACACGCCAACGATCCGATTCCGCAGGCAATAATATCGTTTGCTCTGTATCCGAGCCGTTATAAATCACCACAATATGATTCCAGGCATCGCCGTTAGCATGGTGCCTCAAAGCAAAAGCCACCACATGCCCACTGCTTTGCAGCACTTCCATATGCTGCTCCACTAGCTCACGATGGTCCATTCGGAATGCCGGGTGGTTGCGCCGCAAAGCAATTAAACCTTGGTAGTAATCAAACACTGGGCGAAACCTCGCCTTGTTATGCCAATGGATGGCATTCACCACATCTGGGCTTCGGTAGCTATTATGGTCTCCATATTTGGAGCGCAGCAGTTCATCCCCTGCATGAATAAAAGGAATGCCTTGGGATGTGAGTACCATACCGTTAGCCAACAGGGACTTGCGTACGGTTTCGTTCTCTAGCAAGTTATCTTCATCCAGTTCCCAATACGGGTCTGCTTCGGCAACAGCTTGTTCAGGTGTCCTCCCATCCTGTGGCTTCCCCTGCTCCCATTGTGGAAAACGACAGTGCTCCCGCAATTGTCTTACCGTCAAAATTTTATCCCACAGATTGAGATTATCGTGGGCAGTTACATAATTGACGGTCTCCGATGGCTGAGCTGTGAAATCATGAATAGCCCCAAAAGCACCTTTGAGCACCTGCTCCTCCTGATGTTCTGCCCCCGTGGCAAACCCGCTCCCAGTACTGTCGCTATCTCCCTTAATAGCAGAACGGTAGTTGTCGTTAAAAACGGCAAAGCCTTTGTCGCGTTGCGTTCCTTTTAGCGTAAGCAAGGGTTGCGGAGATTCTCCTCCCGTCCAAGGCTCACCATAGATCAGCAGATCGGGACGCACTTCAGAGCGAAGCTCCTGGGTAAGCTGCTCTACGGTCGGTGTATCAATCAGCCCCATCAGATCAAATCGAAAGCCGTCTATATGATATTCCTCTGCCCAATAGCGTAGTGAATCCTTAATATACTTGCGCACCATCGGACGTTCGGTTGCCACCTCATTCCCTACACCTGATCCATTGGTGAGCTGCCCTTGCTCATCCGTGCGGTAATAATATCCAGGTACAACAGGCTCAAATGGCCCCTTTTCCACCGAATAAGTATGGTTGTACACGACGTCCATAATGACACCGATGCCGGCAGTATGCAAAGACTGTACCAGCAGTTTCAGCTCTCGTATGCGTGTCTCCGGATCAGCCGGATTGGAAGAATAAGACCCCTCCGGCACATTATAATGCTGCGGATCATAGCCCCAGTTATATTCAGTTTCTAATTCTGCAAAGTCATTCACCGTATGAAAATCAGCTACTGGAAGCAAATGAACATGTGTAATGCCCAGCTCCAGCAGATGATCCAGCCCGATGCTGTTCCCCTCAGTATCCTTCAATCCCGTATACGTAAAGGCCTCAAACCGTCCCTGAGCAGCAGATAAGTCTTTTTTCCCCGTATTAAAATGGGTATCCATCGAAAAATCACGCACATGAAGCTCATAGAGAATGGCATCTGTCGGCCGCTTAAGGGTAGGACTCGCATCCAATTCCCATCCGTCCGGGTTGGTTTGAGCCAAATCAATGATCGCTGTACGCTGCCCGTTGGCTGATACCCCTGTGGCATATGGATCGGCAGCATAATGAATGGTGTTGTCCGCCCACTCCAGCCTGTACATGTAATAATATTTGTTCCAGTCCCCTTCCAGCTCTATAGACCATACACCTTGATCACCACGGCTCATGAGAAATTCCTGACCACCGCTGTGCTCCTGAACGTTCCCCTCCTGATCGTACACCCCCGCATCGTTATACAACGCTATATGGACCTGCTGCGCAGTCGGTGCCCATACCTTGAACTTGCTGCCCGCAGGCGTATAAGTAAGACCCAAATCATAGCCTTCATATATGGGATATGTTGTGTGCTCAAGCTCATTGAGCTGATTGAAATCTGACATTCCTGTTCACCACCCATTTCTGTACATCGGCTTACAGCCTCTGTTCATCCATCATTTATGATGTTTATGACTTGTCAATATACCTCAGGATTTTGTAAAATCTTCACCTAATAGGCTATCAAAATAAGACAAGTTTGAAAAGCTGGATGATTTAAATAAGGATGACGCTTCCATTTCAACGCACACTCCATTTTATGACAAAACTATGAACAGGCTACAGCTTTTGCCCTTAAGGTATAACAATAGTTAGAAAAGTCAGGACAATCTACGGTTATCCATTTCAAAAATATCGTCTGCAATCCGCATGGTAGAACTTCGGTGCGAAACAAGGACAATCGTTTTATCTTGCTGCTGTTCCTTTAACGATTTTAAAATAATTGCCTCGTTCAGGCTGTCCAAATTGCTGGTAGGCTCGTCGAGCAGTAAGAGAGGCGCATTATGGACAAAGGCTCTGGCCAGCCCCAAGCGTTGGCGTTCTCCACCGGACAGCCTGTCCCCCAATTCTCCAACTCGGCTGTCATACCCTCGAGGCAAGGTCATAATAAAATCGTGCACGGATGCCTTACGTGCTGCTTCCACCACCTGCTCATGTGTAGCATCAGGCTTTCCGATTTTGATATTAGCTGCAATTGAATCATCAAACAGGAACGTATGCTGATCTACATAGCTCTGTAAGCCTCTCAAATGTCGGGTCCCAATTTCCTTCAAATCGTGTCCGGATAGCAAAATTTCACCTTGCTGCGGGTCCCTAAATCGCATCAGCAACTTTAGCAGTGTAGACTTGCCAGAGCCGCTTTTACCCTGAATGCCTAAAATCCGCTTATGCGGTATCGTGAGACTTACATCATTCAGCACCGTTTGACCATCGTATGCAAAAGTCACCTTGTCTACTCGTGCCCCAGTAAAGGCAACACTCATCCCTTCGATATTTTCCTCAACCTCCGGGGTTTCCTCCAATAGACTCAACACTCGTTCCCCGCTCGCCAGCGTTTGAAGCAAATTGTTGGACAAGTTGCTCAGTGCGACGACCGGACCAAATGAACTAAACAGTGCAATGACAGAAATTAGCATACCTGTAAATTCAACCTGACCATTAGACATACCGTACAATCCAGCCAGCAGCATCAAGAATGAGAATCCAACTACAGCCGCATCTGTGATCGCTCTTGTGATGCCTTCATGATGCTTCAAGTCCTTCTGCTTGGCATCCAATTGATCCGTACGACGGTTAATCTCATTCAAACGTTGTTCTCCTTGTCCATATTGCACAATTTCCTTCATACCCCGTAAGCTGTCCAAAAAGTAACTGCTCAGCTTGCCAAAGCTGCTTCGGTATTCCATCCCCTGACGTTTGCCCATACGTGACGTGAGTAAGGGAATAAATAAACCGACAGTTAGGTAAGCAAGCGCAGCGAGCCAGCCTAATAGAGGCTCATAAGAACCGATAAAAAATACCATGAGCAGTGAAGTGATGATGCCGATCATTACAGGCGCTATCGTATGCGCATAAAATACTTCCAGCAGCTCAATATCACTCGTAATGAGTGATATCAGATTCCCCTTGTCCTTGCCTTCCAATTTGGCTGGAGCGAGTCTGCGCAGGGCTTGAAGCACCTTGTCACGCAGTACAGCCAGTAGCTTGAAAGCGAGATAATGACCACTCATTTGCTCGCCATAACGGAATACGCCGCGCAGTACGGCACAAACCACGATCGCCGTCAGCAAAAACGACATGGTGTAGCCTGTCGTGATGCCCGTTGCTGTAAGCAGAGCAAGGGCTCCATACACTATAATGCCAATAGCACAAATAAAACCAAGCACTCCTGTCACAATCGTGATGAGCAGTGCAGGTAAAAGAGGTCCCGCCAATACCAATAATTGGCCCATGATCCGTAATCCGTGTCTACGCATATACAGCACCTCCTTTTGCAAACTGCTCTACCCGGTGTTGACTGAGATACATATCCGCATAATGTCCCTGCTGGCTCAACAGTTCATGATGCGTTCCGGATTCTGCCACCAATCCGTTTTGCAGCACATAGATACAGTCGGATTGAACTACATTTTCCAGTCTATGCGAGATAAGAATCACTGTTTTTTGACCTGCCAGCGCATGTATTACCTCCATAATGCCTTCCTCACTCTCACTGTCAATGTTAGAGGTGGCTTCGTCAAAAATGTACACACGACTATCATGCAGCAATGCTCTGGCCAGTGCTAGCCGTTGGCGCTGTCCTCCTGACAGATTTGCCCCCTGCTCCTCCAGTTCTGCTTCCAGTCCTCCTTCTGAAAGGATAAAATCATACAGCTTCACTTGTCGCAAAGCTTCCAGCATTTGTTGCTCATCCGCGTGCTCATTGCCCATTTTTAAATTTGCTTCCACTGTGCCTTTAAAAATATAGCTGTTAAAACCAATCCAGGTCATGTGACGCATGCGGCTTTCTTCCGAAATATCGGTAAGCTCGGTTCCTCCAATCGTCAGACTTCCTCGATACCCCTCGTGATGCCCAACGATCAATCCGGCTACCGTACTTTTACCAGAGCCTGATTCCCCAACAATTGAAACCAAGCTGCCCTGGGGAATATCCATGGATATATTTCGTAAGGTATCTCTTTCGTCGTAGGCGAAACTCACCTGTTTCAGTCGAATATCTGTGTTTTCTATGCTTTCTTGTCCTTGTATAAGATCCTCTGTACTCAACATTTGAAATATTTTGTCGCTTGCTGCCATTCCGTTCATGGCGATATGGAAGTAAGAACCCAGCAAACGCAGCGGAATGAAAAATTCTGCTGACAGCAAAACAATGATGATCGCTCCTGCCAAGCCAATATGACCTGAAGAATATTCACTTATCGCGACCAGTACACCCGCAGCAGCACCACCAAATGCGATAAGATCCATAATGGCCACGGAGTTAAGCTGCATAGTCAGCACTTTCATCGTCATTTTGCGAAAGTCCTCAGCTGCTGTGTTCATTTCCTGATGTTTATCCTGGTCTGTTCCGTACATTTTGAGCGTAGTCAGACCTTGTACATTCTCCAAAAAGCTGTGGCCCAGATTGACGTAACTGCCCCAATATTTCCGAAACAGCTTTTTAGCCATCCTCATAATGACAATGATCGACACTGGAATTAAGGGAACGCAGATCAATAGTATAATGGCTGCTTTGAAGCTGACAAAAGAGAGGGTGATGAATAACGTGACGGGGGCAAGCAGACTGTAAAATAGCTGGGGCATATATCTACCGAAATAGGTTTCAAGCTGCTCTACCCCTTCTACAGCAAACTGAATAACCCCCGAGGTGGAGGTATGATCTGTATATGCGGGTCCCATCTTCAGCAACTTGCCGTAAATTTGCGAGCGCAGTGTTTTTTTAGCATTTACCGAAGCACGATAGGATAACATACTGGCTGCATAATTGCTCAGGCAGCGAACTGCAATAGCAGCAATAACAATGACCGTCATAGATAGAATCAGCTTGCGAGTCACTTGTCCTTCCCATGCCTGCTGCATAACAAAAGCCATAGATAACACAGCGGCTATACTCCCCAAAAGACCGATCCACTGCATAAGCACACCCAAGACGATATATTTCCGAGAATGTTCCACTAGACCGAGCAGACGGCTGTCGACCATTTTAGACCTTTTTTTTGGAGTAGGTGTAGGTATAGGTTCAGATGAACATGAAGGCGTTATTTCTGCTGCAGCATTTCTTATTGTTCCGATGCGGAATATAAAGTAATAATATTTAAAAAGGATGACCAAGACGATGAGCGCTTTCCCCCACACATTAGGCGTGAAAATAAAGCCTGTAATCAGCATCGCTGACGCTAAGCCCAATGTCGTGATTTTCGTAGACAGCTTCAACGACCTTGTTTGGACAAAACTCTCTAGATGCTTTTGGTATAGAGAGGTATTCGAAAACCACTGGTGAATCCTTTCGGACCCCCGCATAAAGAAAAAGGTCGCTAGCAGTAGAAACGGTGTAGTCGGTAGCAACGGTAGCACTACACCAATAACTCCAAGCGCCAAAAATAAAAACCCTAAGGTAATATAGATCGGTTTCACTATAATCCTCCCTAATAGTTATAATAGTAATGATTTCATTTTATAGATAATGATAATCATTATCAATATAAACAATTTAAGCAGGTTGTTATGTGATGTAAATCACGCATATAAAAATCCTCTTGAAGCACATCCCTACAGAACACGTTAGTGTTGATGTGGATGCTTTGTCTTCAAGAGGATTACGGAAAGTAGATGTTGATAATTCGTTGTTTTATGAATTTATAATATCATATTGCTCCAATACCTGCCGATGTAACGGGTGGTCTGCGGTTATGGAAGTATAACGCGTCAGCGCCGCACCCAGTCCTTCGCTACGAATCACCTGCTGAAGTTCGACTGCCTCGGGGTCTTCCGTAATATCAAATTTACAGGCAGCAGCCATTCCTAACGCCAGATGATCCGTAGGGATGCCATACTCCTGCGCTTGGAGCGCGGGACGTACAAGACGATCATTGGGAGACAGCTTGCGCAACGGTGAACGTCCGACCCGAGTAACATCATCTGTCAGATTAGGATTGCGGAAGCGATCCAAAATTTTAGAGATGTACTTCTTATGCTCCCCTTGATCCAAACCGAAGCGCTTCACAAGCACTGCTCCTGTCTCCTCCAGTGACCCTTGTATCGAATCCACCACCTTGCTATCCTTCATGGCCTCCTGGATGGTAGCATAACCTGCGGTATAGCCAAGATAGGCTGCCACGCAATGCCCCGTATTCACCGTGAACAGCTTTCGTTCAATGTAAGGCTCTAGATCCTGCACGTACAGAATGCCTTCGATTTCTTCATGCTCAGGTGCCATTTGTGAACGATCCACCACCCACTCGTAAAAAGGCTCTACCTGCACATGTAACGGGTCCTCGTGGTGTTGGATCGGCACAATCCGGTCTACAGCAGCATTGGGGAAATATACCGAAGCCTCTGCCTTGGCACCAGTCGCCTCATCCAGTAGCGCAAAAACATGCTCTTTCAGTTGGGCGCTGCCTCCGATTGCATTTTCGCAAGCAATCACATGCAGCGGGCCTGCCCCTCGCTCCACCCGCCGCGCTATTCCCTCGGCAATACCTGCTGCAATGTGCTTGAGGATGCCGACACCTACTGCGGTCGTTACCAGATCAGCGTGGTCTACCGCATCAGCTACAGCCGCTGCATCCTTGCCGTCAATCGCCGTTACATTCGTGACCAGCTCCGTATCCTTTGTATCATTGGCTAACTCTACGGTATATTGTTTACGACGGCGTAACTCGGATACAAGGGTGTCGTTGACATCTGAAAAGACAACCTCATAGCCTGCACGCGACAGAATTAATCCGATAAAGCCGCGACCGATATTTCCTGCTCCAAAGTGGACGGCTCTCATAGCTCCAGCTCACTTTCGAACAGATCTATAATTTCCTGTGGGGTCACCGCGTTGCGAAGTTTATCCATATTTTCTTCCTCCGCACACACCACAGCGATACTCGTCAAAATCTCCATATGATCGCCGCCTTGTGCTGCAATGCCGATCACCATATATGCTTTCTCTTCCCCAAAATCTACGCCTTGCGGGAACTGAACGATGGAGATGCCTGTGGATTGAATAAGCGTCTTGGATTCCTTGGTGCCATGTGGAATAGCCAGCCCGTTCCCGATGTAGGTAGACACGATCTCCTCGCGTTCCAGCATCTTGTCAATGTACTCACTTGAAATATGTCCCGCATCCAGCAGGATTTGTCCAGCCATACGAATCGCCTCATATTTGTCTTTGGCGGTTGCGTTCATTTTTACTTTGTCTATCGTCATAATACTCACGGTAGGTTCCTCCCTGTCCCTAATTTACTGTGGAAAAATTCAGCCAGCTCACTCGATATATAATTGACAATATGATCCCTGCTACCGTGTTCCAGTAGCGTAACCATGTCTTCCTGCAAGAGTAATGCACTAATCTCGCTCAATACCTCCAAGCTTTCTCTTGGCAGCTCACGAGGCCCCAACATGAGCAGCACGCATTCTACCTGTTCACCTGTATCCGCCAACAGCGGCTCTGCCAGCTTATACAAGGTAAGCGAAGGCTTGCGAATATAGTGGCTGCGCGTATGAACTAAAGCAATGGAGGTATCAGAGATCACCTGACTACCTTGGCGCTCTCTTTCCATGAGTTGTGCAGCAACCGCAGAAGGCTCTGTAACATTCCCCCGCCCCGCCTCCAGCATGCATATCGCCTCTACGGTCGCCGCCATATCCATCCCTTGATTTTCCAGCGGATACACTTGAAATTGCTGTACAATGTGTACAATTTCCTCGAGACTTTTCCGCAGACCGGTAAGCCACTCCATATCCTGACCAGGCTGAACGGCCTGTTCCTGCTGATGATCATTGAGATGATGGAGTGTAATATGCTGGATGAAATGACGTAGACGGTCACTCTCCTCCTGCGTTAGCAGCGGACTGATCTTAAGATACCGATCTGGTTCAAGCGGTAGCTCTACTGTCGAAATGATCAGATCATAATCCTCCTTGGGAATCCGCGCCGCCTCGTACCATGAGGCCCTATCCACAATTTTGATCTGTGGGAGCTCTTTGGCGAGCCTTGTTGCCAGAAGTCTGGATGATCCAATGCCGCTCGTGCAGACTACAATGGCCCGCACCTCCCGACGCAATTGTCGCAGCCGCTCCAGCGAAGCGCCGAAATGCATGACGAGAAATCCGATCTCTTCATCAGGCACTTTCATTTCTGTCATGCTCGCCGCAGCCTTTTTCACTGATTCGAATAAGCTGCTGTAATCCTTGCGGATTTGCTGAAGGAGAGGGTTACGAATCGACCTGCCTTCCTTCAAACGTTTGAATACCGGAGCCATATGGGCAATCAGTCCTTCACGCAGAACACGGTCCTCTTTCAATGGCGTGCCTGTCTCTTCCTCCACACGACGAATCAACTCATGAACCGACTCCAACAGTACGAGATCATCCAACGGCAGTAGTCGGGTAGAGTGATCTTCGGCATCACGAAATAGCAGCCTGAGATAAGATCGTTCCGGCTCTGGAAATTCAATATCCAGCGCCTCTGACAACTCCGTGCATATGCGTTCCACCATAGCTGTGCGAAGCATGATATTTTCATCCGAATCTGTTTTTAAATACGAGAGAAGAGGATCTATAACATACCCGAGTCGCAGACGTACCAGCGAAACGCAAATTTGAATCAGCAGCTCCATGTATTTGCTTTCCACCATGTTTTCCAACCATTTTTCATGGGGCTGCCAGAGGGCCTTTTCCACGATTAGCAGGTTATCTCTGCCAATCATCTCCAGCAGCTTGTCGGCAACACGGGTTACAGGACGAAGTTCTTCCCGGGCTGAAAACAGATCGGATTCATCCAAATATTCGAGAGCCAGCTCGGAAATCGCCCGTCTTTTGTCTGTCTCCCGCCCTGTAATCTCGACCCCGTACCCCCGTCTGCGCACAAGCATGAGTCCACGTTCCTCAATCCAGTCTTGCAATTCGTCTAGATCATGACTGACCGTAGTTACCGTGACTTTCAGATCTGAAGCCAGCGCCAACAGCTTGATCGGCTCCCGTGTATCCAGCAGCATGCAGAGTACCACGATCTTTCTCTCCTCAGCCGAATATTCGTCTGACTTCGTATGCAGCAATTGGTTTCGCAGGCATACAAGCTGAGCTGGATCAGCATCTATACAGATACCGATCCCTGACTTTTTCTCCAGCTTCACCTCATGAGCTGCCAGCCAATGCTCGACTGCACCCAGTTCCCGATGAACCGTCCTTGTGCTGACATTGATCTTCGTAGCAATTTCCCCGGCTGTAACCTCTTTGGACTGCTCCAGAAGATATTCCACGATGTCACGTTGTCGTTTCGTAATATTCATAAGCGCATACCGTTCCTTCCCAAGCTCATCCCTCCAGCAGGAGACGTACATTGCATACAGTCCGCCTGACTTCGATGGGGATTAAGAATCGGATTTCAGACGTTCAACCAGCGCTTCGTATTCAGGGCTCTTCAGAAAATTGTCAATGGAAATGTGCTCAGCTTTCGGAGCTACTGTTTTAGCCCGATCTGTCAACGTTTTTTGCGTAATGACAATATCCGCATCCTGTGGAATTTCACTGATTGCCGTATTCGTAACTGTTACGCCCACACCCGCCTGCTTCATTTTTTTGCGTAAAATCGAGGCACCCATAGCGCTTGAACCCATACCTGCATCACAGGAAAAGACGATTTTGTTCACTTCGGATTTATCCTTGAGCGTTCGATCTGCAGCAATTTCTGCAGCACGATCAGATTCGTGGTTATCTTCCATTACAGTGGCGTTAGCACTTGCACTCTTGCTTTGATTTTTCATATCTTTCAGGCGGGATGCAGCTTCCTCCAGCCCCTCTTCTTGTTTCTTACCAGTCTTGAGTAACACTGCGGCAACAGCAAAAGATACAACCGCAGCAGCGATCACCCCGCTTAGCATTGGCAAATATCCGCCTTTTGGCGTCATTAGAAAATAGGCGATGATGCTGCCCGGCGAAGGAGCAGCAACCAGTCCGGCACCTGTCAACATGAAACAGAAGGTTCCCACAACGCCCCCAGCTATAGCAGCAAGAATCAAAATCGGCTTCATCAAAATATAAGGGAAATAAATTTCATGAATCCCGCCGAAAAAATGAATGATGACTGCCCCAGGAGCCGACGACTTCGCAGAGCCTTTACCGAACAGGCAGTAGGCCAGCAAAATACCGAGCCCCGGCCCAGGGTTGGATTCCAGCATGAACAGTACGGATTTCCCTGTTCTTGCAGCTTCCTCCAACGCAATCGGACTTAATACTCCGTGATTCAGCGCGTTGTTTAAAAATAATACTTTTCCGGGCTCAATAATGAGGTTGACAAGCGGCAGTAGCCCTGCGTTCACGAGGAACTGTACCCCTGCCGACAATACTTGACTGATCATTTGTACAACCGGGCCGATCGCCACATGGGCAAGCAGTGCTAGAATGGCACCGATAATACCGGCCGAAAAATTATTGACCAGCATTTCAAAGCCTGATCTGACTTTGCCTTCAATGGCCTTGTCGAACTTCTTCAATATCCACGCAGCCAGCGGACCAGCGACCATCGCGCCCAGGAACATCGGGATATCGGCTCCCACTATGACACCCATCGTCATAATGGCACCAATCACACCTCCACGTTGTCCGTGAATCATCGTGCCTCCCGTGTAACCAATCAGCAGCGGCAGCAAATAATTTTTCATCGGATCAACCAGTTGTGCAAAACCTTCGTTCGGGAACCACCCGGTCGGAATAAAGAGTGCCGTAATCAATCCCCACGCGATAAAGGCTCCCATGTTGGGCATAACCATACCGCTGAGAAAACGGCCAAAACGCTGTACGGCGACACGAGTGCCTCCTTTTGAACTTGGCTTTGCGTCCAATGTACTCATATTCAAATCCTCCTTGTAGGTAAGCATCACTACCTTTTCTTAAAATTCATACTAAATGACAGCGCTATCTTCATCAACGAAATGAAAACGTACTTTCGTCATGAACGTTGATGACAACATTTAAATTTAAATTATCCGAGAAGGTATTATACCTGCATAATTCTTCTTAATATGACCTGTAGCTATAGAAATTAGTCGAAAAACCGTACTGGATTATGTATGATTCTTACTATAGGGACAACCCTCTACATCAGAATAAAACACGTAATTACGTCTGAAAAAAGACAAAAAAATAGCCGCTATGTCAAATCATAGCGACTGTTGTATACAAAAATCGAGCAGACAAATAACACTCTTATTCCATACTACATTGCTCCATTACTGCTCATCGGAAATCAACTGCTCGTATTGATCCGCAGACAGTAGCTTGCCCAATGCTTCCTCCACATCTTTACCCATCTCTACTTCGATCATCCAACCTTTTTCATAGGGAGATTCATTCACTAGCTCAGGCGTACTTTCCAGCGCTTCATTCACTTTTAATACGGTTCCCGTCACCGGAGCAAAAAGGTCGGATACCGTCTTCACCGATTCAATCGTACCGATCTCCGCTCCCTGCTCAATCGTTACTCCCACCTCAGGTAATTCTACAAAAACAATATCACCCAGTTGATGCTGTGCAAAGTCTGTAATACCAATCCGCAACGTTCCATTCTCTGTGCGCTGAACCCACTCATGTTCGTCTGTATACCAAAGTTGCTGCTTTACTTCACCCATCCTGTTCCCCTCACTTCCATATGAATAAAATCGCTTTTGCTCACCTGTATTAGACAGGTTAAGATTATGACAACAGGAACACTCATGTCAATAATACTAACAAAAATACTTCATATGACCTCATATGGCGTACTATATAAAAATATGATAACTTATAACAAACGCTTACATATCCTTATTTATATATTAAATGTTTTTTCTATTGTTTTTGATGACATTTTTATTGACATTTTGAATGAATTTGCGTATTAATGGGTTATAGCAAATGCTTTGGAAAACACCCCGACAACTGCAAACGCGGATGAACGCGGAGGGAGAGACTGCCAAAAAGATTCGCATAGCTGTTGCCGCTTATGAGACATAAGTGCACGCGAATCGGATCAAGTTGTTATCTGCAAAGCCAGGTAATATACTGTTGATCCCGAAGGTAGCGCCGAAGGAGTAAGCCTGCATTGTAGGTGAATCTCTCAGGCAAAAGGACCTCTGCCGGACGCATCTCTGGAGAGCATTCGCTATTGGAGCGGATCACCCAAGGGGAAACCCGGTACATACCGGGGTAACTTTCTGGTATCAAGGACAGAGCTGAAAAAAGAGTGTAGACTGCCGTCTATACGTTTTTTTCGGCCTGTCTTTTTTGTTTAGCCGATCACACCGGATAGGAGTGGAAAAATGACTAATTTGCGAAAAACACCGCTATATTCGTCCTACGGGACGCAGTCTGGGGTTCGTTGTATTGACTTTGGCGGCTGGGAGCTCCCCGTTCAGTTTAGCGGCATTCAAAAGGAGCATGAGGCCGTCCGGCAACGTGCGGGTTTATTCGATGTATCGCATATGGGCGAATTTTTGGTTGAAGGCAAAGAGGCCGAAGCTTTTCTGCAAAGGGTGACCACGAATGATGTCAGCCAGTTGGAACTAGGTCAGGCACAATATTCACTCCTGTGTTACCCCGATGGAGGGGTAGTAGACGACCTGCTTGTTTACTGCAAAGGACCGGAGCGCTACATGCTCGTTGTGAACGCCTCTAACATCGATAAGGATTGGGATTGGCTAATTCGCCATATGCCTGCATCCGTTCACATGGAGAATGTGTCTGATGCGATAGCATTGCTGGCGTTGCAAGGACCGGAAGCAGCACGTATTGCCGCAGCCGTGGCAGATACGGACATTACGAATCTGGCATCTTTTCGCTTCCATGAGAATGTGCCATTGTTCGGAGCAAAAGCACTCGTCTCACGAACCGGATATACGGGTGAAGACGGTTTTGAATTTTACGTACCTGCCGCGGAAGCACCAGCCGTATGGGAGGGTTTGCTTCGTTCCGGTGAGTCGTATGGGCTGATTCCCGCTGGACTTGGTGCTCGGGATACCCTACGCTTTGAGGCACGGTTGCCGCTGTACGGACAGGAGTTATCTGCCACGATTTCACCGCTCGAAGCCGGTCTAGGTTTCTTCGTCAAGCTGAATAAAGGAGATTTTATCGGTAGAGAAGCACTGCAACGTCAGAAAGAACAAGGGATTCCTCGCAAATTGATCGGGCTGGAAATGATGGATCGCGGTATCCCTCGCGCCCATTACCCGGTATTCGCAGAAGGACAACGCATCGGTGAGGTCACAACGGGGACTCAGTCGCCCACCTTGAAGCGTAATCTCGGCCTCGCCTTGGTAGACAGTCGTTTTAGCGCCCTCTCCACACCGCTGGAGGTTGAGATTCGTGGCAAACGCCTGCGTGCCGAGGTGGTGGCAGCACCCTTTTATAAACGCCCGCGCTGATCTTAAACTCTCTTCATTTCAATAAAGCAAACATGTCAGATATGAACTTCTGGGTTTTCCATCTCACACTTTTTTATTAGCTAATTTACGATTTAAAATTTTGCTTTTCGAAAGGAGCCAGAACCTATGAAGCAGCATCGTTATCTCCCTATGACTGAACAGGATCAAACCGAAATGCTGCGTGTGGTCGGCGTTTCATCCATCGATGATTTATTCAGTGACATTCCTGAGGCCATTCGATATCAAGGGGAGCTCCCTCTTTCTTCTCGGCTCGACGAGAGAGCCTTGACCCGACATTTGGCCGAGCTGGCCGGACACAACGCCAATACAGACACACATGCCAGCTTTCTTGGCGCAGGAATTTATGATCATCATATTCCGTCTGTCATCCAGCACATCACTTCACGCTCGGAATTCTATACAGCCTACACCCCCTATCAGCCGGAAGTAAGCCAAGGCGAGCTACAAGCCATTTTCGAATTTCAGTCGTATATTTGCGAATTGACGGGCATGGCTGTAGCTAATGCCAGCATGTACGACGGAGCGACTGCACTGGCGGAAGCGGGCTCACTGTCCGCTGCGGCTACCCGCCGTAAACAGCTTATCGTATCAAGGTCTGTCCATCCGGAGGCACGTCAGGTATTGGCAGCCTATGCACGTGGATTGGATTTGGACATCGTGGAAATCGGCTGTTCGGACGGCGTAACGGATGCTGATGCGTTAGCGGCGGCCGTATCGGAACAGACCGCGGCTGTATTGGTCCAAAGCCCCAACTTTTTCGGAGCCGTGGAAAACCTGAAGCCGATGGCTGATCTCATCCATGCGCACAAAGGTCTTTTGGTCGTCAGTGCCAACCCACTGGCACTTGGCTTGCTGGAGACACCCGCCAAACAGGGCGCGGATATTGTGGTAGGAGATGCGCAGCCACTTGGCATCTCCTCTTCTCTCGGCGGTCCGACCTGTGGATACTTTGCCGTTTCTCAGGCACATATGCGCCGTATCCCCGGCCGTATTGTGGGTCAGACCACAGACCGTAACGGTAAACGCGGCTTCGTGCTGACCTTGCAAGCGCGGGAACAGCATATCCGCCGCGAAAAGGCCACGTCTAACATTTGCTCCAATCAAGCGTTGCTAGCTTTATCTGCATCTGTATACTTGTCTGTCATGGGTAGACAGGGGATCAAGGAAGTAGCCGAGCTAAATTTGCATAAAAGCCGTTATGCTTTAGAGCAATTGCTGAGCTTGAAGGGCGTAACAGCCTCGTTTAACGCACCGACCTTTAACGAATTTGCCCTTAAACTGCCTGAGGGTACAGATATGAGCAAACTCCAGACCGAGCTGCTAGCTGCTGGATTTATCGCTGGCTACGATTTGGGCCGGGACTATGAGGAACTTGCTGGTCACATGTTGATTGCCGTGACGGAGCAAAGAACCAAAGAAGAGATTGACCAATTTGTACACACCTTGGGGGGATTGCTATGACACACACCGGACAGGATCAGAAACAAGGGCTGTTGAAGGAACACGATCAAGCGCTCATTTTTGAATTGAGCCGTCCGGGTCGCATCGCCTATTCCCTTCCCGAGTGCGACGTTCCCCGTCGCCCGGTGGCAGAGCTTTTGCCAGATTATGCACTGCGCAGCGAACCTGCGGCATTACCCGAGGTATACGAAGTAGACGTTATTCGGCATTATACCGCCTTGTCCCGGCGCAATTTCGGCGTGGACAACGGATTTTATCCGCTCGGCTCCTGTACGATGAAATACAATCCGAAAGTGAATGAGGATGTCGCCCGATATACAGGCTTCGCCACAATCCATCCATATCAGCCCGAGGAGAGCATCCAGGGTGCTATGGAGCTACTGCATACGCTCCAAAATGATTTGGCTGCATTAACCGGCATGGATGCCGTCACGCTTCAACCCGCCGCGGGCGCCCATGGCGAATGGACCGGGCTGATGATGATTCGCTCATACCACGAAGCACGTGGTGAGCGACGTACCAAGGTGCTCGTGCCGGATTCCTCGCACGGAACGAACCCCGCCAGCGCAACCGTCGCGGGCTTCGAAACAGTCACCCTTCCCTCCACCCCTGAGGGGCTGGTGGATCTGGATGCGCTGCGTCAAGCCGTAGGCAACGACACCGCTGCGCTCATGCTGACCAACCCGAACACGCTTGGGCTGTTCGAGAAGCAAATCACTGACATTGCTGCCATCGTGCATGACGCGGGTGGTCTGCTCTATTATGACGGGGCGAACTCCAACGCCATCATGGGAATTACCCGCCCCGGGGATATGGGCTTCGATGTAGTGCATCTCAATTTGCACAAAACGATGAGTACCCCTCACGGAGGCGGCGGCCCCGGCGCTGGGCCTGTCGGCGTAAAGCAACGGCTCATCCCTTATTTGCCCAAGCCGCTTGTCGTACGTGATCCGCAGGGGGTGTACCACTGGGACCGGGAACAGGGAGATTCTATTGGACGGGTTAAAGCCTTTTACGGCAACTTCGGTATTCTCGTTCGTGCCTACGCCTATATCCGTAGCTACGGTCCTGATGGCTTAAAGCGTGTATCGGAATGCGCTGTGCTCAATGCCAATTACATGATGCATCGGCTCGCTCCACATTTTGACCTGCCCTACCCTGGACATTGCAAACACGAATTCGTAATGTCGGGGCGAGGCTTGAAAAAATTTGGAGTGCGCACGCTTGATGTAGCCAAACGGCTGCTTGATTTCGGCTACCATCCGCCTACAATTTACTTCCCGCTGAATGTAGAGGAGTGCATCATGATCGAGCCCACGGAGACGGAAAGTAAGGAAACACTTGATGCTTTTGTCGACACTATGATTCATATTGCGCGGGAAGCAGAAGAGAACCCTGAGCTTGTGCTCAATGCACCATATACTACTCCAGTCACACGATTGGACGAAACTACCGCAGCCCGCAAACCTGTACTGAATTGCTCATGCAGTTAAAAACAAATTCTACTTAAAGGATGCAAAAAAGCCGGTATCTAAATAGATACCGGCTGCTGTATGTACACAGCAATTTTTTGTTGGAAAAAGATATAACCTTTGAAATGTAATACCCTTCCTTAGCCTTCGATGCTTTGAACCAATTCAACAACCTGTTCTGCTGTTTGCATGTCCAGAGCTTTTGTAGCCAGTTTTTCCATGTCCGCACGGGACAACTTGGAGATTTGACTACGTGCTGGCAGAATGGAAGTTGCGCTCATACTGAACTCATCAAGTCCAAGACCCAGCAGCAACGGAATTGCTGTTGTATCTCCTGCCATTTCACCACACATACCAACCCAACGTCCTTCACGGTGAGCGGCATCAATAACCATTTTCACCAGACGCAGAATGGATGGATTGTATGGTTGATACAGGTAAGAAACTCGCTCGTTCATGCGATCCGCTGCCATTGTGTATTGAATCAGATCGTTTGTACCGATACTGAAGAAATCCACTTCTTTTGCGAATTGGTCAGCCAATACCGCTGTAGAAGGAATTTCTACCATGATGCCCAACTGAATTTCTTCAGATACGGATACACCCTCGGCTACCAACTTTTCCTTTTCTTCCAACAAAACAGCTTTAGCTTCACGGAATTCGTTCAGCGTAGCAATCATCGGGAACATGATGCGCAGGTTACCATGCACACTCGCACGCAACAAAGCACGCAATTGAGTGCGGAAAATATCCTGGCGATCCAGACACAGACGAATAGCACGGAATCCGAGGAACGGATTCATTTCTTTCGGCAGGTCCAGATAAGGAAGTTCTTTGTCGCCACCGATATCCAAAGTACGGACTACAACCGGCTTACCTTCCATTCTTTCCAGAACGGTTTTGTACGCCGTATACTGTACTTCTTCGGATGGAAGCTTATCGCGTCCCATGTACAAGAACTCCGTACGGTACAAGCCAACGCCTTCACCACCGTTGTCCAGAACACCAGCTACATCATTAGGCGTACCAATATTGGCTGCCAGTTCGACATGGACACCATCGACAGAAACTGTAGCTTCGCCGCGCAGCTTGCGCCACTCTTCGCGTTGCTTGTCGTATGCCACCTGTTTAGCACGGTATTCCGCAACAATCTCTTCGGTAGGGTTCACGAATACGTGACCATCCAAACCATCAACGATAATCAAATCGCCGCTTTTAGCTTGAGACAATATATTTTTCGTTCCCACAACTGCAGGAATTTCAAGTGAGCGAGCCATAATAGCCGAATGCGAAGTACGTCCGCCGATGTTCGTTGCAAAACCTTTAACAAATTCACGGTTCAGCTGAGCTGTGTCGGAAGGTGTCAAATCTTCTGCAAGCACAATCGTTTCTTCGGCAATTTCTGCAGGACTAACAAAATGAACACCAAGCAGGTGATTCAGGATCCGCTTGGTTACATCACGCATGTCCGATGCGCGTTCTTGCAAATAGGCACTTTTCATGTTTTCAAACATGGAAATGAACTGTGTAGCTACTTCATTCAAAGCATAGTCAGCATTAAGCTGCTCGTCTCTGATTTTAGCTTTAACCGGATCGATCAATTCAGGATCATTCAGGATGAGCAGGTGAGATGCAAAAATTTCTGCTTTTTTCTCTCCCAGCTCCTGAAGCGTTTTCTCCTTAATCGATTCCAATTCGGTTTGAGATTGTACCAAAGCCGCATCCAATCTCGCGATTTCAGCCTCAACATCACCAACCGCGCGTCTCTCTACAGCGTAATTCGGATGCTCCAAGATAAACGCCCGGGCAATGGCTATGCCTGCCGAAGCGGCAATCCCGGAAATTTTAAGCATGAACTTCGCCCAGCCCTTCGTTAACGATTACATTTTCAAGAGCTTTCAGTGCTTCGGCAGCTTCAGCGCCTTCGCAGATAATGTTAATAGTATCACCTTGTTCCAGACCCAGAGACAATACACCCAGAATGGATTTCAAAGTTACTTTTTTACCGTTAGCTTCGGCAAAAGATTCAGCACCGCTGAATTTGTTAGCTGTATTTACCAGTGCAGTTGCAGGACGTGCATGGATACCGTCTTCATCCGTAATTCTAAAAGTTGTTTGCATAATTTGTTCCTCCCACTTTCCTAAAGATAATATTTGTTTACACGCAGTATACCAGATCATTGATCAGACGGCCTAAGCCGCCTAATCAACTAATCCGAAACACATAGAATTTATTTTATCGTAATTATACCATCTTCGCCAGCCTTCAATACTCCAGTTTTGTTTAAAGTTACCGAAGAACCTTCTGGAAGGTTGGTAAAAATGACAGGTGAGATGATGGATTTGGCGTTTGCCTTCACGTATTCCAGGTCTACTTTCATAATAGGCTGGCCGGCAGACACAAGATCGCCTTCGTTCACCAAAACGTCAAATCCTTGCCCTTTAAGCTTCACGGTATTCACCCCGATATGAACAAGCACTTCTTTACCGCCATCGGATTGAATACCAATCGCATGCTTGCTCGGGAATACATTGAATACTTTACCATAAACAGGGGACACAATCGTTCCATCATTTGGCACGACCGCAAAGCCGTCACCTGTCATACGTTCTGCAAATACCGGATCGGGAACCGTCGAGATATCAACCAATTCGCCGTTAACAGGCATTACAATATCTTCTACAATAATGGTTTGTTGTTCTTCCCCAGCTTCCTTCTCCTCTTGTGGAGCAGGTTGCGCCGGAGCTGGTGCAGGTGTACGTCCAGCCATGATATCAGCCATTTGAGTTTTAATGGTGTCTGAACGTGTACCGAAAATTGCCTGTACGTTGTTGCCGACTTCAAGGACACCCGATGCGCCAAGTTGTTTCAGACGAGCTTTGTCAACGTTCGATTTCTCATTAACCTCGATCCGAAGACGTGTGATACAAGCATCCAGGTGCTTGATATTTGATGAACCACCGAAAGCTGCCAAAATGTTGTGCGGGAGCTCATCACTACTACCGGCTGCTGCACCATCCACATTTTCTGTAGCTTCTTCACGTCCTGGTGTTTTCAAGTTGAACTTCCGTATGATGAACCGGAATCCGAAGTAGTAAATCACTGCCAAAATCAGACCGACGATGATTACATACCACCAAGGCGTACGGGTTGGAATAATCCCGAAAATCAGGAAGTCAATGAATCCGCCTGAGAAGGTCATACCGATTTTGACATGTAAAATTTGCATGGTCATAAATGACAGACCTGCGAATATACAGTGTACTGCAAACAGCAGTGGAGCTACGAACAGGAAGGAAAATTCCAGTGGCTCCGTAATACCTGTCAAGAACGAAGTCAATGCTGCTGAACCCATGATACCTGCTACATATTTTTTGTGTTCTGGTCTTGCTTCATGGTACATCGCAAGCGCTGCTGCTGGCAAACCGAACATCATGAATGGGAATTTACCCACTTGGAACGTACTTGCTGTCAACGCCACTCCATCACGAAGCTGGCTGAAGAAGATCTGCTGGTCACCGTGAACGGTTTGACCTGCTTTGTTAACATATTCACCAAATTCAAACCAGAACGGTGAATACCAGATGTGATGCAAACCAAATGGAATAAGCGCGCGTTCGATAACCCCAAACAGGAACGCCGACAAAGTCGGGTTGGAATACACCATAAAGTGAGATACTGCGTTAAGTCCTTGTTGAACTGGAGGCCAGATCAGAACCAGCGCAAGTCCGACAATCAGTGAGGACACCGCCGTTGCAATTGGAACGAAACGCTTACCCGCGAAAAAGCCCAGATACGAAGGAAGCTCAATTTTGAAAAAGCGGTTGTACATGGCCGCGGCCAGTATACCGATGATTATCCCGCCGAACACCCCGGTTTGAAGCGTTGGAATACCCAACACGTTCGCATAACCCGGTATTTTTTGAGCAATCAGACCAGGTGTGACACCCACGGCTGTACCCAAAGTAATGTTCATAACGAGGTAACCGATGATGGCAGCCAAACCTGCTACACCTTCACCGCCCGCCAGACCGACGGCTACGCCGACTGCGAACAACAGGGCCAGATTATCAAAAACGATTTGTCCGGCATTCATCATGATCGTCGCTACCGATTGAACCCAGCCCGCATTTAATGCCGGAATGTACTGGAGAAAATCAGGATTGACCAGCATGTTACCGATACCCAATAAAAGCCCCGCAGCTGGCAAAATCGCTACAGGAAGCATTAATGCTTTACCGACACGCTGTAAAACGCCGAAAAGCTTTTTAAACATACCTTCCACATCCTTCTCTGAAATTTAGAACAGAGGCAAAACAACAAAAAAGGCATGAGCCGATTTAAGTATGTTTGAAAACAACCTTGGGGTATAGCTTGCCCCAGTAGGCTGTAAACAATCATAACTTAAAACAACTCATGCCTGATCGAATCAGTAACACGTTAAATGTTCAGTTGTTGTCTTCCTCATTGCAGAATTGATTATAGCACCCCGCTAAATGCGAGGCAATACTTTTTTATTCCGGTTTTATCACTTTTGTTGCTCCCCCTGCTCTTTGCGTTGGGACAACCGTTGCAGATGCATTGTCAAATAACTAACCTCAGCCGGGTACACAGATTTACGGAGTCTTTTCTCCATAATTTTCGTGAGCTTCCAGGCCAGCATATACATTTCTGGATACTCCTCATTCAAAAGCTTGTCCAATCGATAAATCTCCTGCACAATTTCCCCCCGGCGCACACGTTCAATCGCAAACCTCAGATGAGTCAGCAGTCGAGAATAATCAAGGGATTGAAGAGGAATACGATAATCCAGTGTCGTCTCGACAACCTGAACCATATCAGCAATCAGACGAGAATCCTTCCTAACCTCGGAGATATGCTGGTTTGTCATGGCGCTATAAATATGCAGGGCCACGAATCCGATTTCATCTTCTCCCAGATCTACATCCATCTTATCCCTGATTAAAGCAACAGCCTGCTCAGCCATCTTGTATTCCTGAGGATATATTTCCCTAGTCTCATACAAAAACGGATTATGAATCGTAATTCCCTGTTTATGACGGTTGATGGAAAACGCGATATGGTCAGTTAAAGCAATCAGTATGTGCTCATTTAGAGGCTTCTTAGCTTGAAGCTGAACAAGATGAAGCACCTCACCGATGACCTCAATGAGCTTTTCATCCAGCTCAGGAAGCAACCGTTTGTATTGCTCCTGTTCTTCATGGCTTTTTAATATAAATAATTTTTCAACTGAATCCAACGGCATAAGATCGCCGGGTCTGCGATTGAAACCGATTCCTTTTCCAATCACGACAACCTCATCATGCTCGGGATGCATCCCTATAATCACATTGTTATTCAGCGCTTTGGCCACTTTTAGGTTGCTCACATCCGCACCTCTTTTATCAGAACCTTGATCCTAAGAATTATAGCATGAAGCTCAGAGGAATCCACGTTAAAGTACCAAATATTCGGCTAAAGGTCAATAAAAAGAAAACGCTTTTCATCACATTGCCGGGAAATGCTGTGATGAAAAGCGGTCTTTTGGTTAGGGATAAATGCTCCCCAAAGACTTATCGTTATTCTTTATCTGTTAGCGCTACCTCCACCGAGGCTGGAAGAGGCTGCTTATTCGCTTCACCGGAAGGCGGCACGGAATGAAGGCCTTTTTTCCCCGTGGTCAACCCCTTGATTAACTGCTCCACATCAATACCGGATACACTCTTCAGCATCTCGGGTGCCGTAGCCATCAGTTCGGTGACATAATTGCTGACACGCGCTGCTCCTTCTCCTTTTCCCGTATCAACTACGGTGAGTTTATCAATGGACGCAATCGGTTCGGCAATACGTCCAGCCAGATCAGGCAACATTTTCACGATAATATCGAGCACGGCAGCCTCTCCAAACTTTTGGAACGCCTCCGCCAGTTTTTCCTTGGCCTCCGCTTCTGCAAGTCCACGCAAACGGATGACATCTGCGTCTGCCGTACCTTTGGCGCGTTCGGCATCCGCTTCTGCTTGCCCGTTGAGACGTTTTTGTTCAGCTGACGCTTTAGCCTGTGTCTCAATCGAGTATTGCAGCGATTCAGCCTCACGCATTTTACGCGATTTATCTGCTTCCGCCGCTTGCTCGACCGCATACCGATCGGCTTCTGCCTTCTTTTTCACTTCCGCATCATATTGCTTTTCACGTACCTGTATTTCCTTGGATTGAAGATCAATTTCCCGTTCTTTGCGCACCAGCTCGACCTTCATCTGCTCTTCGACAGCAGTCTGCTTGGCACGGGCCTCCTGAATGTGATAAGCCTGATCGGCTTCTGCCTTCGCTGTATCCTGTTCTTTCTTAAACGAAGCCACTTTCAGTTCCTTCTCCTTGGCTGCCTCCGCAATGTTGGTATCCCGCAGCAGTTCGGCCTTCTGGCCTTCCTGTTCCGCACGCGCCTTCTGAATCCGTGCATCCCGCACAGCCTCGGCTTCTGCAATCTCAGCATCCCGTTTCACAGCGGCAATTCTCGGCTTACCAAGCGCATCCAGATATCCGTGCTTATCACGCACATCTTTGATGGTGAATGAAACGATTTGCAAGCCCATCTTTTTCAGATCACGAGCAGCCACGCCCTGTACTTCCTGCGCAAACCGATCCCGATTACGATAAACTTCTTCCACTGTCATCGAACCGAGGATTGCGCGCAAATGTCCCTCCAGCACTTCCTGAGCCTCTCCTCTAAGAGCCTCCAGTGGCTTCCCGATGAACTGCTCGGCTGCTGTAGCCACATCCTCAATAGAACTGCCGACCTTGATAATCGCCACACCATCCGCAATCACGGGAACTCCTTGCTCCGTATACACTTCCGGTGTGGTTACGTCCAGTTTATGGGACAACAGAGAGATGAATTCGGACTGCTGGAAAATTGGCCAAATGAAGGCCCCCCCGCCGCGTACAATTTTAATTTTGCGTCCAGAGTCATCCTCGGAAATATTTTTATTTCCCAGAAAAGAGCCCGTCACGATCATCCCTTCATCCGGTCCTACCGTTTTGTAACGGGCCCAAAAAGCGATCCCTAATATAACGATAACGATGACAACAATCCCAGGGACCAACACAATATCTTGCAAATTTGACACTCCCGATCACGCTCCCTTCAAGTTAAGCGAATGCGCCGTCTATGTGTCCAGGTACGCTACGCGGACGACGCCCTCTGCGACCTCAACCACGACGATACGGGTTCCCGCAGCAAGCGGTTTGTGATCGAAGCTCGATGCTGTATGTATGGTGTTGCCTGCACCCAAGCGGATCATAACCTCCCCGTAACCAACCTCAGGTACAGGAATGGTGACCTCACCGATCCGGCCAGTCAGCTCACGCATGGAGAAACCGCTGGATACTTCCGAATTCGCCATGGGCTTGATAAACGCAAAGAACACGAGTATTCCGATGACAAACGCAATCCCTAAAGCAAGCACGACGACCCACCCCATGCTCAGCCCAGTATACTTTGTCAGCAGAACTCCAGCTCCGCCAAAAGCGGTCATGGCTCCAAGTAAAACGACAGGTCTGAACCAATCGAGGCTCGGTAGCTCCAATGCACCATCCAGCCAACCACCGAGTACATCTCCAATCAGCACACTGACTACGGTAAAGATAGCGCCCCCTGCCAATAACCACCAAAATATGGTTTCCATGCGACTCCTCCTTCCATGTACCTTTTCAGTCTGGTTTCCAGTCTATAACTATGTTTACGTATTCAACCTTAAAAAGTTTCAAAATTTTCCTCCAAAATCCCACGTTGAACCCAAAAAAGCACGTTCGTACGTCGAATGACGCACAAACGTGCTTAAAATGATACAAGTATCAGTTTACAGAGATGCTTTGTAAATTTCGACTACATCTTCGCGATTGAGCTTATTAAAACCACCAAAAGATCCGAATTTCACAGCTTTATCAGCCATAACATCGATCTGGGACGCATCAATATCGTAATCAGCCAGACGGCTTGGTGCACCAATCGAGTTCCAGAAATCACGCAACGCCTGAATACCTTCCAGCGCCACTTCTTCATCACTCTTGCCTTCTGGGTTTACATGGAACACATTGACGGCCAGTTGTTTGAAGCGTTCAGGCTTCACATGCAGATTGTGTTTCATCCAGTTCGGGAACAGAATAGCCAGTCCTCCACCATGTGGAATATCATAAACAGCAGACACCGCATGTTCGATATTGTGAGTAGCCCAGTCACCTGTCAGCCCCATGTTCAGGAAGCCGTTCAGCGCCATCGTACCACAATACATAATCGTTTCACGCAGCTCGTAGTTTTCCAGATCGTTGACCAGACCTGGAGCCGCATCCATGACCGTACGCAAAATCGTTTCGCACCAGCCAAGTTGGACCGGAGTATTGGATTCCAAATGGAAATAATGCTCCAGCGTATGTGACATCATATCTACGATTCCGTAAACGGTTTGATTTTGTGGCAGTGAGTATGTGTTTACAGGGTCAAGAATAGAAAACGCAGGGAACGCAAATACGCTACCCCATCCCAATTTTTCCTGTGTTTTTTCATTTGTAATAACAGAACCCGCATTCATTTCAGAACCGGTAGCTGCCATGGTCAAAACTGTACCTAATGGCAATGCTGCCTGTGGTGCCGCTTTACGCTCTGCAAAATCCCACATGTCGCCATCATATTTTGCACCAACAGCAATGGCTTTGGAACAATCCAGCACACTACCACCGCCTACAGCCAGAACGAGGTCGATTTGATGTGTTTTACACAATTCCACGCCTTTATGTACTGTAGATAAGCGAGGATTCGGCTCTACACCAGCCAGTTCCGTTACCTCTGCACCAATTTCACCAAGCAAACTTATTACATTATCGTACAAACCGCTGCGCTTAATGCTGCCGCCGCCATATACAAGCAGTACACGTTTACCATATTTAGGAACTTCACGCTTGAGAGCCTCCAATTGTCCTTTACCGAAGATCAATTGTGTAGGATTATAAAATTCGAATGCTTTCATCGCAAACGCTCGCCTCCAATAGTTCTAAAGTTTAATGTTAAGAAACTACTCTATTATAACCTTTTCGGTTACAGGAAACAAATTGCTTTATTTTCAGAAAAAAACCACACTCCTTGAGGAGTATGGTTCCATGTCATATCTTGGGAGGGTTCTCGTAGTGTATTATGTGCTGCACCAGCGATTTTATTCTCCCAAAGTATATCCCAATTGTTTCATAAAACGACCAAACGCCTGCTGCCCGGTCTCATTCCGTTTATACACTCCTGCATGCTCTAAAATTTCACTGAATTTCAGTCCAACTTCATTTTGTACGGTACGAACAGCCGTTTCCTTGTCAGGCAAACGACCGAACCGAGTGTTTAACTGATAAATCCAGTCTGCATGCTTAAACAGTGGGTGTCCTTCCTGCTGCATAGCCACAGCCAGTTTGTCATCCCCACACAAAATATCTGCAATCCCATCCAGTTCATCCTTGAGCCGCCCCGGTAATATGGCAAGTCCCATAACTTCGATCAGACCGATATTTTCCTTCTTGATGTGATGCATCTCGCGATGAGGATGGAAAATACCTTCCGGATACTCTTCACTCGTTCGATTGTTACGCAGTACGAGATCCATCTGATACCTGCCTTCGGAATCTCGGCGCACAATCGGCGTCACAGTATTATGTGGAATCGTTTCCCCCTCCTGCTCTGTATGAGAGAGGACATCAGCTACAGGATCACTATAAACTTTCCAGGCTTCAAAAGCAGCATTTCCCGCCTCCAACAGCGCCTCGGCATCTGTTGACGTAAAACGGATGACCGACATCGGCCATTTTACAATCCCTGCTGTAACCTGCGGGAACGCTTCATTATGGTATACACCGTCCACACCCGCTTTTTCAATTGGGAATGTATGACGACCACCCTGAAAATGATCATGGGTCAGGATCGATCCGCCGACAATCGGCAGATCCGCATTGGAGCCAATAAAATAATGCGGAAACGCTTTCGTAAAGGCCAGCAAACGCCGCAGTGTATCCTTCGTAAGCTTCATCGGTACATGATCATGATGGAACACGATGCAATGCTCGTTATAATACACATAGGGTGAGTATTGAAAAAACCACGGCTCCCCATTCAATTCCACCGGAATGATACGCAGATTTTGACGGGACGGATGATTTACTCTTCCTGCATATCCGACGTTTTCACGGCATAATTGACACTTGGGATAAACTGGCGGCGGCAAAAGCTTCGCCATCGCAATTTCCTTAGGACTTTTTTCTGGCTTGGACAAATTAATCGTGATTTCCATATCTCCGTAAGATGTCGACTGATTCCAGTACACATTGCTGGAAACCCGATCCATTCGAATGTAGTTCGAATCGATGGATAATTGATAAAAAGCATCTGTCGCCGCCTCTATACCACGTTCATCCTCCGTTTGATGAAAGTCACGGATGACTTCAGACGGTCTCGCCATCAGCAGTCCCATGATTTTGGAATCCAACAAATCGCGATACGTATCTGTGTTTTCAGGGATAAGTCCTATGGCAAAACCATAATCTATCAATACATTAAGCACAGGCTGGAGAGCATCGGGGGCCATAACGCCCCCTGCCTCCCCACCTGAATAAGGCTCCGAAAACCCAAACTGCTCCAACAGCAGATTACGGCTGTAATCTGTATCTTGCGGACCGATCAAGCCCTTGTTTTGTGCGAATGCAACCAGTTGCTCCACCGCATATAGAGCCGATTGCTGCACAGTTTCGTCGATGTCATGGGCCAGATGCCGGGAAAGTTCCCGGCCTTGGCCTTTATCTGCGGATTGGCGCTCGCTCATATGTCATCGTCTCCCGTCTATTCGTCGCCGTAGCCGTGAGGGTGCGACTGATGCCATCCCCATGCTCCGCTAATAATATCCTCCAATTGGGTACGTGCTGGACTCCAGCCCAACACCGAACGAGCCTTGTCAGAAGATGCAACCAATATCGCTGGATCGCCTGCGCGGCGTGGCTCTGTAACAACTGGAATGTCGAGTCCAGTGACCTTGCGTGCCGTCTCAATAACTTCTTTCACAGAGAAGCCCTGTCCATTGCCCAAGTTGAATACGTTGCTGTCATTGCCTTCGCGCAAGTAATTTACTGCACGCACATGAGCATCCGCCAGGTCACTCACGTGAATGTAATCCCGAACACACGTGCCGTCAGGTGTCGCATAATCCTCACCAAACACAGCGATGTGTGGACGTTGCTTCAAGGCTGTCTGGAGCACTAATGGGATCAGATGGCTTTCTGGTCGGTGATCTTCACCGATCTTGCCGCTCTCATGTGCACCAGCCGCATTAAAATACCGTAAAGACACATATTTGATGCCTAAAACTTTATCAAACCACGACATCATGCGCTCCATCATCAGCTTTGTTTCACCATACACGTTGGTTGGCTCTGTACGGTCTCCCTCTTCAATCGGCACCTTTTCCGGTTCGCCGTAGGTAGCCGCAGTAGAGGAAAACACGATTCGGCGCACTCCAGCATCCTTCATCGCCTCCAGCAAGCTCAGCGTGCCAAATACATTGTTGTCGTAATATTTACCAGGATTTTGCATGCTTTCTCCAACCAGCGAATTGGCTGCAAAATGGATAACTGCATCGATACTATTTTCAGAGAACAGTTTGGACAGTAGTTCTTTATCCCTCAAATCCCCTTCATACAACTTGCCTCCAAGCAATGCTGCTTTGTGCCCGGTTTGCAAATTGTCCAGCACCACAACTTCTTCTCCCAGATCCAACAGTTCTGCTACGGTATGTGAACCGATATATCCAGCTCCACCTGTGACTAAAATGGCCATGTTATTCGTCCTCCTTCAGTTCTTTTACTCCGTCTCCTGCCTTGCATACATAAAAGCTGGCTTCCAGCCCTGTGCGGGTCTGATAAGCTTCGCCGACTTCCTTCACAAAACGTTCCACATCGTCCTCATGAACCAATGAAACCGTACAACCTCCAAATCCGGCTCCTGTCATACGAGCACCCAGCGTGCCAGGAATGCGTCGTGCTTCTTCAACCATGACGTCCAGCTCCGTGCAGCTGACCTCATACAAATCGCGCAATGAATCATGAGAAGCATTCATTAACTGACCAAAAGCTGCAAGTTCATTCGCTGCGAGAGCATCGACAGAGGCCAACACACGAGCGTTTTCCTCCACCACATGCTGTGCCCGCCGACGCACTGTTTGGTCCGCGATGTGATGCTGAAGCTCTCCGAAACGTGCCTCATCCAGCTGAGCGAGGTATTCCAGTGATGGCTCCTGCTGCTGTAAAATGGACAGTGCTTCGGCACACTGGCTACGACGCTCGTTATAGGCTGAGTCCACCAAACCGCGACGCTTGTTTGTATTGCCGATCACGAGCTTATAAGCCCCCGTGCGGAATGGCACTTTACGGTACTCTAACGTATCGCACATCAGCAGAATTGCATGATCAGCTGCTCCGTTCGCTACAGCGAACTGGTCCATAATACCGCAATTGACACCAACGTAATTGTTTTCTGCCCGCTGGGACAACAAAGCGATTTCGACCGTATCTGTTTCCTGTTTTTCGATCGTGAGGAACGCGTATCCTGTAACAACCTCAATGGAGGCTGAGGAGGATAATCCAGCACCATTCGGTATTTCTCCATGATAGAGCAGGTCATATCCGTTAGACGGATGAACTCCCTTTTCAGCCAACTCCACCAGCACACCCACCGGATAGTCCACCCACTCATCCGTTTTGTTTTTACCTATTTCTCCACGGGGGATAGACACTTCATACGACAGGTTTGTCGAAGCAAAATGAATTTCATCATCATTGCGCGCACGAAGGATTAGCGTCGTTCCGAATTCCAGCGCAGCCGGGAGTACATAACCACCGTTATAGTCGATATGCTCTCCAATCAGATTGACACGTCCAGGTGCATGAAATATCCGCAGTTCATTGCTGCTTTCACCATATTTTTCAATAAAATGTTTCTTTAATTCAGTAGAGTTCATATCCGCATCCACCTCATATACCGTTAGTAAAGGCCCTCCTGATTTCCCTGTAACATCTTAATCAGGTTGACATCTCTTATGATTTCAGTATAAATGAAAGCGTCACACAATGTAATGCATCCATGTGTTTAAGCTATGGATAAATGTGACTTGGATATGTACAATGTAAGTATACCGCATCCGCTAAACCATTCACAAATGCAGGAAGGATGACCCTATTTTGCAAGCGTATTCATATAGTTATGCCGTCGCCTCTAATCCGGTGTTTTATGAAAATAGCCCGCTGCATGTGCTTTTTGCAGGAGAGAGCCAGACCAAATCCGGTCATGCCGTGGGGCCGAAAATCTATGATTACTATCTGCTACACTTTGTAGAATCGGGCAGAGGTATCTTCCGAACGGAACAGCACACATATCAGCTTGAAGAAAACGATTTTTTCCTTATTCATCCCGGTCAGCTGGTGAGCTATACCTCTGATGATGAGGAACCGTGGCGTTATCGTTGGTCTGCGTTTACCGGACACCATACTGAGCAGGTGGTGCAAGAGGCCGGGTTACGTGTTCACCAGCCTGTCTTTCATGCTTCCGATCAAAGTCCCATCCCCGGTTATTTGGAGCAAATGCAACTGGCCTTTTATAGCAGAAAATCTAGTTCTCATCTATCAGCCTTGGGCTATTTGTATCTGATTATGGGGGAAGCAGGCAATTACCTGAGTGACTGGACTGATCCGTCCGGGGCGGATTCGCAAATTCAACGTACAGTCAAGCAGATGGTTCAATATATGTCCACTCAGTACGCACACCCCGTTTCCATTGAGCAAATGTCTGAAGGACTTGGTTATAATCGTGCGTATTTGTCACGGATATTTAAAAAGGAAACGGGGATCTCCCCCGTCACCTATCTGCTTAAGCTAAGAATCGACAAATCACGTCAACTGCTGCGTGAGCGTCCGGAACTATCGGTAGAGCAAGTGGCCGCTTCGGTCGGACTAACCGATGCCTTATATTTCTCACGTCAATTCAAACGCTTCTGTGGTCAGTCTCCAACCGAGTACCGAAGCAAGGTTAAGCAGTATCCACAGTCGTAAAACAGACTTAAACAGCCCGCATCCTTCAAACGGATACGGGCTGTTAATTTATATTGTATAAGAGAACACGAAATTAGGCCGATGACTACAAATTATTTCGCCATTAGGCTGTGCCGCCGTCCTGTCAGTTCCCGGCATTCAGAATCGAATCAATCCGATCCAATTCCTCCTGAGAAAAGTCCAGATTGGATAAGGTAGCAACATTTTCTTCAATTTGGCTTACACGGCTTGCCCCAATCAAGACAGAGGTCAGACGTTCGCCGCGCAGAGCCCAGGCCAGCGAAAATTGAGCCAAACTTTGTCCGCGTGCAGCAGCCATCTGATTCAGGGCGCGTACCTTGCGAAGTGTCTCTGGCGTCACATGGTTCTCATTCAGGAAAACCGAAGTACTCGCTGCACGTGAATCCTCGGGAATTCCGTTCAAATATTTATTGGTCAGCAATCCCTGCGCCAGCGGGCAAAAGGCAATGCTGCCTACCCCGTTTTCGTCCAGTACATCTTGTAATCCGTTTTCAATCCAGCGGTCGAGCAAGGAGTATTTCGGCTGATGAATCAGAAGCGGTGTTCCCAGCTCCTTCAGAATGCGAGCTGCTTCTGCTGTTTGCTCCGCACTATAATTGGACACACCCACATACAGCGCTTTGCCGGATCGTACGATATGATCCAGTGCTCCCATCGTTTCTTCCAGCGGCGTATCAGGATCAAATCGGTGAGAGTAGAATATGTCGACATAGTCCAGCCCCATCCGCTTCAGGCTCTGATCCAGACTAGATATCATATACTTGCGAGATCCCCAGTCACCATAAGGCCCTGCCCACATATTGTAGCCCGCTTTGGTGGAGATGACCAACTCATCTCGATACGGTTTCATATCACTGGCTAATACTTGTCCAAAAAATTCCTCAGCTGATCCCGCAGGAGGGCCATAGTTATTAGCTAAATCAAAATGCGTAATTCCCAGATCAAAGGAGCGAGTAATCATGCTACGGCCATTCTCCGCGTTGTTAATCCCGCCGAAATTGTGCCACAAGCCCAGCGAAATAGCGGGCAGTTTTAGACCTGATCTCCCTGTACGGTTATATTTCATAGTTTCATAACGATCTTCGCCAGCTAAATAAACCATGCTATCCCAGCCTCTCTCGAAACATTGTAATGTCCATCACAACATCATCATAGCGCTTTTATCCAGGCGTTGACAAGAAAACGATTACAGACCTAATTGATGAGCAAGTTTTTCCATAACTTTACCGATTGGATCGGTGATCAAAAGATCCGCCTTATGATCATACGAGGTGGGATCTGTATTCAGCAGCACTGTATGTTTACCACGAAAATAAGTAATCAAGCCCGCAGCGGGATGTACTGTCAGCGACGTTCCTCCAATTAACAGCAGATCAGCCTGCGAAATAGCCTGAACGGATTGAATAATGGTATCCTGATTCAGCTCCTCCTCATATAAAACGACATCCGGTTTGATAATTCCTCCATCTATTGGACATTTGGGTACAACCTCAGAGCTGTTCATCACTTCATCTAGGCTGTAAAAACGTCCGCATTCCATACAGTGGTTCCGATGCACCGAGCCATGAAGTTCTAGTACATTCACACTGCCGGCAGCCTGATGTAAGCCGTCAATATTTTGGGTCACAACCGCTTTTAGACGGCCTTGCTTTTCCAATGACGCGAGGAAATGATGACAACCGTTCGGCTCCGCATCGGGATGCAGCATTTTGCTGCGATAGAAGTCGAAGAACACTTCAGGATGCTTCACAAAAAATGAACGGCTCAGCATAACCTCAGGGGAATAAGGCAATTTCTCCTCACTTTGATACAGGCCTGCTGCCGAACGAAAATCCGGAATACCACTTTCCGTCGATGTGCCTGCACCGCCGAAAAAAACAATATTCTGCGATTGCTGTATCCATTCCGCCAACGTATTAACTTTCATACCCTACGCACCTCCAGCTCTTCATATCCACGAACAACCTTATCCGCATCCAGCAAATGACCAGAACGTTCTGCTTCTGGCGCAAATCCAATAGCGAGCCGCACTCCGGCACGTTTGCCCATCTGCATGTCCCCATTGCTGTCTCCGATGACTACCACGTCCGCCGGCGACAATCCTAGTAATGCGCAGGCTTTTTCAGCCATTTCCGGGTCAGGCTTACCATATGTAACCCTATCATGTCCGATAATCTCATCAAAATAGGATGTCAGCCCCATCCACTCCAAATGCTCCTGTGCAGCCTCTGTACTGTCAGAGGTCACAACCGCTAGCTTCAGCCCGGCATGGCGGCTTTGCTCCAGCAATGTCCGCAACCCTGGAAACACCTTCGCTGCCCGATGTCGCCGAATATCAGCCATCGCCGTTTTATTAAAGTCGCGGACAAGCCGTACAGCTTCATTCCACGGTACACCAGCATTATAAAGCTGCCAAGCCAATACCCCCGTACTTTCGTCCACCGTCCCCATGGCCAGCGGGCCAGAAGGGTCGTAACCGATCACACGTCCCTCCTGATCGTGAACAGTACCTAGAACGGTACCTTTTTCCACCGTAAAACCGGCACCTGCCACGATAAGATGCTGCTCCATCATATCCAGTATAGAACGAGCCCAGGGGCCCCACAACTGAATAAAATCCAGCAACGTTCCATCTTTATCTAATAAAATACCACGGCATGGGTACCGCTCCCCCTGCACGATCAGCTCAGACATGCAGCACACCTCCTTTACTGATTCTTAGCAGCCACATCCACACTCTCTTTCATCCAGTCCTGTAAAGCCGTTACCGTCTGATTCCATTGCTCGGCAGCGCTAATTTTTGCAGGATTATCCCCTTTTTGGACACCATAACTGCCGAATTGGGCATGATTCCCCCCTTCAACTGTAAAATACAGCGTGTTGGCTGGTAAATAAGTTCTTCCACTTTGAACATTTTCCATCTGGACGACTCCATCATCACTTCCCAGTAGAGAAATAACGGGCAGATTTTTATCCTTTAAATTACCCTTGTTATCCGGGTAGGAGGCGAGGAAAAATACACCTTTGACCTGATCAGGATGTGCAGCTGCATATCGGGCCGCCATCACACCGCCTAACGAATGGCCTCCAATAACAAACGCTTCTTTCGGATATGCCTTTAGCACTTCATTCGCTAAATCCGGGGAGATCAAAGCAAGGTTCAGTGGCATTTTTGCAATGATCACATGATGACCCTTTTCCGCCAGACGGCGTGCCAAGGGCGCATAACTTTCGGGCTTCACCAACGCCCCTGGATACAAAATGACACCAGTTCCGCTTCTTTTTACAGGCTCAAAACCAACCCAATGTTCTTGTTCATTTACTTTCACAGCATCCGCTACTTCGGCTAATGCAGCAGCAGCCGTCTCATCAGGCTGATAAGGCGTAAATACCTTCCATGCCCCCCACCCTGCGATCAGTACAATGACAATCAGGATGCCTAAGAGAATTTTCCATATTTTCCGAGGACCACGTGTCCCATATGAATTGTATGATCTTCTTGTTCTTCTTCTCATTGTAAAAGTTCCTTTCGCCTTTTGTACCTCGAAATTCGTAATTTGAATATAAAATGTGTCGCTGTATTCATCAGCGTAACTATAGCCTTGTTAGGGTAACATCGTTGTACATACAGGGTCAAATCAGCATACATTTCCAGGTATTAGCCCATCTTTGTCCCGTGTTCAAGCTTTCGCCACATAATAAGGACATGGTAGCGCTTACCGTTGTGAAAAAAATCACAATGATAAGGTCCAGAGTATCGTACCTTGTTCCTTGTAAAGAATTATTTTTTAAATAGTTTAGTCGGCAGAAGCCGTTCGGAGGGAAACACATGACGACAAGCCATGATGTACAAGGGGAAAGCTTCTTTCTCAATTTGCGATTTCTGTTGATCATATGCGTATTTGCAGGAAATGCTCTGGAGCCTCTAGTCGGTTTACTTCATATTGCCCAACAATGGTTCAGCTGGATATTCATGTTCCATATGCCGTTGTTTGTACTCGTTACAGGCTACTTTGCCAAATCAACTTTGACCGGACCCGCAGGCCAAAAAGTTCTGCTTCAGATCGGTATGCAATATCTTATTTTTCAATCTCTTTATTCGATCTTGGATGTTGCACTCTTCCACGTTCCCCATATCCATCATTCGTTCTTTGCTCCTTATCTGCTCCTCTGGTTCCTTGCCAGTCATATCTGTTGGAGACTGCTGATGCTGACTTTTCAGAAAATACCACCTGTCCTCCAATTGGGTATATCCGTGCTGCTGGGTATCCTTGTCGGGTATCTCCCTGTGGATGGTATATGGCTGAGCGTATGCAGAACCTTTGTTTATTTGCCTTACTTTGTAGCAGGTTATCATTTGAATTATGCGGACGTTCGACGGTTCTTCACAACACCAGTCCGCATAATCGCTGGCATTGTATCTCTTCTGCTTATGGTACTGGCGGGAACGTCGTATTTCGGCATCCCGGCAGGCTGGCTGTATGGCAATATGACTTATGGTGAATTGGGCCATACCGAATGGTACGCAGGAATTTACCGCATCGGCATTTATGGAGTTCAATGGATAGCATCGATGGCGTTTCTAAGCTTTGTTCCGGCCGTGACAGGACGTATAACCGAGATGGGAAGGCGGACACTATATGTCTTTTTACTCCATGGCTTGATCGTCCGTACCGTCGTTGCAAAGGGAGTCTACGAATATATAGATACTCCAGTGGAAGTCATGTTGATTGTAGTGTGTGCTGCAGGTCTGTGCTGTATGTTGACCATGCCTTGGGTTCGAACTGCAACAAGACCTCTGATTGAGCCACAGGTAGAGTGGATGCTAAAGCCAGCTCCTTATCCTTTTAGACGGTCCGCGTAATCTTTTTATCCCTTTTTTATTTAACATTGAACACGCGACAACCCACTCACAGACGAACATGTAAGCGAGTCTACCCTCTCTTTACTCCACTTAGAGCCTGTTTCATACAGGCGTGATGTGGTAAGTAAAGGATGCGCGCAACAAAAAACAACTTTTTTATTAAGGAGTGATTTGTAATGGCACGTAATCAAAATCAGGGGAAAATGAGTCGCGAAGAAGCAGGTCGTATGGGTGGAGAAGCTACTTCCAAGAAGCACAATAAGGAATTTTATCAGGAGATTGGTAAAAAAGGCGGGGAAGCAACCGCAAACTCTCATGATAAAGAATTTTATCAGGAAATCGGCAAAAAGGGCGGCGATGCTACAGCTGAGTCGCATGACAAAAATTTCTACAGAGACATCGGTCGTAAAGGCGGCAGAAATTAAGGTGTAGTGTCATATTCCGCCCTCCTTTAACATAAAAACAAGCCTGAGCCCATCCGCTTTATTGAGGAATGGGCTCTTTCATATTTTACCTGATACGCAAACCTATCAGTATACATATTTCTAATAGAATCACATTCTAACCTCTTCTAAATGCAATATATAGACAAATAAAACTGGTCATATCTATATATTGTTGATTACAGAACACTTCTTGTACTTTTTCAAAATCTTCATATATGTAGAAAAAAGCTCACATCTATGATAGACTCTTTAGAAAACATCTGCGCTATTACGGCGTCCATTGAACGCCATACTATTTTTATACTTTGGGGGGAAACCAGCATCATGACAGCTAAGACGAAAATGCGTTCCGATATGATTAAAAAAGGCTTTGACCGCGCTCCTCACCGCAGCTTGCTGCGCGCAGCGGGTGTCAAGGAAGAAGATTTTGACAAACCGTTTATTGCGGTATGCAACTCGTATATTGATATCGTACCGGGCCACGTCCATTTGCAGGAATTTGGCAAAATTGTCAAGCAAGCCATTCGTGAGGCAGGTGGTGTACCTTTCGAGTTTAACACCATCGGTGTAGATGACGGCATTGCCATGGGGCACATCGGTATGCGTTATTCTCTGCCGAGCCGTGAAATTATAGCTGACTCTCTGGAAACTGTCGTTTCCGCTCACTGGTTTGACGGCATGGTTTGTATTCCTAACTGTGATAAAATTACCCCTGGCATGATGATGGGCGCATTGCGCGTTAACATTCCAACTATTTTCGTCAGCGGCGGTCCTATGAAAGCTGGTAAAGACAAGAACGGACGCTCTATTTCCCTGACCTCCGTCTTTGAAGGCGTAGGTGCATATCAGGCTGGTAAAATCGACGATCAAAGCTTGCTTGAATTAGAACAATATGGCTGTCCGACATGTGGCTCCTGTTCAGGGATGTTCACAGCGAATTCCATGAACTGTCTCGCAGAAGCGATGGGTCTGGCTATGCCGGGTAACGGCACCATTCTTGCTGTAGCAGAAGAACGTAAAGAATTCGTTAAACAATCTGCACGCCAATTAATGGAATTGATTAAGCTGGATCTTAAACCACGTGATATCGTGACTAAAGAAGCTATTGATAATGCATTTGCATTGGATATGGCAATGGGCGGTTCCACGAATACCGTATTGCATACATTGGCACTTGCCCATGAAGCAGAAGTAGACTACCCTATCGAACGTATTAATGAAGTCGCAAACCGCGTACCTCATTTGTCCAAATTGGCACCTGCTTCCGACTATCATATCGAGGATGTTCATAATGCAGGCGGCGTAAGCGCAGTCCTGAATGAATTGTTGAAGAAACCGGGCGCACTGCATGGTGACTGTATTACAGTAACCGGAAAAACCATTCGTGAAAACGTAGAGGGTCAGGAAATTCTGGACACTAACGTTATCCATAAACTGGACAACCCGTATTCCGAACGTGGCGGTCTGGCTGTATTATTCGGTAATCTGGCACCGCAAGGCTCCATCATTAAAGTCGGTGCAGTTGATCCTTCGGTTGGTGGTTATCACAAAGGTCCTGCTATCTGCTTTGATTCACAGGAAGATGCACTGGCAGGTATCGCCAACGGTAAAATTAATGAAGGACACGTTGTTGTTATCCGTTATGAAGGTCCAAAGGGCGGACCTGGTATGCCTGAAATGCTCGCTCCAACTTCACAAATCGTGGGCATGGGGCTTGGTGCCAAGGTGGGTCTGATTACAGACGGACGCTTCTCAGGTGCTTCCCGTGGTATCTCCATCGGTCATATTTCCCCCGAAGCCGCAGAAGGGGGACCTATCGCTTTTGTTGAGGACGGCGATATCATTGAGCTGGACTTGAACAATCGTAAGATTGAGCTCCACATTACGGACGAAGAATTCGAACGTCGTCGCGCCAACTGGAAAGGCTTTGAGCCGAAGGTGAAAACGGGTTACCTGGCACGTTATTCCAAGCTGGTGACGAACGCAAGTAACGGCGGAATTATGAAAATCTAAATGCTTTGCCAAGATAGGATTACTTTATGAACGGCTAAAAAGCCTCTCGATCCCTAACAATGGATCGAGAGGCTTTTTTATTAGGTCATTAGGTTAGCTATTCAGTCATTTCGCTGTTGAGTATATGGACATCATCTCTCTGAGCTGTTTGCTCAAGAGCTTCGTCTGAGCAGTGTGAGTCTCCCTGATGAAAACGGTCAAACAAGGTATCCATTGGCATCACAATCAGTTTCGGTACCATTACATCTTTTTTTTCACTCAACTGTTCTGAACCCAAAGGATGGATGACACGAAATAACAGCTTTAGATATACAGTGGACACATGCTTGAACAGTCCTTGGGGAAGCTCTCGAACTTGAAATCCCAACTTCTCTGGTCCCCGATGAATCATACTTACTGCATAGATCGCCTTTACACCCTTCATTCCAGAATCATGTACAATCCGTTGGGCAAGATCAGGAAGTTGTTTTTTCACAATCCGAATCAATTGAATAGCTAGATGCACCATAGACTTTGCCGTCGAACCCAATTGAAACAACATTTTATTATCAAAATGAAGCTCGATTACCGGGTCCCCTTTTTCTAGCCACCTGCCGTTCTCCAAATTTACATTTGGCCCATGATAGATACGGCGACGATAATAAAAGATCGTATCCTCCTGACTTACGGGACGAAGACGAAACAAAACATGGAATAGCCGCTCATACTGGAGCCATCCACATACCAGCGTTCTTTTTGACCAGCTCGTACTGAACATCTCGGAGGCAGTAGGTTGATTGACAGACTGACGGCAAAACAATGTATCCACCCGTACGCTGCGCAATTGTCGTTCTTGGGCGACCCTCAGCAGCTTCTCCAGTGCGATTAGCATATTCTGGGGCGCTTCCGCGTCTGCCCCCAATGTCGTACCACAGTCATGGAGCAGCATCACCTCGCCACCCCTTAGCTTTTTGAGCATTCTCTCCGCCAATTGTTTCGCTCCAATGCTTGCCTTCCAATCTCCGAACATGGAGGACCATAATACGATTCGACGACCATGGGTGTTGGAAATATCAAAAAAGTTCACTATCCCCCAAGGTGGGCGATAAAAGGTCGTTCCCTCGCCAGTTACTCGACGAATGACTGACTCTGTCTGGGCAATTTGTCTTCTGACCGTAACAGGCCGCATAAGCCAATTCGATTTGTGCACATAATTATGAATACCGATTAGATGACCTTCATCATGCATGCGTTTCAGAAGTTCAGGGTATTTTTCTGCATTCATCCCAACAACAAAAAAAGTAGCCTTGGCATCAAAACGCTTCAGTAAATCAAGCAGCTGTGATGTATACACTGGATCAGGACCATCATCAAAGGTGAGTGCATATTCTTGCTCACTTTTGCCGCGCCTGAACACCCGGAAACCAAATATACGACTAACCAGCGCCGGAATAAAAGCATAAAAAGTTGAAATGTAAAACATCCATAACAGCAGAGTCTGCACGTTTTATCCCCACTTTTCTATTCTGAACTCCCCAAGCAGGCTTCCTGAGGAAAACTCACTTACTTATATGTTATCACAATGACGTAAACATGCCGAGATTTCGCTATTGCATATGGTCAGCATTGAGGTCCAATTTAGTGTACAATAAATAAAAATCTAAAAGGAGTCGTTGTATACATATGCTTCCATTGTACAAAAAATATTGGCGTACCGTTTTTGATATCGGTCTGATCGTATTAACCGTGTATTTAATTATGTTCGTATCCAGCAAACTCTATCAACTTGCCGCACCTGTGTTCCTTTCGTTTGTCGTGTTCTGGTGCATTGAACCTGCCGCTCGTTATTTTCATCGCAAGGGAATGAAGAAGCCCTTCGCCTCTGCGCTCTCCGTATTGCTGTTTATCATCCTTTTACTTGCTATTTTTTTCGGATTGGGCCTGATTCTGGTTACGCAATTTACGAAAGTCGCGCAAAACCTCCCACATTATACGCAGATTATCCAAACGGAATTCACGCGGTATCTTCATCTTTCTCAAGATAAAATTGCTGCTTTACCTCCGGGTGTTACCGAACGTGTAAATGATTATTTTGCGACTGCCACCACCATTGCTACGAAATGGGCACAGCTAGGGTTATCCTTTTTCATACAATTCCTCAGCTCTTTCACTGTTTTTATGGGCAACTTTGCGGTTGCGATCATTTTAGCGTTCTTTTTAAGTATGGAAATTAATCTTTGGAAGGGAATTGCCCGTAGTAAAACACCCAAGACACTAAAAACGGCTTACCTTTTTCTGAAAAATCACGTACTAAAAGCTATCTCCGCCTTTCTCAAAGCTCAAGCTCTATTGGTAGGGATTACCTTTGTTCTCGTATTTATAGGTTTACTCATTTTGCAAGTGGATAATGCCCTATCGTTGGCGCTCGTGGCAGCTTTGTTTGATATCCTGCCCTTGTTGGGTGTGCCTGTTATTTTTATTCCGTGGGCAGTGTATCTGTTCATCACAGGCAATACCGGCCTGGCTGTAGGGTTGCTTATTGTCATGGCTGTCACGGTTATCGTCCGCCAGCTGGCAGAGCCTAAAATTACTGGTAACTCCATCGGTGTTTCATCTGCCTATCTGATGCTTTCCTTTGCCATTATATCGTTATCCATCTTCGGATTGGCCGGATTAATCCTGTCCCCCATTCTGATCATTTTGCTCAAGGAATTGTGGCAGCAAGGTTATCTGCAACAATGGATTCGGTTTCCGACAGAGGAATTTGATGAGCCTCCTTTTATCGTCAAAATTCAGGAGGAAGATCGTGTAGCTACTCGTGGAACTGAGGAAGATTGAGCTAGTAGATCCATTACTTGACCGAACAGTGCTGTAGCTTGATTTGTAGAATGTGTTGAAGCATTTTGCACAAGGACGGCGACAGCATAACGAGGCCGCTCTATCGGACCATACCCTATAAACCACTGGTGATTGATAGGGTGACCGTTCTTCAAAGCTTGGGCGGTACCCGATTTGCCGGCCAGATTCCATGATTTATTACGCAAGGAGGCACCAGTCCCCTGTGTCACAACCTTTTCCATTGCTTCACGAAGCATGCGAGCCGTCGATGTGTGAATCGAGCGGCTACCCTCGGATGAAGGTACAGCATGAGTAGGTAGTTCCAGTAAGGTGTTTCCGTCTGCGTAGCTAATGCGTTTGACAATGCGTGGTGCACGTACTTGACCATCGTGCAGCAAGGTGACGATGAGATTAGCAGCTTGGAGAGGCGTTACCAGCACATCGCGCTGACCGATAGCTGTCTGTACACGTACGCCCGGATCAGACGCGTTCGTATGGGAGCCGAATACGGCTCCCTTTTCTTCGTGATCCAGCGGTCTGAATTGAGGTAGCCCTGCAAGATTCCGCTCCTGCCAGCCCACAGTTCGGCCCAATCCCAATGCAGAGGCTGTGGCCTGAATTTGCTCAGGATTGAGCCGTTCACCGAGATGAGCGAACACACTATTACAGGATACGGCAAGCCCTTCCTCCAGGTTCAGGGTACCGTGTCCTTCTTTTTTCCAGCAAGCCAAACCGTACTTGCCATAAGTTCCATGACAATGGAATTGTTCCTGCGGTTGGACAACACCTGATTCAAGTGCAGCAGCAGCCGTAACCAACTTAAAAATGGAACCAGGCGTTATCGCCTTAAGTGCACGATTAGACCAGTCTGTTTTTTTCTGGGGATCAACATGACCAGGATTATAAAAAGGGCGAGACACCATCGCCAGTACATCCGCGTTGCCTGCATCGAGCACTACCACGGCCCCTTCTGCCAAATGACTAGATTCCGTCAGCTTTTCAATCTGTTCCTGTATAGGTAGATCAATTGTAGTCTGTACCTGTAATGGATAGTGACCATTGGATGGAGCACTGACACGCAGCGGTACATGAGTCAATGGACGACGCTGCGCATCTACAAATCGGGAGACGAACGTTTCACCGACGCCGCTCAGCAGCGGCTCCAACGTTCTTTCCAGCCCGGCTGCCCCCATTGGCAGTTCACTCGCTCGGTCGGCACGATTATACAGAAAGCCAAGCCATTGCCTGCCATTGGGCAAATCCCTGTAACGTTTCGCATAAGGTACAAGCTCGATAAGCGAAGGGGCTAGCTTCAGCAGCTTGCCTGCTTCATGCGGATTGATTTGTACGGGCTCTCCGCCCCCATCACGCCATATGAGCGGGGATTGCAGTCCTTTCCATCGTGTCGTTAGTTGATTCTTGTTCGTACGCAGTAGCTTAGCCAGTTCTTCGCCATGTATAGCCGCTTTGCCATCTACATCGGGAAAAAGCACTGGCGCCCATACGACTCCGCCAGTCAAGGGTTGCCCATGCCGGTCCGTAAACTGTCCACGTCCAGAGTCGATAGAAATGCCCTCCTGTCGCTGACGTGCTGACATTTCCTTAAGCGAATGCCCTCCATAAACAGACATATGAATGCCCGCTGTCCCCTGAATCCAAGCCAGTCGGAATAATAAAATCAGCAGTAGCGCCATCACCCCCAAGGCCATATATGCAATTCGACGTTTTCGTATGAAACTGCTACCACGCCTCGGCACACCCATCCTTCTTTCATCATTTTTCCAGTAGTATGTCCTGTAGTTGAAAAAGAAAACCCACTCAACTTTTAACGTGAATGGGTTTCCGAATTTATTTGTATCTTGTGATGTCTGCTTCTGGACTCCAATCTAAAATCTCGTCTAATGAATAAAAAAACGTAATAAAAATAGTAATGGCCAGCACAACCCAAGCTACCTTTGTGTTTGTATTCATCTTTTGCTTTCCTTCTTGAGGGATTTTTAAGCACATCCACTAATAAAAAGTACAAAACCACGGAGATCAGTGACAATCCTGATTCCCATGGTCTTGTTATATCTACACCGTAAACCGCGAAAGCTGTTCCTTCAAATTCACCGATACTCCTTCCAGCTTATCCGACAAACCTACCAGTTGATTACCAATATTGGCCTGCTCAGTGCTGAGCGAAGCGACTTCCTGCGAAGTAGCCGAGGATTGCTCGGCCACCGCACTTACATTGGTCATTGCCTCGGACAAAGTGGTCTGGGATTCACTCAGATGATGAATGGAGGCAGTGACCGTTCCCAATCGTAGCGCGAACTCTCCCATTTGCTGCTGCACCGATTGGAAAATGTCCGTTGTTTCCTGCACGGCTCCCATCTGTTCCCGGAACAGCGGGTACACCTCAGATAATGCCTGTACCGTTTCATTCATTTCATTGACGATGTTGTTAGTAATGCCTGTAGCCGTACGAATAGCTTGACGTGATTGTTCAGCCAACTGCCGAACTTCATTAGCTACCACCATAAAACCACGCCCCGCCGTCCCCGCTCGTGCCGCTTCAATCGTCGCATTCAGTGATAGAATATTCGTTTGTTTCGCAATATCCTGTAGTACGTCCAGCACCTTAAATACATCCGAAGTTGTCTGCTTCAGTTCATCTACTTTGCCCACCAGAGCATGTGTAGTTTCTTCCGTAACCCGAGTCTTGCCCAATAGATTTTTCAGCTGAATGGTCCCTTTTTCACTGGATTGTTCAACTTCTTGTGCGACCAGACTCATTTCATAATTGGAAGCCATCACCGTATCCATTTGCTGAGATATATTCCCGGTTAGTCCGCTGCCACGTTCAGCCTCTGTTGCCAAACTGGCGGCGCCATGAGCAATCTCTTCCGTTGCTGCTGCAATTTCTTTGGCTGAAATGGCTGTCTTCTTCGAGGCATCACCTAGTTCTGTCGCTGTATTCAGAACTTCCTGAGCTGAGGCATTCGTCTGTTGTACCAGCAATGTAATTTGCTCCATCATCATATCAAAGCTTTCTGACAACTGCCCAATTTCATCCTGAGCCTTATAGCTCGTTCGAATTTGCAAGTTGCCTTTAGCGCCTTCGACCATTAAATCTTTCAGATGTGTCAATGGACGAGCCACGAGGCGCACGATCCACAGGCCAATGAACAATGCAATGAGTGCAGCCACTGCAGCAAATATCCAGGTTGTGGTTAGAATCCCCTTAGCGTCTCTCACCAGCTCAGATACAGGTACTACACCCACGAGAATCCACTTGGAAGTTCCCAGCGTATTATGAACCGCAAGCACACTTTGCTTTTTACCGTCTGCTTCCTGCTCCATAATTTGATTTCCTTCGATTCCTTCAAGCTTGGAAACGTAATCCAGCTTTGTCTTCCCTCCTGTCAAGCTCTCATTGTTAGAGCCTACAAACTCACCCTTGTCTGTCACAAGGCTAATCATACTGCCTGAGCCCAAATTAATACCTTTTAACTCGTCCTCCACCGCACTGGACTTTAAATCCATAACCAGAACATAAGTCCCTCCCAACCCGGACATGCTGTTCATGGAGCGTGCCAGACGAAAGGTCTTGCTACCATTGTCATTCACCTGCGTAGGTAGCCAAACCATTCCCTTGTTTTTCAAAATATCCTTAAACCACGCTTCCTGCCGTACATCCTTTTGTGTTCCGGTGCCCATAGCAGCTAAATTGGTTTCTTCCGGGTACAAGTACATTGAATCAATCGCTTTATTCGTAAAAGCAAGATTCGTTAGCTTCTTATTCACTTCGCCCATAGCAACAAAAGATGCAAAGGGATTTTTATCTTGCTTTACAGCCTTTTGCAACTGATCACTTAATTCAGTATCGAAAAATACCTGTGTCGATGTATCTTGAAAGCGCTCTAGAATAATATCAAGCTTTTCTGAAGTTTGCTGAACGGTCTGCTGATAAGCCGTAGCTGCATTTTGCTCAATCGTACTTTTAGCCTTGTAATATGAGAGCATCCCCAAGCTGACCACAAATAACATAATTGCCGCAAAAAAGATCAGAAACAACTTCATTCCAACCGAACGTATCGGATTATAGTTTTTGACCAAATGCATGAAATCTTTACTGTACCTTTCCGGCTTAAGTAAACGCTTTAAATTGTGTGTACCTTTACGAGTCGCTTTAGCTACCCAGGGGGCAACCTTCGAAGACACCGCACCCGTTTGTTCCCCTTTTTCCGTGGTCACTTTACTGCCTTTCAAACCCTGCATTTGATCCGTTTTCTTGGGTTGCCTTTTTACTGTATTCCCCTCTTTTTTCCGTAAACCCATTCCTCTCACCTGCCACCATATAATTAGTTTCTAATTCCACGTCATCCATTATGTATCTATTATCTATATAACTTCTATCGGAACTATTCGACAAGGAATGTAGCTTTCCTTTGAGTATCAACTAAATTTTGTGAAACTTTTTTCCTAGAAAACTATTCAAAAAAAAGCCTCTCCAACCGATAGGAGAGGCTTTTGAATCTTTTAACCTGTGACTTAAGGCTTATTTACTTCTTTTTACGCATCATATCAAAATAGGATACGGGTTGATCTACCTTCATTCTAATTCGTTGAAGCGGGTGACGAGCAGCATCCAATTCGTTGCCTTCTTCATCCCAGATCGTTCCGACCGTTTGTTTAAAGAATGTTCCGTTCGGGCCGAAAAATTCAATTTCATGACCGGGTTTAAAATGGTTCCGTTGTTGAATAGTTGCGATGCCACTCGCGGCATCGTAGTCCATGACCAGTCCAGCAAAATCATAAGGGACTGCTTTTTCTTCCGGCTCATAAATATGATCCTCATGATCCGGTGTATCGTAGAAAAATCCTGTATTCAGCGGGCGATTGGCTGCCTTGTTAATTTCTTCAATCCATTCTGGTTTGAGCACATAATTTTCAGGATCAGCCATATAGGAATCAATCGCTTGACGATAGACATTCACGACCGTAGCCACATAGTGGATAGACTTCATACGTCCCTCTACTTTAAAACTGTCTACACCTACATCAATCAGATCAGGGACATTTTCAATCATACACAGATCCTTGGAACCCATAGAAAAAGCATTATCGCTTTCTTCAAACAGTGGAAGCTGGTTAACACCGAGCTGGAACTGTTTCAGTGCATTGCTGTCCTGTGCCTCTTCCTCAGATATCCAAACCTCACCTGGGCGGGCATCCTCAAATAAATCGTATTTCCAGCGGCAAGACTGACAACATCCCCCACGATTGGAATCACGGTCTGTAAAGTGATTGGACAACACGCAGCGGCCGGAAAATGAAGAGCACATCGCACCATGGACAAAAGCTTCGATTTCGATGTCCACATGCTTTTTGATTTCTTCGATTTCCTCCAGACTGGTCTCACGACCCAGTACTACACGCGGTAGCCCCTCGTTTTTCCAAAACTTTACCGCCTGCCAGTTCAGCGTGGACTGCTGTGTACTCAAATGCACTTCTAATCCAGGAACAGCACGCAATGCCACGGATACAATAGCCGGGTCAGCGACAATAACGGCATGAATTCCTGCCTCGTACAGATTGCGCAAGTATTCCTCGATTCCGGCAATATCTTCATTGTGGGCATAGATATTGGTAGCCACAAGCACCTTAGCACCGTACTTGTTGGCAAATTCTACACCTTCTCGCATTTCTTCAAAACTGAAATTATCGGCGTTAGAACGCAGACCATATTTTTGTCCACCAATATATACAGCATCCGCGCCATAGTGAACGGCAAACTTCAGCTTTTCCAGATTTCCGGCAGGAGCCAACAGCTCCGGCTTATCCAGACGATTCCGTTTACCTATATATTTTCTCGTTTTGGTTATCGTCCCCATGACGTTCCCCCCTCTGTGAATTCAATTCATTTTAAAATTAATAAACCTGCTCTTTATAGAAAAATCCGAAGGAAAGTTCCCGTTCTGGATCTTGAAGACGGCGAACTTCATCCAGCCAGCTTTCATCATAAGCATAAGCATCCGGATCAGCTGTATAAGTATCTATTGCTTTACGATAAGCACGAACAACCGCCTCATTGTAAGCCGTAGGTTTCAATAAGCCCTCGATCTTAAAGCTATGCACGCCCGCCTCCATTAGAATATGCAGGTCCTCCATGATGCAAAAATCATCTGAACTCATAATATGTGTCCCATTAATATCCTCGTAGATGGGGAACTTTTCTTCCTTCCGCTCTGCTTCAATCAGAAACAAGCCGCGCCCTCTGCCCAAATCGCCCTCTACATTACGTCCCTGGTGCAGCATATAACTTTGAACAAGCTTACGCTTGGAATGATAAATATTGGTCATACCATGTACCTGAACCTGTGCTTCTATGTTCAACTTTGGTATCATTTCGGTAATTTCATCCATACTGAGCTCACGAGCCAAAATGACCCGGGAAGCCCCTTTTTCACCCCAATAGTTGGCGGTTGCGAAGTTGGTGGAGATCATCTCACCGTTCCAGAACAGCTTAAGATGCGGAGCATACTCCTTCACGGCCATGAGCACTGCGGGATCATTAAACTCAATGGCATCAATGCCGCATCCAGCTAGGGTCTGCACATATTCGGGAAGGAGCGGCAATAGCTCGTTCGTCATCAAATTCGTCATGGATACATATACCTGTGCCGTATGCTTGCGTGCCTCTTCCACCACTTCACGGATTTGGTCAGGGGTAAAATGTCCCGGCAGCCGCATTCCAAAGCGGTCATCTCCAATAAGTAATGCAGTAGCTCCAGCCTCCAGCATATGGAGGGCATCCTCCGGAGAGCTGGCAGTTGCCAGTAGTTCGGGTTTGTAAGCCATAGGCTCACCTCCTAATTTGTCTTACGGTTACTTACCTGAATGTTATGCAAATGTTCTTTATACGTTTTGGCAAACAAATGTTCATGTGTCCCATCTTTTTTGGTCACATAAAATAAATAATCTGTAGCTTTTGGCTGTAAAGCCGCTATCACTGAGTTTAGACTGGGACTTGCAATCGGCCCTGGCGGAAGTCCCAGATGCAAATACGTATTATAAGGGCTTTCCACAGCCAAATCCTTGTAATACAGCCGTTCTTTTTGCTTGTCCAGCATATATTGAACCGTAGCATCAATTTCCAACTTCTTACCCTGTTTGAGCCGGTTATAAATGACGCCAGCTACTACAGACCGCTCATCTTCCACAACCACTTCGCGCTCTACGAGAGAAGCAACTGTCAGCAGTTGATGCAGCGTTTCATCCCTCTGTTTCAGCTTGGCATCCAAATCGGAAACAGTTTCTAACCGCTTTTGTGTCTGTTCTAGCATCACCTGTATAATATCTTTGGCCGTACTGCCCTTTTTCAGCTCATAGGTTTCCGGGAAAAGATAGCCCTCCAGCGCATAGCGAAGCCCCGCCTGCTTTGGAATGTCCCGCACTAGCGCGACGTCAAAAGCGGACGGATCGTTGGCCAGCTGCAAAAATTGCTGCCGATCTGCCAATCCTTCCTTTTGCAGCTTATCAGCCATCTGTCTAATCGTAAAACCTTCTGGAATTGTAAACCGAATCATTTCCTCTTTGACAACATCTCCGACCGATAACTTAGTAATCAACTGATCAAAGGTTGCGCCAGGCTGCGCTTCATATTTTCCGGCCTGAAATGCGCTTCCTTGCTGTTTGAATTTCACATAAGCCTTAAACACGAACGCATTACGTATAAGTCCCTTCTGCTCCAGCGTATCTGCAATTGCCGATGTTCCTGTTCCCTGCACCACCGTAAAAGCAACGGGTTGTGTTTGGGGCTGAACAGGCTGCATGGCATTCCAAATATAGAGGGTTGCCCCTCCTGCTATAATGATAAGCAGTAGAAACAACGTAAACATCCTCGTCCTTCGCTTCACATCCACCCAACTCCTTCACAGCCAAAAAGGGCGGACTGGTCCGCCCTTTCAGGTTTGATCTCATCGCTATCCAGACTTACAGTTCTTCCGGCAACGTACATTCATCGTACAGTTCGGAAATATCTTCCCACTCATCATCATCTTCAATGGTGGTGATGGAGATTTCGCCGTCTGTGGATGAGCTTACATGGTATAGTTCATGTTCGCCAACAGCAGCCCCAGGTCTACGCAATACAGCGTACCGTTGTTCACCTACCTTGAACTCTGCTTCCAATTCCATGCGAATTGCATGGCCCTGTTCATCCTGTAACTCTACATCGCCGTCGAACGTTTCCTTCAAATCAGAGGTCCAACTCAGGTCTTCACGTGAATAGCTCGTCATTTCCCGTCTTCCTCTTCCTCTTCTTCTACAAATGTATTAAAGGTCTCTTCGACGATTTCCCATTCGGCATCGTCTTGGATCACAAACAATTTAATATCATCGCCTTCTTCCTCGTAACGGAAGGCGTACACATCGGACTCATCAGCTTCAGGGTCCACTGGCGCAACCATCATGTACTTCGCTTCGGAACCATCTACCTCAAACTTCATAATGACCTCGAACTCTTCCTCGTTGCCCTCGTCATCGGCAATATAAATAATTTCCGGCTCTTCTTCCATACCCACTTGATTTTCAGCCATTACGAAATCCCCCTCACCTTGTACTGTGTGCGTCCAAATAGTTTTGCAAGATCAGGCTTGCGGCCAGTTTATCTACCACCTGCTTGCGTTTTTTTCGGCTGACGTCGGCCTCCAGAAGCGCACGCTCCGCCGAACGCGTCGTCAGCCGTTCATCCCAAAGGTGAACGGGTAAACCCAGTAACTCCTTGAGTCGGTTCGCAAACTCGATGCAAATCTCACCGCGTGGACCCACGGTTCCGTTCATGTTTTTCGGCAAGCCTACAACAACCTCGCTGACCTCATTGTCACGAACCAAATTTGCAATTTTACCGAACTCGCTGTCGTCACCGCGTCGTTCTATGACTTCCAATCCTTGGGCGGTCCAGCCGAAGGCATCACTTACGGCGACCCCAATTCGGCGATCCCCGTAATCCAATCCCATTACTTTCATGCCTGTCTCCTAACGGTGCTTGGCGAGATAGAAACGAACCAATTCTTCAATCAACTCATCGCGCTCTTTTTTACGTACCAGGCTTCTGGCATTATTATGCCGTGGCACATAAGCCGGATCACCGGATAGCAAATAGCCGACGATTTGATTGATCGGATTGTATTCTTTTTCCACCAGCGCATCATATACGGTCAACAAAATCTCCTGAGCAGAAGCTTCCTTCTCATCTGCCTTGACATTAAATTTGACCGTTTTGTCCATGGAATCCATTGTTGACACCTCGCTTCCACAAAACATGTGTACATGTTTATGCCAGCTTATTCTTTTACATCATACCATAAGCAAAGCCCTACAAGGAAATATCTAAGCCCGTTTTTTCCCAAAAATCCGCAAAAATTATCGAACTTTATCCTTGTGAGGCTGCCGACACCAGTTCATGCGCACGTTGAAGTGCTTCGTCCAGCTTGCTGGCATCCTTACCACCGGCTTGCGCCATGTCAGGTCGTCCGCCACCACCGCCACCGCATACGGCAGCAATTTCTTTCACGAGCTTGCCTGCATGAAGTCCAGCCTTGGTATGCTCTGCCGGAACTGCTACGACAAAATTAACTTTGTCGTCCATTGCAGCGCCGAGCACCAGCACAGCAGCCGGAAGCTTCCCTTTCAGTTCATCAGCAATCGCACGCAACGCATCCATGCTGGAAGCCTGCACGCGTGCAGCCAACAGCTGCACCTCGCCTGCTTGCACGACCTGATCGGTCAGCTGGCCTGCCTCAATAACGCTCAGCTTGCTTTGCAGCGATTCATTTTCACGACTGAGGTCTTTAATTTGTTGCTGCAAAGATTCGATACGCTTTGGTACCTCAGACAGCTTGGATTTTACAAGCCCAGCCGACACCTTCAACAGCTCTAATTGACCTTCCATATATTCAAAGCCAAAACGTCCGGTCACCGCTTCAATACGACGTACACCTGATCCAATGCCGCTCTCGCTGACAAGCTTGAACAAGCCAATTTGCGAAGTATTGCTGACATGACAGCCACCGCATAGTTCAATGCTATAATCGCCTACCTTAACGACCCGTACGATATCTCCATACTTTTCACCGAAAAGCGCCATTGCTCCGAGAGCCTTAGCTTCATCAATCGGTTTCAGTTCAATATTAACGTCCAGTTGGCTCCAGATGGCACGGTTTACACGCAGTTCAATATCCGCCAGCTCTTCTGGTGTAATGCTTCCAAAATGGGAGAAGTCAAAACGCAGACGCCCAGGCTCTACCAAAGAACCCGCCTGATTGACATGGTCACCCAGCACTTCTTTAAGCGCTTTGTGAAGCAAATGCGTAGCCGTATGGTTTTTCTCAATTTCTCCACGTGAAGCTTGATCTACTTCTGCTTTCACCGTATCGCCAACGTTTAGCTCGCCGGCTTCTACAACAACCTGATGCACATGCTGACCTTGTGGCGCCTTAAACAGCCCTTCGACCTTCGCGGTTACCGTACCTCCACGCAGCAAGCCTTGATCACTGACTTGTCCTCCGCTTTCGGCATAGAAAGGGGTCACATCCAGCACGACCTGACAAGACTGCCCTTCACTAACACTGTCCACCAGTGCATCTTCATATACAATCGCCACAATTTTAGACTCAGTTATGAGGTCATTATATCCAACAAATTCACTTTTAACCGCCAGATCGGACAAAGCTCCGCCCTGAATCTTCATGCTGGCGCTATCCTGATGAGCATCACGGGCACGTTTGCGTTGCTCCTGCATCGCTTCATCAAAACCTTCTCGGTCTACTTTCAAGCCTTGCTCGTCCGCATAATCCTCTGTAAGATCGAACGGGAACCCGTACGTATCATACAGTTTGAAGGCATCTGCTCCGCTAATGACATTGCGACCTTCGGCCTTCGCCTGAGCACTGATATCGGACAAAATGGCCAATCCATCTGTCAGTGTTTCATGGAAGCGTTCCTCTTCCGTTTTGATCACTTTGATGATGAAATCACGCTTGTCCACTACCTCAGGGTAATACACACCCATGACATCCCCAACGGTTTCCACCAGCTCAAACATAAATGGACGGTTCATGCCGAGCATTTTTCCATAGCGCACAGCCCGGCGCAGCAAACGGCGGATCACGTAACCCCGTCCTTCATTAGAAGGCAGCACACCGTCACCAATTGCAAAAGCTACGGTGCGGACATGGTCAGCAATAACCTTAAGAGCCACGTCACTGTCCACATTTTCGTTATATTTGACTCCTGCCATCGCCGCTGTTTTTTGGATGAGTGGCTGGAAGATATCCGTATCAAAGTTGGAATCCACATTTTGCAAAATGGATGCAAAACGCTCTAATCCAGCCCCTGTATCAATATTTTTGTTTGGAAGCGGCGTATAGCTGCCGTCTTTGTTATGGTTGAATTGTGAGAATACGAGGTTCCACACTTCCAGATAACGCTCATTTTCTCCCCCTGGATACATTTCAGGGTCCGTCATGTCGCTGCCGTAGGCTTCGCCACGATCATAAAAGATTTCCGTACAAGGTCCACAAGGGCCTTCACCGATATCCCAGAAGTTATCTTCCAGTTTGATGATACGTTCGGCAGGAAGTCCAACTTTTTCGTTCCACAGCTTGTACGCTTCCTCATCCTCAGGATATACAGTTACAGCCAGACGTTCCGGATCAAAACCAATCCATTTCGGGTCCGTCAGAAACTCCCATGCCCATGTAATGACTTCTTCCTTAAAATAGTCACCAATGGAAAAGTTGCCGAGCATTTCGAAAAAAGTATGATGACGGCGCGTTTTACCGACATTCTCAATGTCGTTCGTCCGGATACATTTTTGCGAATTAGCAATACGTGGATTCTCCGGCTTCACACGTCCGTCAAAATAAGGCTTAAGCGGCGCCATACCCGCATTAATCCACAGCAGGGAAGGATCTTTATGTGGAACAAGCGGTGCGCTTGGTTCAATCACATGTCCCTTGCTTTCAAAAAACTCCAGCCATTTGGAGCGGATTTCACTAGCTTTCATATAAGTAGCCTCCTAATTATGGTGTCACTGGTTCCTGGCACAGGCCATAAAAAAACAGAAAAACGCCCCTGAACGGATCAGGGACGATTGTATCGCGGTACCACCCTGGTTAACGCCGTCCCCTCTGTACGAAATGCCCATGCGCAGGCTGCACACCAACATTTGCTTAACGGACGATCGATCGCCTTGTTTTCACTGGTAACGGGAGCATCCCGGCGGGTTCAGCCCGCACTTCGAAATGAGCTTTCCCTACTGGATAAACACATTTAAACATACTCAATTCAGTATATCCGTGTCATTTAGCCGTGTCAACGCGATTTCAGACAAGATACATACGGTGTATGGACAAAATCAGATTGTTTTCCGCTTCACATAGTAAGCAAAAAAATGCTGAAGTCCTACCTTTAAAACCGCCATCACGGGAACCGCTAAAATCAAGCCGGTAATTCCCGCAATTTCCCCACCCACTAGCAGAGCGAAAATAATGGCTATCGGATGCAGATGCAACGTTCGTCCCACCACTTGGGGAGAGATGACATTGCTCTCCAACACTTGAATACAGGTGTTAACGACCACGACCAAAAGCACCATTTTTAAGGAGACCGTAGAAGCCATGACTACTGCCGGAGCGGCTCCCAAAAAGGGGCCCAAATACGGAACGATGTTAAAAACCGCAACCACTCCTGCCAGCAACAGCGCATAAGGCATGCCAATGAGCATATAGCCGAGATAAGCCATCACTCCAATAATGACGCATACCAGTAATTGTCCCCTAACATAGTTGCCAAGCGCCTGATCAATTTCCTTAAGTACCGTTACAATCGCCTTGCGACGAGAACGCGGGAGGTAAGACACAATCGTCCGCTCGAACACATCAAAATCCTTCAAAATATAAAAAATGAGGAACGGTACAATGAACACATTGAACAGCATGTTGATCATCCCGCCGATGTTATCCATAAAGGTAGAAATCCCTGTTGCCATCCGATTCTCTAATTGGAAAAACCATTGATTCATACCCGTTCGCACCCCTTGGGGCAAAATGCCGCTATCCATACTCGTCATTAATCCCTGTGCATGTATGGTCAGCTCAGGCAGATGCTCATTCAGCTCATCCAGTTGTTCAATGAACATTGGAATCAGGTTCATCAGAATCACAACGAGACTGGCTAAAAACACAGCATAGATGAGCAGCACAGCTACGCTTCGAGGCACCTTGCGACCGCCCAGCATACTAACAACGGGATTAAGTACATAGGAGATGATCATCGCTACCGCAAACGGAGCAATGATTGTTTTCAGAAATTCATACAAATGCAAAAACAAAGGTCGCAGCAGCCAGATAAAATATAGAATGACAAGTCCCAGCAGCGTCCATATTCCGTACCGGAACAGTCTACTTTTCGTTAATTGCTCCATTTCGTGCCCCCTTACCGGACTAGCCTCCTTTAAGTATATGCCTGTACCTCCACTTTAATCCTTCCCGCAAGTCTGGATTGCCCTATAGATTACTATTGTAAAAAAATGATGAAAACGGATGAAAACAATTAACAAAGTCATTCCATCTGACGATATAAGTACAAAGCACTACTTTAAGCTTTCACATTTCTGAAACATCGGGGGTCGTTACATGAACTTAAAAATCAAGCTTATTCTCCTTTTTACTTGTATTGTTATCGTTGCAGCTGGGCCATTGTCGATCATTAGCATGACAAGCGTTAAAAATCAGGCCAACCATGATATCCAAGAGCTTATGAACAGCAAAGCCTCCGAAACCGTCAATCAGCTCGACGGATGGATAGGTGGCAACGCCAAAATTATTGAAACATTGGCTGCAGGTCTGGAATCCAGCGATATTTCATCAGATGCCAAAGCCGTATCTCTGAAAGCAGCTTTTCAAAACTATAAAGATCAAAATATTTCCAATATTTACGCAGGCTTTGAAGATGGGTCCTACTGGGATGGATCTGGCTGGTTTGAAGCAGGTTATGATCCTCGCGCTCGACCGTGGTACAAGGATGCCAAAACCAAGGGAGAAATGTATTACTCGTCCCCATACATTGATGCAGGCAGCAAGGACTTCACCATTTCCATTGCTAAGCCTCTCAAGGATTCCAACGATTCTATCACCGGGGTAGTCAGCGAAGACATTATGCTCAACGATATGACAAAAATGATTCAAAGCATAAACCTGAACGGATTGGGCTACGCATTTCTGATTGACCAAAATGGAGCCGTGATCGCGCACCCAGACAACAAGCTGGCTGGCAAAAACCTCAAAGATACCCCCGAGTTGGGTTCATCAACCGCGGACCTGCTGAGCGCAGCTTCGGGAAGAACAGACTATAGCTACAATGGAAGTGACCGTCAGCTTTATTTTAAAAAGATGCCTAGCACAGGCTGGATTGTAGGGTTGTCTATTTCCAAAGAAATTGCTTTTCAGGAGTATTACTCCACTCGTAATACGTTGATTATTACGGTTGCTATCATCTTGGTCGTCGCTATGCTGCTGGCAATCTGGGCGGCAAACAACTTTATTAAGCCGATTCGCAGACTCCAAGCGAATGTCAAACGTATAGCTGAAGGTGATATGACCGCTCGCGTAGATGTTAAGGGTAAAGATGAAATTGCCAGCCTGGGAACAGATTTTAATATCATGTCTGATAATCTCTCTCACCTGTTGCGCAAGGTATCAGATACTGCTGGTGATGTCAGCTCAGCCTCCCATGATATGCATCAACACGCCAAAGATACTGGAACCATCGCGTCACAAATCTCCAGTGCAGTTCAGGAGCTTGCCCATGGAGCGAGCGATCAAGCTGAGGCTGTATATTCCGGCTCTGAGAAGCTGACTCACATGACAGGCTCCATCGACCAGATTGGCGAAAGTGTCAAACGGACCCAAACTGCCGTATTTGAAACAGATTCTGCCGTGCTTGCAGGGTATGAAACAGCAGAACGCCAAGCGAAACTGGCCGCCGAGTCCAGACAAACGACGACTGCGGCAGGAGAAGCCGTAGATTCGCTCGCGCTGAAAACTCAGGATATTGAGCGGCTGGCCGGGGCCATCCACGATATCGCCGCACAAACAAACCTGCTGGCCCTCAATGCAACTATCGAAGCAGCACGGGCCGGGGAACACGGACGAGGTTTTGCTGTCGTCGCGGGAGAAGTGAGAAAGCTGGCTGAGCAAGCGGGCAGTTCCAGTGACAGTATCATGAGGAAGCTGGAAGAAATTAAAATTGCAGGAGTTCAAAGCGCAGAGGAAATGAAGAAAGCACTTGCTGTAACTGTAGAACAGGAGCATGCTGCCATTGCAACGAGACAGGCGTTTGAATCCATTCGTGGGGCTTCTCAGCATATGCTTGCCCAAATTGAGGACGTTACCGCCGCTGCAGATCATCTCCGTGTGAATGCTGGACATATTTCCGATGTCATTTCCAGCGTTGTCGCTGTTTCTGAACAAAGTGCAGCATCTACAGAGGAAGTGGCTTCTTCTGTACAAGAACAAGGTCATGCCATGAACAATATTGCCGACCTTTCTGCCAAACTCGATTCTCACGCTGATCTTCTATTGGAAGAGGTCAAACGCTTTAAATTGTAAAACTAACCATCTTCATAAATATGGTATACAAAAGAGGGTGCCCCAAACGGCCATATGGCTGTTCGGGGCACCCTCTTCGTTGTTTTTTATCAAGCGTTATCCAACCTACTAAGCCGTATGTAGATCACACCTCTTAGTAGCAGCCTGTCCACTTCCGGTGTCAAGCTTAGGAAGAAGCATGAATTTGCGGCAAGTCCTGTTGTGCCATCTCGTCTCCAAAGAATAGGTCGTCCAGCGAACTGAGCGTTCCATCCTCTTCCACTTGGTAGACAGACATTTTTTCACCATTCACCTGAAGTTCGATAAAGCATCCCCAGCAATAAAATTGATGGGAGCCGATTTTGCCGATATCTTTGGAATTACAATTCGGACATCTCAATAAACTCACCCTATCCATTAACAGAATATATGGCTTTTTCCAGACGCTGCTCGCTTAACGGGGGAACCATAACGGCATTTTCCCCGATGGACATATCTTCGGTGCAGGGCAGCCATTTCCGCCCTTCTATAATATCCGATACAAAACCATCGCTGATTTCCAAGCCTATTATGTTATTGCCCATTTCCTGGTCAAAATAAACATCCGAGATGTGCCCGAGCATAAGCCCTTCCTCTGTTAGCACGGATAGATCCTTCAGTTTACCGGGTCCAAGCAAGTACGTATGTTGTATATCATGGGCCTCCGTTTTACGGACAGCCTGCTGATTGCGAATCATGATCGCATCCTCACCGTAAGCAACGATGTCATCCCAAGCAACCATTTTCACGTGAGAAGAAAAAAGCCCTTTTCCTTCCAACTCGATCCCTGTGATTCGCCAATCAGCTGTCACCATAAAGTCATGTATTTTGCCAATCTGCTTCCCGTCCTCCACATCGAAAACGGCAAGTCCGATCATATCTTGAAGCTTCATATTATAGGGTACCTCCTCATTCTGCAATCCGAACGAAGGTGCGGTCATTTTCCTACATGCCTGTCAGACCTTGCTTCCGTTCATGCAATGAAATGGAAAACCGCCCCTCCCTTCTTATTAAAATGCGGAGAAATCCCTAGTACCTAGTACGTAGCCGCTTCCATATGGTTTCAATTTTCTTGGCCGTGTATTCCATTTCTTCCGTAGTATTACCCAATCCGAAGCTAAACCGAATCGCTGAATGTAAAACATCTTCAGGAAGATCCATCGCCTGCAATACATGCGATAGCTCTAGAGATCCGGAAGTACAGGCTGATCCGCTTGCTGCTGCGATTCCTTCCATGTCAAGGTTCATCAACATGGTCTCTGTACCAATGGCCGGAAAGCTAACATTGAGGACATTAGGTAAAGAATGTTCAGGGTCACCGTTAATCACAAAATTTTGGTTACCCAGAGTGTCTTCCAACCCTTTAAGCAATGTCTGACGAAGAACCGTATTGTGCGCCTCACGCTCCTCAATGGAACTATTAGCAAGAGTTGCGGCTTTAGCCAGACCCGCAATACCAGCGATGTTTTCTGTTCCGGCACGCCGTTTCTTCTCCTGAAGACCCCCATGCATTAGCGGCTGAATGCGTGTACCCTGACGGATATATAATGCACCCACCCCTTGTGGTCCGTTAATCTTATGACCCGACACACTCAGTAAGTCAATCGGGAGATTGCCGCAGTCGATGGGTATGTGACCGAAAGCTTGAACCGCATCTACATGAAATACAATGCCATGTTCTCTCGCAATCTGCCCTACTTCTGAGATCGGCTGAATGACGCCCACCTCATTGTTGGCATACATCATACTGATCAAAAAAGTGTCCGGTCGAATGGCAGCCTCGATATCCGCAGGGTTCACGCGTCCAAAACCGTTGACCGGGACATAAGTCACCTCATACCCCGCTTTTTCCAGCTCATCACAAGCATGAAGCACTGCGTGATGTTCAACTGCGGTTGTAATCATATGCCCGGAAGTACGGCCGTCTGCCGTAGCCGTCCCAAACAGGGCCAGATTATCGCTTTCTGTCCCTCCGCTCGTAAATATAATTTCTTCAGGCTTGCAGCCCAAAGAGGCCGCAACGGCATCCCGAGCAGCGCTGACGGTGCGCTTGGCATCGCGACCAAAGGCATGAACGCTCGAAGCGTTGCCAAATTGGCCGATCATGATGTCCATCATAGTCTGCGCAACCTCAGGATGCATAGGAGTCGATGCGGCATGATCCAGATAAATTCTGTTCATGTTAATCCACCTCAAATGTAGAACATATAATTGTCCAATTCATCATGTTCTTGGTATGTGATCAAGTCCTTAAGTGTAGTAGAATCCAACACTTCAGCGATGCTGTCACGAATTCGCAGCCACAGCTGACGTTTTGCAGGATCGTCTTCTTCCGTGAAATCGACCGGAGAAATCGGACCTTCCAGTACACGAATGATGTCTCCCGCTGTTACTCCTGCCGGTTCATTCGCCAAAATATAACCGCCGTAAGCACCACGGATACTTTTTACCAAACCTGCATTACGCAAAGGCGCGATGAGCTGTTCCAGATAATGCTCTGACAGCTGATTTTTTTCGGCAATACTTTTCAAAGAAGTTGGACCTTCGCCAAACCTGGCTGCAAGTTCCATCATAATGGTCAGGCCATAACGGCCCTTCGTTGATATTTTCAATTGTGCCACCTCACTTATAGTAACAATTCCGTTAAACACGCGGAATAACTGGTGTTGTAAACCTCTCTATTCCGATCCTAACCCTCAGCTTATGTTAACATATTAGGGCAGGTAAAGGGAAACATTACAGTAACAATCTTAAAAAAAGTTGCTTTCGGGCGATTTGGAACAGCTTTAGCCCATTTTATATAGCTTTCTTCCATCGTTCGCCGTGTCGTTGGATCGTCCAAACATCGTATCTTATTATCGTTTATGTTACAATAGGTGGGTTCTACAACAATATTGAAAGAATTGGGTGATGACCATGGCTAAAGCCAATCATGAAACCCGTGTCGTCGTCGGGATGTCCGGTGGCGTCGACTCATCCGTTACCGCGCTGCTGCTGAAGGAGCAGGGCTATGACGTAATCGGCATCTTCATGAAAAACTGGGATGACACGGATGAATTTGGCCGTTGTACGGCTGAGGAGGATGCGGAGGATGTGCGCCGTGTCTGTGAACAGATCGACATTCCTTACTATACCGTCAATTTTGAGAAAGAATACTTCGATAAAGTATTCTCCTATTTTCTTGATGAATATAAAGCTGGACGCACACCCAACCCGGATGTCATGTGTAACCGTGAAATTAAATTCGGCGAGTTTCTAAATAAAGCGCTGGATTTGGGAGCAGATTATGTTGCTACTGGACATTATGCACGGGTTGTGGAAGAAGACGGCCACTTTACTTTGCTGCGAGGTGTGGATAGCAACAAGGATCAGACTTATTTCCTAAATGCATTAAGCCAAACACAGTTGTCCCGAGCGATGTTTCCCATCGGTCATCTGCCGAAACCAGAAGTACGTAAAATTGCGGAAGCTGCGGGACTGTATACGGCCAAGAAGAAAGACAGCACAGGCGTATGCTTTATCGGCGAGCGTAATTTCAAGGAGTTTCTGAGTGGATATCTACCTGCAAAAGGTGGAGACATGGTGGATATCGCTACTGGTGAAGTCAAAGGACGCCACGATGGTCTGATGTACTATACACTGGGTCAACGACAAGGCTTGGGCATTGGCGGCTCAGGTTCAGGTGAACCGTGGTTTGTAGCGGATAAGGATCTGGAGAAGAATATTCTGTATGTGGTACAAGGTGATCGTCATCACAGCCTGTATTCTACCAGCCTGATTGCAACAGATGTGAACTGGATTGAAGGTGCAGATACTCGTCCGTCCGGCGAATTCCGTTGCACAGCCAAGTTCCGTTATCGCCAACCTGATCAGCAAGTAACTTTACAATGGCTTGCCGATGGAACCGTGCATGTCATATTCGATGCACATCAAAAGGCCATTACGCCTGGACAAGCTGTTGTATTTTATGATGGGGAACGCTGTCTGGGTGGAGGAACCATTGATAAGGTTGAAAAACTTCAGCCTGAAACAGTTTAAATGAATGACCATTTTTCATTGATATAGTAGGAATTAAAAAAAAGTCGTCTCTCCAGATTTGGAAGGGGCGACTTTTTTTATGAAAGATGTTTTTATTTAATGATTGAAAAAGAGTTCATAATCTGCTCTTTATGATGTCTGTCATGCTAAGCAAACATTCCTTGCAAAAAAATTTCCCATGGTGTGGTGTATACACGTCTCTTATAATCAATTATATACTTCCCATTTTAAATAGGAATCGTCATATTTAAATAAGAGCGCTACAATGGACCTCTAACTTATTCCCTATTTAATCCTTTTGGAATTAACTTGAAAGATCATTAATACATAAGGAACTTTTGATAACATCCTCATTTGGGTATATGATGTAGACAAGATCATACTTCAATTGAAAAGGAGCGTGCCTTTATGTCTGATTCATTAGGAATGTTGACACCGGGTAAAAAAGTTTCTTTGAAAGAATGGGACCCCAAGGATACGAAGAATATCAAAAATAAAGAAGAAATCCGACAGGAAACAGATCAATTGAAGGAACGCTTCATGGAATTACAAAGCAAATTATTTACAGAGAAAAAACAATCCGTTTTGTTTGTATTTCAGGGTATGGATTGCAGCGGCAAAGATGGCGTCATCAAACAGGTATTTTCCAACCTTAACCCTGCGGGGGTGACTGTCCACAGCTTTAAATCACCTACGGCTGAGGAATTAAGTCATGATTTCTTGTGGCGTGCTCATACCGTTACCCCAGGACGTGGGTATATTGCAGCATTTAACCGTTCTTATTATGAGGATGTGCTGATTACACGTGTTCACGGACAGATATCCGATAAGCAGGCCAAACGGAATATTAAGCATATCAAACATTTTGAACAGTTGTTGCTGGATAATGGTGTAAAGGTGGTTAAAATCTTTTTACATATTTCAAAGCAATTTCAGTTAGAAAAGCTGATCGATCGAATTGAAAAGCCTCACAAAAACTGGAAGCTCGATCCAAGTGATTTGCAGGAACGAAAATTTTGGAAGCAATATACCCAGTATTATGAGGATGTATTAGAGCTAAGTGCAACCAAACAAGCTCCTTGGTATGTCGTTCCTTCAGACAACCGTTGGTATAGGGATTACACTGTGCTACGGATTGCCATCCAAACGCTGGAGGAAATGAAGTTGTCTGATCCTGAACCAAGACCTGAACTTGAATCCCTTTTACCTGAATTGTATAAAGAACGAGATAAAAATTAGCTGTATAGGTACAGCACTAAGCTTCCAAAACCGTATCACGGCTGAGAATGCCTTGAGTCGAGATTGGAAGCTTTTTATTGCATTTTTACGTGTTATTTGGAAAATGTATAGAGTTTAACTTACTCTGTATCCGATAGCCGCAGCTACAACTCCTACCACGACGGAGGACAGTACATACATAGCCATGCGTCGGTACTCTTTACGCTCCATCAGTTGAAGAGATTCATAGCCGAATGTGGAAAAGGTGGTGTAGCCGCCACAAAAACCTGTTCCTAGCAGCATCCAGAGTGCAGGAGACAAATGGTTTTGCGTAAACTGACCATAGAGCCAGCCTAGCAGCAATGAACCGCTGACGTTAATGATCCACGTCCCCCACGGGAATACGGTACCGAACCTCTTTCCGGCCCACATGCCAAGCCCGTATCTCGCCAGTGTACCCATAATCCCGCCTGCCGCCGCCCACCAGATCATAAGCGTTCCTCCTTAGGAGCAGCCTGCGTCATTTTTGTCCCTAGGCGGATACCTGTCCATGTCAAAAACAGCCCTCCGCCTACGCTAAGCAGCAGGTACAACACAGCCGTCAGCATACGATCATGAACCGTGAGGCGTACAGCATCTACTGCAAAAGTGGAAAAGGTGGTAAAGCCCCCTGTAAAGCCTGTTCCGATGGCAAGTCGCAATCGCGGCTTGATCCGCCACGATCGCAAGGTTACCGTAAAGAACCAACCAAGAAACAGGCAGCCGATCCAATTGATTAGCAGCACACCAAGTGGAAAATCCGCACCCGCCGCAGGCAGCAGCGATTGCAGGCCATAACGGGTAGAGGTTCCAAGCGCTCCGCCCGCGGCAACGAATAGCACGTCTTTCATCTTCTTATCCCCTTCTTCGCTCTTGCACAATCATGGTGTAACGTGACGATATCGTACACACTCTGTATATGAAGTCGAACATACATTAAGACTGTGAATCCCGCCAGCGCTGGTTTTGCCTGATTTTGGACTCATTCCCCTGCTCAGTAGCCTGATAGAAGGTTTGGTCTGCTATCGAATCGGGCAAATATTGCTGCTTCACATAATGATTCGGATAATTATGTGGATATTGATAGCCAACATGACCAAGCTTTTCCGAGCCTTTGTAGTGTGCGTCACGCAAATGGAGTGGCACCTCGGCCGATTTGATATCGTCCATAGCCGACATGGCCCGTGAAATTGCCGTATATACGGCATTCGATTTGGGGCTTTCCACAGCAAACAAAATGGCCTGTGCAATGTTCAGTTTGGCCTCGGGCCAGCCATTATTGCGATAGGCTTCAAGCGCACTCACCGCCTGCACCATTGCCTGCGGGTTCGCCAGGCCAATGTCCTCACTGCTCGCCGCGATGAGGCGGCGGATAAAGGTCATCGGGTCCATGCCGAGCTTTTCTACGGCGTACAGGAACCAGAACAGCGCGGCGTCGCTGGAGCCGCGAATGCTTTTGTGAAAGGCCGACAGCACGTCATACTGCGTGGATTCATCTGCTTTGACAATCGGGCGACGGATGGATTCCTCTGCGACTTCCAGTGTCACGTGAATCGTGCCGTCTGCCAGCGGAGGCGTCGTGAGCGCCGCCAGTTCCAGCGCGTTCAAGGCGCGGCGGATATCACCATTCGCCATGGACGCGATGTGAGCCAGTGCAGCTTCATCTACCTGAAGCTGCATGTAGCCGAGCCCTTTGTCCGCATCGCTCAAGGCACGGCGCATAGCAGCCAGCGAATGCTCCTGCGTTAGCGCTTCAAGCTGGAACAACGTAGAACGGCTCATTAAAGCGCCGTTAACGTAGTGAAAGGGATTTTCAGTGGTGGCGCCAATAAACACGATCGTGCCCTTTTCCACCGCAGGCAGCAGTGCATCCTGACGTGAACTGTTAAAACGATGTACCTCGTCGAGAAACAAAATGGTTTTTTTGCCATACATCGATTTATTCGTCTGTGCCCGGTCAATGACTTCTCTTACGTCTTTCACAGATGCTTCTACAGCATTCAGACGTACAAAATCGCCTTGCGTGTGTTGCGAGATGATATGTGCCAGTGTTGTTTTGCCGCACCCCGGTGGTCCGTACAACAAAATAGAAGAGACCTGATCTGCCTCTATAGCTCTTCTCAGCAGCTTACCTGGACCCACAACATGCTCCTGTCCAATATATTCATCCAGCGAAGTCGGACGCAAGCGATCCGCAAGCAACCGATTGCTTGGCGTTGACTCTTGGGAATATGAAAATAAGTCCATTTCATTCACTTCCTTATGGTTTATGAACGAACACTTTCTCTTTTTCTTTGAAAACATACTATACTATGTTCGCTCATACGGTTGAAAATCATGAAAATTCAAGTCATCTATAATCCTGATACGGTATAAACCGCCTCTTATTCTACCATATCCGTTAACAAGTTGCAGATAGCATGGTCACGGCACGGCTGTAGATCTACAAGTCAGTCGCCCACAAAAAGAAAGAACAGCCTTAGACGAAAGATGAATTTCGTGGCTGTTCTTCGACTGGCATAACTTCATATTTCCATCACTAAGATAAACAGTAACAAAAAGGAATACAACAACTCAGGCGATGCTTTACAACGCTTTTTCTGCTTACTCCGTCTGTACCTGTACGTAACTAGGAAGTGAGCCATCATGCAATAGCCACAGCTCATGCAGCGCACGGGTACATCCTACATACAGCAGTTTGGCATCCCATGCCCGTTCTCCATAATGCTCATGGTCGGCATCCGCCACAATAACTGCATCGAACTCCAGACCTTTGGATAGGTACACAGGCAGTACCGACAAACCGCCTTCATATTGCTTTTTACCACCGTCAATCAAATTCACATCCAACCCCGCGCTTATGAAAACCTCATGTAGCTCCACGGCCTCTTTTAAGGTGCGGGTCAGCACAGAAACAGTACGATACTCCTTGGAGGACAGCTCTTTTAGAGCGGTGAGCAAACTCTGCTCACGCACGGATGAGTCGTAAGACATCGTGCGCACCGGATCGCCACTACGAAATACCGGAACTGCCGTAATACCGCCGCGAACTCCCTGCTCCAAAATCGTATTTGCAAATTCTATAATTTCCAAGGTTGATCTGTAGCTCCGCGTAAGTGCAAAATACCCTGTATGTTCCGGCGCAAAAAGAGAACTCATTTCCTCCCACGCATGCACGCCACGGTATTCATGAATGCCCTGCGATAAATCGCCCAGTATCGTAAAGGAATGCCCTTTCACGAACAAATCCAGCAATGCGATATGAAAAGGTGAAAAATCCTGCGCTTCATCAATGACCACATGGTCAAAACGTTGGGATGATTCTACCTCATGAATCAGCACGTGAAGATACACTAACGCAGTCAGATCTTCTTCACGGATAATCTGTTTTCGCAGATCCGACTGTGTGGTCTTAAAAATAGCAGGCGGCAGAGAAGCCTTCATCTCCGCAGCCGTATCTGCGGGTAACCCTTTAGCTGCCTGAAAAAGCTGCTTGTAGAGCGTCAGTGCGTCATATTGTGGCCATTTTTTAGCATATGCCTTTTCACGTGCCCCTGCCTTTTTTTTGCGTTCCTTGAGCGCTGCCGCCGAAGGCGACTTTTTCAGCTCCATTTCAATCCAGCGGTGCACTCTTGCCAGCACACGCTCCTTCCGCTTCGCGAGCGGATAAGGCTTATATTCCTCATTGAACCAATTCAAAATCTCAGCTCGCGGTAGCACCGCCCCATCCCATGGTGAAAAATCATCCTCTGGCACGGAAATGGGCTCCAGTCGTTCAACAAAAGCTTGAAGCAGCTCCATAAAATGAACCGAACCCTTGAATCTTCCCGGCGCCTCATCCATGGATTCCTTTCTCAGACTGCCACTCTCAAACCAATAAGATAATGTTTCGGCAGGATCAGCCAAAGGTAAATCCAAACCCAACAAATCCAGCGCCCAGTCTGCAAATGTACTTTGCTGAATATTCCCGACCCCCAGCTCTGGAAGTACATCTGAAATATAGTCAAGGAACATATGGTTTGGTGCGAAAATTACCATTTTGTCGGCCGATACCTGATCCTTGTATTGATACAGCAAAAATGCGAGCCGATGCAGCGCTACCGTCGTCTTGCCACTACCCGCCACCCCCTGAATAACGAGGGCTGTATTTTTAGCCGCACGGATGATCTGATCCTGCTCCGCCTGAATGGTAGATACGATATCCCGTAAACGGTTATCCTTGTTTTCTCCCAAACGATAAACGAGAAACTCATCGGAAACGGCAGGCTCGTCACTTTCACGGTTGTATGTATCCGCTACCCGTTCCAGGATTCTTTTCCGAATGACAACGTTGCGCTTCAGATAGACCAAGCCCTCAATGGTTCCCTCGGGGGCCTCATAGGACGCAGTTTCTTCACCACCTGTAAATGAATAAAACAAGCTGGCAATCGGTGCGCGCCAATCAATCACCAGCGGATACGTTGACGTTTCTTCACGCTCCACTCCAATTTTACCGATATAAAGTGGCTTCCGTTGCCCTCTGCCACGTTCGTCAAAATCCATACGACCAAAATAAGGCTCCTGCGAGCTTTTGGCCAAAGCCTGACGTTTTTCCTCCCGTGCCGATTCTAGCACTTGCTCCGTAAAATCATGCCCGGTGTACACCGGCGTATTGCGAAGCCGTTCCAATCTCCGATCAATTTCCTCCATAGCAAGCGACAGCCTGTGCTGTTCTTCTTGATAGGCACTTTGAAACTCATTCTCCATTTCAGTTACCTCCTAAGAATATCAAGTCTCGATTTCTGCATCGCATTCACTTGCTCCGACACAAAAAAAGGAAAGTAAGCGTAACACATTTAACCATAAAAATCCAACCTTATTTCCTAATACGCCTATTCCCCTACTCTTTCACAAAAGTATGAAGCTTTGCGGCACCAGTGGAGCGGGTGATTTGAATCCGAAGAAGCGGAGCGTTCGCCTTTGCCTCTGAATTCCCCCCTGTCCTCATTACAATGAGAGGAATTCAGAGGCAACAGCGATCGGAGGATCAAATCACACGCGCAGCGGCCTCTAATGCTCCATACTCCTCTCCCCCATCTCCACAAACTGCTTTTGAGCCAGCTCACGGTACACCTGATGGGACTCTAATAACTCAGTATGAGTTCCTGCACCGGTCACCTTCCCCTTGTCCAACACGATAATCTGATCGGAGTGAACCACTGTAGACAAACGATGAGCAATGACAATTGTCGTGCGTCCTTCCATCAAGTTCGCTAGGGCCTTCTGTACCTCATGCTCAGATGAGCTGTCCAAACTAGATGTAGCCTCATCCAGCATGAGAATGTCAGGGCTACGAAGAAGCGCACGCGCAATAGCGATCCGTTGACGCTGCCCTCCGGACAGTTTCATTCCCCGTTCTCCCACCTCAGTATTGTAGCCTTGAGGTAGATCCATAATAAATGTATCCGCATACGCCATCGTGGCTGCTCGTCTCACTTCTTCCAAGTCAGCTTCGCGCCCCAAGCCATATGTAATGTTATCTCTGACCGTTCCGGTCATCATTGAGCTTTCCTGCGATACATAACCAATTTTGGAGCGCCAGGAGGAAAGTGTATATGACGATATCGGTTCGTCTCCATAACGAATTTCACCTGTGTCTGGCACATAAAAGCGTTCCAACAATGAAAACAAGGTGGACTTCCCACTTCCACTCGGTCCCACGAATGCTGTCGTCCGGTTAGCCGGAATGACCAAGTTCGCATTATGAAGGACCTCTTCCCCTTCGGTATAAGAAAAGGCAACATCACGAAGTATAATATCTCTGCTCTCTTTTGCCGCTTCCTGCTTTAACTCGAGCGGTTCCTCTTCATGATCTAAAATCGTCTGAATCCGTTCAGTAGCCCCAACCACCTTTTGCAGACGTGAATACAGGGTCGTGAATTGTGCCATCGGTGTGATCACCTGAAACAGCAGCAAAATAAAAGCCACCAAATCCCCAGCGGTCAGCACACCCGATGCGACACGAACACCACCAACACCCAATATAATGACCAGCACTGCAGTCAGCAAGAAGGTAGAAATGGGACCTACAAGGGCCAGGATACGTGACTCTTGCAAACCGAAGCGGAACATCCGGTAAATACGATCCTCACCGGCCTGAGCCTCTCTGCTTTCGGTTCCGTAGGCCTTCACCAGTCTGATTTCGCCGATAACCTGACTCAACACTGAGGTCAGATCTGCCATCTCATCCTGCTGTTTTTTGGAGATGCGGTACATTTTTCTGCCTACCGGAAATAAAATCAGGGCTGTTAGCGGAACAATGGCCATAATAATGAGCGTCATCACCCAATCCAGATAAAATAACAATGCAATACCACCAATAATTGCGATCACATTAGAAATCAGATTGACTAGATACTCCGTAATTAAGTTCATAATCAGGCTTGTGTCATTGGTGACGCGACTCATCGTATCTCCTGACCGATTCCGATCAAAGTAAGGGATAGGTAGAGATAAGATTTTATGCCATAAACGTTTGCGCAAATTAGCCACAATCTTATGCCCGGCATAGTTCAACATATAGATAGAAACCGCCGAAGCCACCGCTTGAAGCACAAAAGCGCCAAGCAGACCAACAATGACCATACGGTTTAGTGAAGAAAAGGTCAAGCCATCAATCAACCCTTTGGTCATCATGGGTACGATTAAACCAGCAATGGTCTGAATCAGCGTCAGAATCAGGGCGATGATCAGAATTGCCTTGGGCGGATGCGCACTCGCAATCAATTTGATAAACCGCCCCATGCCAGCCTTATCCGGTCTTTTACCCGGTTTTTCCTTCATCTGGTCCTCCTGCTCATCTTGGTGTGTATGATGTTCTTTTTCCATATGCCATCAACCTCGCTTCCTGTCTGACCATTCTTGTTCAAACAACAACACCCGCGCTCTGCGCGGGTATGAACAGTACAATCTATCTTCGAGTTTACTACACCAGAGAATGAAGCACAAAGTTAGCCACAAACAGTACAGAAATGATATATAATGCAACAGGCACTTCCTTGCCCCGTCCTGCTGCCAGCTTGGCTACGGGGTATGCAATAAAACCAAAGGCCATCCCGTCTACAATACTGTAAGTAAAGGGCATCATCACCATGATCAGAAATGCAGGAAACGCTTCAGTAAAATCACTGAAATCCATCTCTCGCACATTTTGCACCATTAGCCCCCCAATGATGATCAACACGGGCGCAATGGCACTGTCAGGAATATAAGCCAACAGAGGAATAAAGAAAAACGTCGCTCCGAATAAAATAGCAGTTACCAGCGGTGTCATTCCCGAGCGTCCCCCTGCTGCAATGCCAGCCGTCGATTCCGCAGCGGCTACCGCCGGACTGCTACCCAAAATACCGGCAAAGATATTGGTTACAGCCAACACACGCAAGCTGTTTTTAAATAAATCCGGTCTTCCAATCATGTTGGTTTGTGCAGTAATCATACCAATATTCTCGAATAGCACAATGAGTAGGAGCAAAAAGACAGCAATCCAGAAAGCTACCGAGACAATGCCTGAAAAGGAAAGCTCTCCAAACAATTGCCCATACTGTCGCACCGTTTCAGAGGTTCGTACCGTGCTTGTAGGCTCTACAGCTCCTAGTATATAAGCAAGGCCAGTTCCCGCCAAAATGCTAATTAGTAAACCTCCCTGAACGTTACGCACAAACAATACAATAGCGAGCAGCAACGTTACACAAGCCGTAATTACCTTGGGATCATTAAAATGGCCAATAGCCACAAAAGTCGTCTGATGAGCAATCACGATGCCGCTTTTTTGCAATCCGATAAAGGTTAAAAACAACCCAATGCCCACCGTAATTCCGTGCTGCAAATTATGGGGAATCGCTTGGCTAATCAGCTTGTACAATGATGTAAAAGCCACAATGGCGAATAAAATCCCTGTGACGGCAACCACCATCAGCGCTTCCTGCCAGCTCAGCTTCATAGAATGTACGAGCGTATATGTGAAAAAAGCATTAATTCCCATCCCGGGTACAACGACCATTGGAGATTTCCCACCAAAAGCCATAAGCAGGCAGCCGATCATCGATGTCAGCAGCGTCCCGAGCATCGCTCCTTGGAGGGGAATCCCGGCATCTGCCAAAATAGTTGCATTAACCATAACAATGTATACAACGGAAAAATAAGAAATGGCCCCAGCGGCTAATTCCTTTTTCCAATGATGCTCGGGCTTGAAACCGAGACTTCTGGACCATAGTCCATCCTTCATACCAAAACCCTCCAGCAAGTTGTTCAATCTGATTGCAGTAAGCTGCGCTTTTTCAAAACAAAAAAGAGCTGTAGCAACTGTGACACAAAGGATGTGATGCACAGAACTACAGGTCTTAAAGTGAATACATACTGATGTAAATCTACGAATGCACTGCCATGCTATTTTTGCAACTTACACACCAGCGTGTTCTAACAAATCCTTCACGGCTACACTAACCATGATCAGTCCTGCTACAGGAGGTACAAATGCATTGCTTGCAGGCGGCTGCTTCGCCTTCCGAATTTCAGGCGCGTTTGCAGGTACAATTTTTTTTGTAATTTCTTCACGTGGCTTCATCGGTTCCTCATCGGAGAACACAACTTTGACGCCTTTGGTAATGCCTTCCTTGCGCAACTTGGTACGGATGACACGGGCAATCGGGTCCATTCTCGTCTGGGAAATATCCGCAACTTGAAAACGACTTGGATCCATTTTATTCGCAGCGCCCATACTGGAGATCATCGGAATCCCCCGTTTCAGGCATTCCTTAATCAAATGAATTTTATATATAATCGTATCCGAAGCATCCAGCACATAATCCAATTCGTACTTGAACAGTTCCTCATATGTTTCTTCTGTATAAAACATGTTCAGTGCAATCGCTTCACATTCAGGATTAATCAGCTTCACACGCTCTACCATCAGATCAGCCTTTTTTTGACCTACCGTCGTTGTCAACGCATGAATCTGGCGATTAATATTGGTGATATCTACAACATCTTTATCAATCAAAATGATGCGTCCAACACCCGTACGCGCCAGTGCTTCCACTGCAATCGAACCGACACCGCCAATACCCAGCACGGCCACCGTGCTATTTTTCATAACCTCCAGACCTTCCGTCCCGATGGCCAGTTCCGTGCGTGAAAATTGATGCAACAATATGGTATATCCTCCCTCACTGATTTAAACTCTATGCCTGAACTCCAGCATACAAACCACGAACCCATTATCCATATGAGGGTAACGGGTTCATGGCATTCTATAAGCTATCTCATGCCAATGGATGGCACTTGCTAAGCCAAATGTTCGTCTTAAGCTTTAGGCGCAACAGGCTTCGGAGCAAGACGAATATGAAGCTGATCCAATTGAGCTTGATCCACTTCGGCTGGTGCATCCATAAGCAGGTCTGTCGCGCTGGCTGTTTTCGGGAATGCAATAGTTTCACGCAGATTTGTACGACCTGCAAGCAGCATGACAAGACGGTCAAAACCGAAGGCAATACCACCATGTGGAGGCGTACCATATTCAAATGCATCCAGCAGGTAACCGAATTTATCCTTCACTTCTTCAGGCGGCAGGTTGAGCGCTTTGAACATTTTTTCCTGAACTTCACGTTTGAAAATCCGCATCGAGCCACCACCCACTTCGTAGCCGTTCAGCACGATATCATAGGCCTGAGCACGAACTTGACCTGGATCGGTGTCCAAGAGGGCCAGGTCTTCTTCCTTCGGACGAGTGAACGGATGGTGCTCCGCTACATAACGTTTTTGTTCTTCGTCATAGCCCAGAAGCGGGAAGTCTACAACCCAGGCAAATTTGAATTTGTTATCGTCGATGAGCCCCAAATGACGGCCAATTTTCAGACGAAGCGCGCCCAAAACATCAGCAACTACTTTTTTATTATCCGCAGAGAACAGCAACAGATCGCCTTCTTCGGCTCCCGTACGCTCTTTCAAGGCTTCGATTTCTTCCGGTGTGAAGAATTTAACGATAGGCCCCTTGAATTCGCCTTCTTTCACTTGAATCCAAGCCAAGCCCTTTGCTCCATAACGCGCTGCAAAAGGACCTAGGTCATCAATGTCCTTACGGCTCCACGTGCCACATCCTTTGGCATTAAGGACTTTAACTTCGCCACCCTTTTCAATTACGGAAGCAAATACTTTCACACCACTGGTTGCCACGATATCATTAACATTTATCAGCTCAAGACCAAAACGCAGGTCAGGCTTGTCAGAACCATACTTGTCCATTGCCTCTGCATGTGTAATCCGTTGGAACGGTGTTTCCAGTTCTACTCCAACTGTTTCTTTGAACAATTTCACCATAAGACGCTCCATCATTGGCAGCAAGTCATCCTGTTGCATAAAGGAGGTCTCAATATCGACCTGCGTAAATTCAGGCTGGCGGTCAGCACGCAAGTCTTCATCACGGAAACAACGTGCAATTTGGTAGTAGCGCTCCAGGCCACCCACCATCAGCAATTGCTTGTACAGTTGTGGCGATTGCGGCAAGGCGAAAAACTCACCCTCATGCACCCGGCTAGGTACCAGATAATCACGTGCGCCCTCTGGGGAGCTTTTCGTCAAAATTGGTGTTTCCACCTCGACGAACTCTTCTCCGTCCAGGAAGTCACGGAATATTTTTGCTGCTTTAGAGCGCAGTTTCAAGGTCTGGTACATTTCCGGACGACGCAGGTCCAAATAACGGTATTTTAAACGCAGAGACTCGTCCACTTCTACACCATTTTCAATGAAGAACGGAGGTGTTTTAGATGCATTCAATACTTCGATTTCAGTGACGCGTACCTCAATTTCACCTGTAGGCAGGTTCGGGTTAATCGTTTCTGCATCACGCTTAACAATAGTACCGGTAACCTCAAGCACGTATTCACTACGGACACGATCCGCAATTTGCAGTGCGTCACCGGAATATGCCGGATTAAACACGATTTGTACAATTCCGCTACGGTCACGTAGGTCTATAAAAAGTACGCCCCCCAAATCACGACGAGTTTGTACCCAACCGTTCAATGTAACTGTTTCTCCGATATGCGCATGAGTCAATGCGCCGCATTGATGACTCCTTTTCATAATACACACTCCTGTTTATGTTTAGTAGTTAATGCTATATGACAGCCAGAGGGAAACTTCCCCTGACTGATGTTACATTATTTTGTTTATCCTAATTCTTCCACCAGCTGATCCAGCTTAACGGTACGCTGCTCGCCGGTTTCCATGTTTTTCAGTGCAATTTCACCCTGAACCAGCTCATCCTCACCCAGAATCGCAGTATACCTTGCTTTAAAGCGATCGGCTGATTTCATCTGCGCCTTCATTTTACGCCCCAGATAATCTCGTTCTGCGGAAAATCCGGCTTGACGTAACTTGAATAGTTGTTTAGTTACTTCCGTTTCTGCTGCTTCTCCCAACGCTACCATATAGATATCTAACGGCTTGGCTTCGTTCAGTTTGACACCTTGATGCTCCAAGATCAGCTGAATTCGCTCCAGTCCAATGCCAAAACCAATGCCCGGCTGATCCGGTCCGCCCAGATCCCCAACCAATCCGTTGTAGCGACCGCCTCCACCGATCGTGTCTATGGCACCAATTCCTTCGGCTTTGAATTCGAACGCTGTCAACGTATAATAATCCAGCCCCCGTACCAAGCGAGGGTTAACTGTATATTCCACGCCCATGGCATCCAAATTTTGCTTCACTTTCTCAAAGTGTGTGCGGGATTCCTCGTCCAAGCTATCCAAAATCGAAGGTGCACCTCCAAATTTGTCCTGGTCATCTTTGCTATCCAGCACTCGTAGCGGATTACGCTCAATGCGTGCTTGGCTCTCCTTGGTCAACGTATCCTTAATTGGCATCAAGAAGTCTACCAGATGCTGACGATAAGCTGCCCGGCTGGCTGCATTACCGACGGAGTTAATCTCCACCTGTACTCCTTTCAAGCCCAGTTCACGGCAGAATTGATACCCGAAAGCAATAACTTCTGCATCCAACGCCGGATCGACCGCACCAAATGCTTCAATTCCAAATTGGTGAAACTGGCGCTGACGCCCAGCCTGTGGACGCTCATACCGGAACATCGGGCCGATATAATACAGCTTAGTTACATCCGGCTCCCCGTATAGTTTGTTCTCCACATAGGAGCGGACAACCCCTGCTGTTCCTTCCGGACGCAAAGTCATGCTGCGCTTTCCTTTATCCTCAAAAGTATACATTTCTTTTTCCACCACATCCGTCGTTTCACCCACACCTCGAACGAACAAATTCGTTTGTTCGAACATGGGTGTACGAATCTCTCGGTAATTAAAGCGGCGGCTAATCTCACGGGCTTTTTCCTCGACAACTTGCCATTTTTCTACACTGCCCGGCAGCAAATCCTGTGTTCCCGTCGGTTTTTGAAAGGCCATTAACGTATCCCCCCATCGTTGTATTTCGTATTGTGCACTTCTTATTGCTCCACTTTCAAATAAAACAAAAAATCCCTCGTCCTGTTAACATTAACAGGGACGAGGGATTGTCGTTTACAAATCACCCGTGGTACCACCCACATTCCGGAGTTTACCCAGACAACCAGCATAAGAATCACTCATTGCCCGTCAGCATTATACTGACTCCGCTCATACGTATAACGCCCGTAACGCGCAGTACGGCTATTATGCAGGACCATCCACTGTCGGCACAGTTGCAATGTACTTTCAGTAGGGTTTCCTCAATTGTTCGCCGCCTGTTCTCGGGGAGGTCATTCATCCGCTCATCAAGGGAATTTTTACAGCCTGGAAATTCCTCTCTGCGCTTGTGGGTTCGGAGTACTTGGTCCCGTCATCAAATCATTTTTCATTATTTTATGATTTTAATGAACCGCTTCGACAAAGTCAAGACATTCTCCCTATAATCGGACAAATAAGGCTTATAAAAAGAAAAAACCTGCGGAAACGGTCCGCAGGTTCAAAAAGATATATCAAAAGGGGGTCATGCTGTTATTATAAACAACGAATATTAAGGAATGATGTTTCGAATATTACAATTGTATTACAGTCACTCTTTTGTAGCTGAATTTCTCCAGTATCGACAATCTCTTGTGTCGCGCTCTCAGCTTTAATCCAACTGCGATACATATCCACGATTGGAACGTAGCTTATAAATGACCTCATCATAATCGGCATCATTCACCTTTGCTGATAATACATACCGTAATTCATCTTGATCACCGTTAATATACACATCTGTCGCACGAAGCAACCCTCCGTCATGATTCGTTGTTCCACCCCGATCTTCATTCAGATCCCTTTGGGCTGAGCCAGAGTTAATCTGGTCATCCTTCGCATCTGGTAGAATATTCTCGCCATAAGCACCCGCCGCAGGGATTGCCGCACCTGCAGAGCCTCCTGTGCTCACAGAACCTGTATTGTTATAGGGGACCAGCGGAATTAAAACTCTCGTCTCCCGACCGAGCGCATCATCCAAAGCACCTACTTCCAAATGTTCAGTTCTATAAGCTTGAAGCGAGGCTCTGGCACCCTCAGCTTCATCTTCTGTGCGAAAATAAGCCTGAATCTGTTTTGCCATATCAAATCCTCCTCGTTTGGGAATTGTACTGGCATTAATCTAAGGAAATATTCACGTCCAAATTACAACGCTTTTAATAACTCACGCACAAAGGCAGGCTCATCCTTAGGGGTCCGAGACGTAATAAAGTTACCGTCCACAACCGCCTCGCGATCCTCAAAATGAGCACCCGCATTAATCAAGTCATCTTTCAACGGAGGATAAGCAGTAATCGTCCGGCCTTGTAACAAATCGGCACTCGCCAAAATTTGTGGCCCGTGACAGATAGCGCCAATCGTTTTTTTGGCCTCGTTAATTTCAGTCACAAATTTCAGAACATGTGCATCCAATCGCAGATTTTCCGGGGAGGATCCGCCGGGAATAACAACTGCATCATAGTCACTTGATTTCACATCTGCAATGGCTTTTTCAATAGTGTAGCTTACTTTACCTTGCTTACCGCTCACTTTCTCACCTTGCTTCAGCCCAACAATATCTGCCTCATGTCCAGCCTTTTTTAATTCATCATAAGGTACCTTCATTTCAGAATCTTCAAATTGGTCAGCTAATAAAAATGCAATTTTACTCATTAATGTTCAGATCTCCTTTCCGGTTATCCTCGAAACAAGTTAAAATTAAGTTTGTTTGTCTACCACGATTTGTTATTACCCGCTTGATCTGTTTTTATAACAATCGCAGCGGCGGAAAAGAAAAAGGAGCCTTTCGGCTCCTGCACTAATTCAATGCTACATATTTTATTTTTGACCTCTTTATGCTACTTCCGGGTAGCACCTCATAACGTAACGCTACATTTAACCCGATGTTACCTGCGTGGCAAAGCACCGCGTCCCGGCTTGTCGATGGCTGCTGCAACATGCTGTAATAACGTATCAGCATTACGAGTAAGGCTGATTGCCTCCTGCATGCTACCGGGAAAAAGCAGCATAGTGCTTCGATGCCCGTCCATTTTCGGGGTTTGACGCATAGCTTCGTCTCTCCTGTCACCCTTAGGCTATCCGCCTAGCTAATCACCAATCGGGATGACATTATGGTCCCTCTAAACAGCTATTTTATTCTACTCAGACCACGCCGTGAATGTATAGTTACGAACGTTCGGTATCCAAAATCAGTGTCACTGGGCCCCAGTTCGTCAATGAAACATCCATCATAGCCCCAAAAATTCCCGTTTCTACCTCCAGGCCCTTGGCTCGAAGCTGACTGTTGAAGAAATCATACAGCTTTTCCGCTTCCTCAGGTTTGGCCGCCCCCATAAAGTTAGGCCTTCTCCCTTTACGGCAGTCACCATACAACGTAAATTGAGAGACAGACAAAATGGCTCCACCGACATCCAGAACGCTGTCATTCATTTTACCTTCAGCATCCTCAAATATACGTAATCCCGCTGTTTTATCCGCCAAATAAACGGCATCGGCTGCAGTATCTCCCTGACCAATACCAACCAGCAGCATTAATCCGGTTCCAATCTTGCCGACCACCTTTTGATTCACCGTTACCTGAGCGTCTTTACAGCGCTGAATAATGATCTTCATCGCCTATCCGATATCTCCTTTAACCTTCCCTTTTAAAAGGTGCTCACAGCCGTATTATGGCTCTTTTAGCAACCCATGGGTCTTTCTACCCAAGATGTGTTACGAAGGCTATAAACCTATCTGTACGCTTAATAAGGTTATTGCATAATCCGATGCACAGTGTATACATCCTTCACCCGTTTGATCCGTTCGACAACAGAATGCAAATGATCCGTGTTGCGAATGAGAATCGTGATGTGAATCATCGCCATTTTATTTTTATCTGTACGACCTGTAACGGCCGAGAAGCTAGTTTTGTTCTCAGAAATGGCCTGAAGCACTTCATTCAGCAAACCGTTGCGATCATGCCCCGTAATCTCAATATCGACACTGTAGTTGACTTCCGCTGCTTCTTCCCACTCTACTTCAATCACACGTGCCTGGTCTTCGCCCGTACCCGAAGGAATATTGGGGCAATCCGTCCGGTGAACGGATACGCCGCGTCCACGTGTTACATAGCCAATGATGTCATCTCCCGGTACGGGATTACAACATCGTGCAAAACGAACGAGTAAATTATCGACGCCTCTGACGCTGACACCGTTGGTCGGTGTTTTTTTCCGTTCGCCCTGCGGCTTGTACTCCTTGACCTCGGTCGTCAGTTCGATCAACCGTGCCTCTTCTTGTTCCTTACGCAGCTTCTCTGTCAAACGTGTACAGACCTGCGCTGCGGTTATACCACCAAAGCCAATCGCAGACAGCATATCTTCGGAATCGTTAAAAGAGAACTTCTGTGCCACTTCCTGAAGCTTGTCGTCGCTCATCCACACCGATGGCTCGATATCACGTTTTCTCAGTTCACGTTCCAGATTTTCGCGGCCTTTTTCAACATTCTCCTCACGCTTTTCTTTCTTGAACCATTGTTTGATTTTACTGCGCGCGTGAGAGGACTGAGCAATTTTGAGCCAGTCCTGACTAGGTCCATAAGAATGCTTGGACGTCATAATTTCGACAATATCACCGGTTTTAAGCCGATAATCCAAAGGTACGATTCTTCCATTTACCTTAGAGCCAATCGTTCGATTGCCAACTTCGGTATGAATACGGAAAGCAAAGTCCAGCGGAACGGATCCGGCCGGCAACTCAATGACCTCTCCCTTAGGAGTAAACACAAACACAAGGTCTGAGAAAAAGTCCATTTTGAGCGATTCCACAAATTCCGACGCATCCTTCGCTTCATTTTGCAGCTCCAGAATTTCTCGAAAAAAGGTGATTTTATCCTCAAAGTTAGTGTTATTTGCTCCGTTGCCTTCTTTATAGGCCCAATGGGCCGCAATCCCGAATTCAGCGGTACGGTGCATATCCACTGTGCGAATTTGTACCTCGGTAGGCTCCCCGTTGGGACCTACTACTGTCGTATGAAGGGACTGATACATATTGGCCTTAGGCATAGCGATATAATCCTTAAACCGCCCCGGCATCGGCTTCCACAACGTATGGATAATCCCCAGTGTGGCGTAACAGTCTTTAATGTTATCCACAATAATTCGAATCGCCAGCAAATCATATATTTCATTGAATTGCTTGTTCTTCGTCGTCATTTTTTTAAACACACTGTAAATATGTTTAGGGCGTCCAGACAGGTCAGCCTGAATACCCATCTCTTCCAGCTTTTCTCTGATACGCTGTATGACATTATCAATAAACTGCTCCCGCTCTGCCCGCTTTTTATGCATCAAATTAGCGATGCGATAATACTGCTGAGGATTCAGATAGCGTAAAGCAATATCTTCCATTTCCCATTTAATGGCTGAAATACCCAGTCGGTTTGCAACCGGACAGAAAATCTCTAACGTTTCATAAGCAATCCGACGCTGGCTTTCCTCTGACTGATATTTCAAAGTACGCATGTTATGCAGACGATCTGCTAACTTAATGACGATGACACGAATGTCCTGCGCCATAGCAATAAACATTTTTCGATAATTTTCGTTCTGTTGTTCTTCCTTGGAACGGAACTGAATACGCTCCAGCTTCGTCAGACCATCGACAAGCATCGCACATGTATCGCCAAAATGCTCGCGAATCTGCGCCAAAGACACCGTTGTATCCTCCACAACGTCATGTAAAAGAGCGGCGATAATGGAGATGGTATCCATCTGCATATTAACGACGATATCAGCAACCGCAAGCGGATGCAGAATATAAGGTTCACCGGACTTACGAGTCTGGCCGGAATGGGCCTGCTCGGCAAAATCATAGGCGTCCCTGATGCGGATAAGATCTGCTTCTCTGGTATAGGCCCCGGCCTTTTTAAGTAATTGCTCTATCCCCATTCTGCTCTATTCCGTGTCCTTTCTATGCAAAATGGAACCCGCCGATCAATGTCGCGCAAAGGTTCCCTTTTAAAAGTGATTTCCTACAATTATGACGGTTAGCACGTCACACGTCAACTATTACAGGTTTGGCATTGTCGCATTATTCTGTCACACATGGTAAGTAAAATCAGGATTGTTGACGAAATGAAACGAATTATATTGAAAAAATTACGAAAAGTAATTAATGTATATAAGAATAATTGAAAGAACTAAGGAGTGAACTGCGTTGCAACGCGAAATTCAAGTTAATGAAAAGCTACCGGCAGGACCTGGGTTCCTGCTCAGCGTACAGCATTTGTTTGCCATGTTTGGTAGCACTGTGCTGGTGCCGAATATTTTCGGCGTCGATCCCGGCATGATTTTGCTAATGAACGGTATCGGCACATTGTTGTACATATGGATCTGCCGCGGCAAAATTCCCGCCTATCTCGGCTCCAGCTTCGCTTTTATCGCTCCCGTCAGTCTTGTGCTTAAAAACAATCCCGGCGGCAACGGCTATGCTATGGCCCTCGGTGCTTTCATCGTTACAGGTATTATTTTCTGCCTCGTCGCACTGGTGATCAAATATGCCGGAACCCGTTGGCTGGACGTCGTTTTTCCTCCAGCTGTTATGGGCTCCATCGTAGCCTTAATCGGTCTGGAACTGGTTCCGGTTGCAGCAGGTATGGCAGGCATTATCAATGCCGATCCTACTAAGGCCTGGACTCCAGATCCCAAAACGATTACTCTTTCGCTCGTTACACTCGGGGTCACTGTTCTGGGTGCGGTATTGTTTCGCGGCTTTGCCAAAATCATTCACATTCTGATTGGTATCGTAGTGGGCTATGTGCTTGCTTATTTTATGGGCATGGTCAATACACAAGCCATAGCAGACGCTCCTTTTTTCGGACATCCTGCAATTACCACTCCCGTTTTTAATACCTCTGCTATGCTGACGATTCTTCCTGTTGCTCTGGTCGTCATCGTAGAGCATATTGGTCACTTGCTTGTGACTAGCAACATTGTCGGGCGCGAGCTGTCCAAAGATCCTGGTCTCCATCGCTCTCTGCTAGGTAACGGTATCTCCACCGTCATTTCCGGTTTTGTGGGTTCTACACCTAACACGACTTATGGTGAAAATATTGGTGTCATGGCATTAACAAAAGTGTACTCTGTGTGGGTCATTGGCGGAGCGGCTGTCATTGCCATCCTATTGTCCTTCTCAGGCACGTTCTCAGCGATTGTTTCTAATATTCCAGCTCCAGTTATGGGTGGCGTATCCTTACTATTATTCGGTGTCATCGCTGCCTCCGGTCTAAGAATCTTCGTTGAGCAAAAGGTTGATTTCGCCAAGCCAACCAACATGCTGCTTGCGACCATCGTGCTTGTTGTCGGAATCAGCGGTACTACGCTCACTTGGGGCGCTGTAACCTTGAAAGGTATGGCATTGGCTACAATCATCGGCATCATCCTCAGCTTATTCTTCAAGCTGATTGACGTGCTCGGCTGGTCCAACGATAAATCGCAGGAACCTTTAACCGAGAAAACACCAGATTGATATCTGTTCTTAAACTTTAGAACGCCGCTCCATGAGGTCACGGATCAATACGCTTAGGCTGTATAGACAAGCGTGTAAAGATCCATATCTCATGGAGCGGCGTTTTTTTTATGCACGGCCTTTTTTTAATAGATAATCCTTCATCCTTCTCCAGAGCGCCCCCTCCACGTTAGTTGCAATATCCTTTTTAACCCTCGATATGCAACGAGCAGCATTTTTGACTTATTTCCTTATCTAGCTTCTGCTTAGCAAAAAAATAAGGACAAAAAACTGATTGAAATCAGCATGACCTCTATGCTCCTTATGGCCACCTCTACTCTTTTTCTTCATCGACAATTTTTAAAAAAATTATTAAATATCTCCAACAAAGTGGCTGGTAGTTTGAACCAATTAAACAAAGCCCAAACTTAAAACACTGCTAAACAAAATAGTCCGATGGAGCAACTCTTTAGATAAAGAGATGTTCCATCGGACTATTTAGGCGATCCGTTCATAATTATTTCCCGGGAAACCCAGGTTTCGAAATACTTAATACGTAATCAGAGTGAATACATCTACATCAGGCAGTTTCGCCCGACCGTTTAGATCAGATAGCTCAATAAGAAAAGCAGCCCCTGCTACATTGCCACCAAGCTGGCGTACCAAGTTCACGGATGTAGCGATGGTTCCACCTGTAGCCAGCAGGTCATCAGCAATCAGAACATTTTGGCCTGGCTCTATAGCATCCTTATGCATCGCCAGTGTATCTTTACCATACTCCAAACCGTATGCTTCCTCAATGGTTTCCCCAGGGAGCTTGCCACTTTTACGGATGGGAATAAAACCAACACCAAGCGCATAAGCCAAAGGAGCACCAATAACGAACCCACGTGCCTCTGGCCCTGCAATCAAATCAATTTTCAAATCCGATACCAGTTCCTTCATATCGTTGATAGCCTTGCGGTACAGTTCACCATTTTTCATCAGGGTCGTAATGTCCTTAAAACTAATCCCTGGTTGTGGAAAATCGGAAATCACCCGAATATATTCTTTGTAGTCCAACTTAGTTCCTCCTACTGTAACTTCAAATTAGTATATACATTTTACAACATAAATTGCGAAATAGTATCTCAAGACGCACCCTTCATAAGCGACATAATCCAGCTCGTCATCTGGGTAGTGTCCGCATCCAGCAAATACTTCTCCATTTCAGCCATATTATACAATTCCTGATAGCGTGGAGAAGCGGTTAAATCCCGCTTAGGCGGATTGGATACAAAACGGAATTGACCATCTGTACGCGTCATAAACTCAAGCTCTTCGAAGATGTCCAATACTTTGGATAACATGCGTACTGAACAGGAACACTGTCGGCTAAGAGCAGGCAGCATTGCCTTTTCATCAATAGGCTGTGTTCCCATTCGGGAAAGCACAACGTAAATGCGCTTGAACAGCTCTCTGTCGGGGCTTACGAGTCGACCGCCACGCTCACTGACCGAATGAAGGAGAAATACGTTCTCTACATTCTCAAAGGTAGACCATAATGCCTGAAACTGATCCGGTGTATCCGGCGGCTCCAGTACGAACAGCGACTTTACAGAGTGCTGTGCATCTCTTTGACCATCACTGGGAATAACGCTGCCATCTTTATCGTATAACCATAAGGATTCAGCGTCCACGGAGCTCGATGGACGAAGCCTGGATGACGGATGAATCAACACCGCAACGTCTTTCTTTCTTTCCTCAATACGTGGATGAAAAATCTTCAGTCCCCGCTCTAATTCGGCAAAAGGGTCCGACGCTCCACGATAATCAAAAATTTGTGGCGCCTGCACTCGAATGTCCTGCATCATTAGCTGAAGAGACCGTCTACCGTTCCATTCGTTAATTGACAATTCACCCAGCAGATCTATCTCCGTTTGTTGCTGTAAAAAATCAGCCAAATCGCCACGACGGAAGGCAATCGCGTCCAGCGATATACCGTTCTGCTCCAGCAGGAGCTTCACATGATTTTTCTCACGTCCCATTTTACGAGCCTCGCGCAATTGCAGACCCTGTAATACGAATCGTGGAGAAGGATTCCCCATACCAAAAGGCTGAAGCAATTCCAGTTCTTCAACCACTTGCAAAGATACCTCGTCCAAACGACAGACCATATCAGCTTCAGCTACAGGAATGAGATCTTCTGGTGTCAGAATGGAACCCGCATAGCGGTTCAGCTGCTCTTCAAACAACTTCAGATTGTCACGGGAAAGCGTCATACCCGCAGCCGAAGGATGACCACCAAAATGCTCCATAAGCTCATGGGCGTCCGTAAGAGCACTGTAAATATCCAATGCAGGAATAGACCGGGCAGAACCTTTGCACGTGCCTGTCTCAGCATCTATACCAAGAATAATGGTCGGTCGATAATAGCGATCCAATAGCTTGGATGCCACAATTCCGACAACGCCGACATTCCAGCCTTCACCAGCCAACACAATAACTGACGGTAGCTTGCCTCCATTCAGTTTGGATGCTAATTGTTGCTCGGCTTGCTCCACAATACGTTCGACCACCTGTTGACGCTCACGATTGAGCAGGTCCAGCGCATGCGCAAGTTGGTCTGCTTCTTCCTCTTTTTCTGTCGTCAGCAGAGAAACTGCTCGTCCCGCATGATCCAGGCGCCCGCTGGCATTAATCCGCGGAGCCAATGCAAATGCGATGTTGACTGAAGTCACTGTAGATATATCCACGCCCGCTACATGGAGCAACGCACGGATACCCGGAAATGCAGAGTTTCTCATGGATTGAATCCCTCTGCGTACCAACGTCCGATTTTCACCATGTAGTGGCATCAGATCGGCTACCGTGCCGATAGCAGCGATTTCAAACCATTCCTCTGGCACCTCACCCAACAGCGCCTGAGCGAGCTTCAGGGCAACACCAACACCTGCAAGACCTTTAAATGGGTATGGGCAACCGGGTAGCTTTGGATTAATCAAAGTATATGCCTCGGGAAGTACAGCAGGCGGCTCATGATGATCCGTCACAATAACATCTATCCCCAAGGAAGTTGCATAAGCAATTTGCTCGACTGCACTAATTCCCGTATCTACCGTAATGACCAGCGTAACTCCCTGCTGATGAGCCCAATCAAGGGCATGGTTATGCAGACCATATCCCTCATTAGAACGATGGGGAATATAAATATCATAAGAAGCCTTGAGAAAACGCATGAGCTGAATCATCAATGATGTACTGGACACGCCGTCCGCATCATAATCGCCATAGATTAATATATGCTCACCACGTTCCAGAGCCTGGCGAATTCTCGGTACGGCCTCTTTCATACCAAGAAGCAAAAAAGGGTCGTGTACATCGTCCACACTTCCGTACAAAAAGCGGTTTGCTTCCCCGGCGGTAGTGACGCCCCGGTTCACTAAAAGCCGGGACAACAATGGTGAAATCCCCAACTCTTCTGTCAACAGCTGAGCCGCTTCCAGGTTAGCCTCTGGGGTCTTCCATCTGTACTGCGAATGAAGCAATCCTGTTCACCTTTCTTTCATAGTCGTCCTACTCTATTGAAGCAACGACGACACATCATTATCTGGCAGTTCATGATTGGATTTGTAAGGATACCCGGCTTGATAAGAAATGAACTGCATTTGTACATGGGTCACCTGTGGAAAACGGGCTAACAGTAGATTTTTGGCTCGATCGGCGATTTCCTGCGCTTCCTGTACCGTAATCCGCGGGTTCACACTTATCGTTACATCCACTGTTATGAAATGGCCTGTTTCCTGGGCATGTAAGTGCTCAACCGTTACAATACCATACACCCGTTGAATCGTCTCCATAAAGCGTCGGGAGTCTTCCTCCTGCAAGGGCTGTGCAGGAACCTGGTAAGCGGTATTCATTACCATCAAATATCCTTTGCGCAGCACCAGACAGGCTACCAGCAAAGCTGCGGTTGGATCAAGATATAATAATGCAGGCCATTCCATTGCTTCGCCAGTCATTGCACCGATCATGCCGATCAATGCAATCAACGATGCATACAGCGAGTAACGTTCATGGTTAGCGTACCGATCTGCTTCCGCTTTATGACCATGTTTAATCGAATAGCGATATTGAAACTGAAATAACGCCTCTCTCAACACCAACGCAATAAATACGGTAGTTAATGCATACAGACTAGGAGCCTGCGGTTCCGAACTGCTTAATGAACGAACCGCCGAGATAGCTAGCTGAAGACCACTCATCAGCACTAAAATAGCCAGCACTACAGATATGATCGTCCTAACTTTTTCACCGTTCCGCAACCGTGCCAGCATTCCGTGCCCTGTAGCACCCTTGGAAAACAGAAGCTCCTGCAAACGGGAAGCACTATCCGCAGCCGTGTGCAGTGCATCCCCCAACAACGCCTTGCTGTTTGCCGCATAACCGACGGTTCCCTTTAGAACAGCCAGCGCGAAATTGCCTACAATCCCGCTCAACGCCGCAGTTTCCAATGATCGGCTGCGTTCGCTATTCACAACGTTTCCCCCTCAATCCTGAACTAACCCTTTCCTAATAAAGCTCCATTCTAAAATAACCGAATTTCTCAAAACAAAAAACCATTCTCATTTAAGTGTCCACTATTGTGCCTTACTCAAGGTAAATCTCAAAACCTTAGAAAACCGCGCCCAGGCAGACGCGGCTTTCTCTTTAATTTATACTACTGGTATTTACGTAACTTAAGACTTTGCAGTTTTGGCCGCGCCCCCGCCGGCTGTCGGAGATTTTTGTTTTCCTTTCAAAGCTACCCACAGCGGACTGGCAATGAAAATGGAGGAATAAGCACCAAACAACAAACCAATGACCATCGCAAGTGAGAACATACGGATCGATTCGCCGCCAAATATGAACAAACATAAGGAGGCAATAAATACCGTAAACACGGTTGCAAGTGAACGAGTCATTGTCTGGGCAATACTGTGATCAACTACCTGCTCTAAGTCGTCCCTAGACTTCTTCTTCGCAAATCGTAGATTTTCCCGTATACGGTCAAAAATAACGACAGTGTCATTAATGGAGAAACCGACAATCGTCAGAATTGCCGTAATAAAGGTCAAATCCACCTCAAGCCGGAAAATCGAGAAAATACTGATGACGAGGAAGGCATCATGCAACAACGAAACAATTGCTGCAACGGCAAACCGCCATTCAAAACGGATTGAGATATAAATAGCGATAGCCACAGAAGCCAATAAAATCGCCCATAACGCATTTCGTTCTAGTTCTTGCGCCATTTCCGTATCCACTGTATTGACCTCAAAGGAGGCCTTCGGATCCAGCTCTTTATTAAAAGAAGTCTTAAAGTTATTCACTTGCTGATCCGTCAAAACCTGCGAGAAGCGAATACCGAAGCGTTCTTTACCCTGCGTATAATCGACCTCTTTGCCGATCTCCTGCTTGTTCAGCAAAGTCTGGATCTGTTCTTGTGTAACTACTTTAGTCAGATTGACATCCACATTGGAACCGGAACGGAAATCCACCCCGTAATTCAGACCAAATATCGATAAGCTCAGAATACCAAGCAGTGTGATAATAATCGAGAACGTGTAAAACCACTTGCTCATCTTAATATATTTCAAGTTCCAATTAAAGCGCACTGATATCACTCTCCTTCACACCAAAATACTTGGCCTTCTTCACAACATCCGCTTTAACCAGCAGATTGAGTAAGAAGCGGGAGAAGAAGATATTCGTCAAAATACTGGTGACAATATCAACGATGAGCACCAAAGCGAATCCTCGAACGGAGCCTGTTCCCAGACCAAACATAACCGCTGCCGCTATAATTGTCGTAACATTGGCATCCATAACGGTACGGAACGAAGCCTTACTACCTGCAATGACAGAAGAACGAATCGTTTTGCCTGACTTGATTTCTTCTTTAATCCGTTCATACGTAATGATATTGGCATCTACCGCCATCCCGATCCCGAGCACGAAGGCTGCAATACCCGGAAGCGTAAGCACGAATCCACCCAAATAAAAGATGGCAAGCACCACCCAGGTATGAACGATGAGACAGAAACTAGCGACTAATCCCGGTACACGGAACATCGCAATCATAAATACCAGAATAATGATCGAGCCGATCAACCCAGCACGAATCGTCTGATCTAGTGACAATTGGCCCAGCGTAGCACCTACACTCTGAGAATATTTTTCCGTCAGTTTGAGCGGAAGGGCACCCAGATTAATTGTATCCGCCAGTTTATTCGCTTCATCACGAGTGTAGCTACCTGTGATTGACGCGCTACCGTCCGTTAATTCCCCACGTACTGTAGGTGCAGACAGCAATTCCTGATCCAGGAAAATAGCCAATTCTTTATTCAGAAGTCGCTTTGTGATTTCTGCAAATTTAGCTTTGTCCTTCACTTTGATACTAATCTCAGGTTGGTTCAGCTGATCATAGCCGACAACAGCGCCATTCTCCACAAAATCATTACCGCGGAGCTCAATTTTGCTGTATTGGCCTGGCTTTTTAGCATCCGCTGCCGTTGCACTGCGGAAGGTCAACTCGGCAGGCTTTTTCAGCATAGAGCGCACTTCTGCTTCATTAGAGACACCAGCAAGCCGCACACGAATACGGTTGGTACCCTCTGTTGTTACTTCCGGCTCAGTTGTACCAAGCGCGTTTATCCGTCTCTCCAGACTTTGAGCTGTTTGTATAAGAGACTGGCTGGTTACACTCTGCCCGGCTTCCAAAGGCTGGGCTTCATATAAAATTTCAAAGCCTCCCTTTAAATCGAGGCCTAATTTTAAACTGTTCAGTAGGCCCGGGCTTGTCCCGATCATAACACCAGTAGTTATGAGCACGACCACGATGAAACTTAGAATTCTCTTCATTCCGTCCCATGTTCCCCTTTCATTCTCAATATTCCTATTATAGCTACCCCTCAAAAAGCAGTCAATTTGAACGCAAAAAAAGACCCCCCTTCTATTCGAAAGTGGAGCCCCGTAATGCGGACATCGTCAAATAGTTCATAAAGCTCGTCGCTTTAAGGGAAAGTATATCATTAACGAGCTTGTGCAGCGGAGGAATACCCTCCTTTTCATATTTATGGCTGACGCAATTCCACACGTCCTTACTTGTGACATGCTCATAGCCTACGAGAATCAACTCGTCCGCCTTACTTTGACAGAGCATCTCAATTGCGTCATCCCAATCCTGCTCATCCAGCTCTTCCATACCCACGATGGCCGTTCCTCCTCCCAGCGACTACCGGTTCCGCAGATCAGCAATTAGCGGGGTTATTGACTGCTTTGTAGAACATTTCTGTCCTGATCCTGGAAAACCCTTCTTTTCGTTGAAAATAGCCTTAAATCAACAATATATGCATTCATTTCGCTCGTCAATAGCAGAATTCACCACTCGCCCTCTTGTTGTCTAAATCACTTTGTTTCTGAACGGAAAAGCTTGTCATGAACATGGACAGGTCCAGCATATCTTCTAAAGTAATGCATAGACGCAGAATTACATTTTGGGGAAGAGGGAGTTGCGATTGAAAAAGCAGACTTTCATCCATGGAGCAATCATTTTATTGGCAGCGGGAATTATTAACCGGATACTTGGTTTTATTCCCCGAATCGCACTCCCGCGTATCATCGGCCCCGAAGGAGTTGGCTTGTACCAACAGGGGTATCCCTTTTTTATCGTTCTGGTGACGCTTATTACAGGAGGGATCCCTCTTGCGGTAGCCAAGCTTGTAGCCGAAGCTGAAACGGCTGGACAGCCCGAAATGTCGCGGCGTATTTTGCACACCAGCCTGCGCTTCACCATTACACTCAGTCTGATCGCCATGGTGCTCTGTCTTGTGTTCGCGCCTTGGATCACAAGCCATCTCCTGACCGACAGTCGCGTGTATTATACATTTGTGAGCATGAGCCCAATGATTGTCATTGTAGCTGTTTCTTCAGCTTATAGGGGCTATTTTCAGGGAAAGCAAAATATGATCCCTTCCGCCAGCTCCTCCATTGCGGAGACCGTTATACGCATTTTTTGCGTCATTTGGTTTGCTTACTTGTTACTTCCCCATGGGGTAGACTACGCTGCTGCAGGTGCCATGCTCGGTGCTCTGGCGGGCGAATTCATTGGCATGATTGTACTGCTATGGCAATACGTGTGTAACCAGCGAAAAGATCGCATCCTTCAGCCAAAGTCGCCTGTCCCCTCTTCTGAAGTTCATCCCGAGCAATCATCCGTTTTGTCACGTCTTATGTCTATATCCGTTCCCGTTACTGCTGGAAGGCTTGTCGGTTCCTTATCCTATTTGCTCGAATCTATCTTGTGCATGCGCAGCCTTGCCGTAGCAGGCATCGCAACTGGCGTGGCAACCGCACAGTATGGAGCCATGCAGGGCATGGTCATTCCTGTGTTATTACTACCTGGGGTTCTAACCAGTTCGCTAGCAGTTTCACTCGTTCCTTCGTTATCCGAAGCAGCAGCTAAGGGGCATATTACAGCCATTCACAAACGTCTACATCAATCGCTTCGGCTCGCTTTGGTTGCAGGAGCCCCATTTGCCGTTATCATGTATGTATTGGCAGAACCTCTGTGTCTGCTACTCTACAATAATGGCGATATTGCAGGCATGCTTAAGCTCATGGCACCTTTTGCTCTTTTTATGTACATTCAGGCCCCGCTTCAGGCAGCACTTCAGGCATTAGACCGTCCTGGAAGTGCCTTATTAAATACCTTTATCGGAGCCGTTATCAAAATTGTACTGATCGTCTGGCTTGCTTCCCAACCTCAGTATGGTATCTATGGAGCTGTCATCGCCATTTGTATTAATAGTGCCATTGTTACTCTCCTTCACGGCTTCAGTGTCAGCAGACTGCTTCGCTTCCGCGTACGTTTGCTCGATTTCTGGAAGACCGGGATAGGCATGATCATCATGGCAGCAGCAGTATTATATACCTACAGACATCTAACGATGTTCAACCAAATGTGGCTTCAGTTTATTTTTGCCGCAGGATCGGGAATTATACTGTACCTTTTCCTAATGACCTTGATCAAAATGATTGATTGGGACAACCTTACACGCATTCCAATCCTGAGAAGATGGTTTAAAGCATAAGAAACCTAATCTGAAGATTTTCCATAGGCCGGTGGTGTAATGTACACATCACCTCTATGGTTAACTGAGCATAAAAAAACATCCTTAAAATCTTTGTGTCCCTTCGCTTGAATTTGATTCTTAAGCCAAAAACGGTTCATATCCATCCGTTCCAAATTTCTATCCAGCACTTTGCCATCCATGATTAATGGAATAGGCAGTCCCTCATATCTAAACTTTCCACCGATTTGTGGAGAAGGATGGACTTTATTCACCTGTTGCTCTTTGTTTGTCAAATCTGTTCCGTTTAATTCCTGCTTCATTTTTACGTGTTCCACTCCATCATTATCATCCTTACCTATAACCGTTAGCTTACCTGTCGTTTCCAAAATAACATATTCAACTTCGTCCAGACTTTCTATATTTTGTTCGCGAAGTTGTAACAGCAAGTCATCTAAATTATAACGTTGTTTTACCATTTCATCCTTGTTTAATTGTCCATTAGAGTACAATACACTGGGCCTACCATCAAATAGTAAGCGCAGTCGCCGACTTTTCAGACTGAAAAATGAAATACCTATTTGCAAAATTAACAGCACTCCTAAAGGAATCAACCCTTCATAAAGTGGACGTTTTATATCCTCCAAGCTGAATACAGCAATTTCTGCAATCATAATGGATATGACGAGATCGAAAACAGACAATTTGCCGATCTCCCTTTTACCCATCAAGCGCATCACCAGATATACAATAAAATACATGAGCAGCGTCCGAAAAATATGAGCAAAAATATCGTGACTCAATATGTTCGCCTCCTCCCCTGTACTTGCAATAAGACATGAGTCGTTCATTGTACACGTATTCTGACCGTTCCTCACTTGGCTCATACAAAAAACAAAAGGCTAAATTATTGAAATAAAGAGAAAGACTGCTTGCGACTTGGTACTAAGCCGGGAGGCTTGGCCATAGAATGATAATAGTTCAAACCTTGGTACAGGAGGAATTATCAATGGAGCTCATTCGCCGCTGGTGTTCGTTTCGTCTGGCCCATCCCATTTTATCCGGTTTATTTTATGCTTTTGCATGGATGCTGCTTGGCGCATTGATTCTTTCATTACTCTTGTGGCTGACACAGATGCAGGAACAGGACTTATCATTGTATACGTACATCGTCCATGCATTCGCCATGCTATCTGGCGGCTTCGTCGCCGGTAAAAGATCCACAAACAAAGGCTGGTATCAAGGCGGTATTACAGGCATCCTGTATGGGCTAATCGTTCTTCTGGTCGGTTTTCTGGCATTGGATGCGGGCATGAACGGCAAGGACCTGTTACACTTAGGTTTCGCGTTTGTCATAGGCGCAGGTGGTGGGATGTTTGGCATTAATCTCAACAAGTAATCAAATTGTTTGTATCCATGTAATAAAACAACACAAAAAAACCGAGCCTCCTTAAAGGCTCGGTTTTTGCATAACGGTCACCAGCATTTTACGATTTGGAAACAACTTCCTCAGATGCCGTGTCTTTTGCAATCGCGTTGCTGATTGCACTGCGGTCAAAGGTCAGCTTCGTGACATCATTCACACGCAAAACTACTACATCATCCGTAATCTCCATAATTGTACCGTGAAGACCTCCGATTGTAATTACTTTATCTCCCTTTTTCAAAGCTTGAAGCATCGTTTGACGCTGCTTTTGTTTTTTCTGATTCGGGCGAATCAGCAAGAAATAGAAGATTACAAACATCAGAGCCAGTGGCCAGATCATTTGGAAAAGTCCGCCAGTTCCACCGGGTGCAGCAGCGGCTGTAGCAAAATGAAACATGTTAAATCCCCCTTTCGTATACTCTCCCTAAAACTTAAAAGCCTTTATCATTATCATGAAGACCGTACTGCTCAAAAAATTCATCTCGGAAATCAAGCAGCCTGTCATCCATAATCGCTTGTCTGACATTACGCATCAATTGTATTAAGAAATGCAAGTTATGATACGTTGTCAGTCGGAGCCCGAAGGTTTCATCCGCTTTAATCAAATGTCGCAAGTAAGCACGTGAATAATTGCGACAGGTATAACAATCACAAGCGGGATCGAGCGGGCCAAAATCACTTGCATATTGGGCATTGCGAACGACAAGACGACCTTGGCTGGTCATCGTTGTCCCGTTGCGAGCAATTCGGGTTGGAAGTACACAATCGAACATATCCACACCACGGATAGAGCCTTCAATCAAAGCATCAGGCGAACCCACGCCCATCAAATAACGTGGCTTGTTGGTGGGAAGCAGAGGAACCGTATAATCGAGCACTTCATACATCAAATGTTTCGGTTCACCTACGCTCAGTCCACCAATAGCATACCCCGGGAAATCCATGGAAGTCAAATCCGCAGCGCTTTGCTTGCGCAGATCTTCATGCATGCCTCCCTGAACAATGGCAAACAGACCTTGATCATGAGGGCGCGCGTGTGCCTCTAGACAACGCTCAGCCCAACGGCTGGTGCGTTCCAGTGACTTTTTCACATACTCATATTCAGCCGGAAACGGCGGGCATTCATCGAAGGCCATCATAATATCTGAGCCAAGCGAGTTTTGAATTTCCATCGCCACTTCTGGTGAAAGAAACTTCTTATCTCCATTTAAATGAGAGCGAAAATGAACACCCTCCTCTGAAATTTTACGCATTTCACTTAAAGAAAACACCTGGAATCCGCCGCTGTCTGTTAAAATAGGGCGATCCCAATTCATAAACTTGTGCAGTCCACCCGCTTCACGAATAATATCGTGTCCGGGACGAAGAAACAAATGGTACGTGTTACTCAAAATAATTTGAGCATCCATCGCTTTCAGTTCCTCAGGACTCATCGTTTTAACAGTCGCTTGAGTTCCCACCGGCATAAAGGTTGGTGTCTCAATAACTCCGTGAGGTGTGTGTACACGCCCGAGACGAGCTCCCGATTGCTTGCAGGTTTTAATATGTTCGTATCTTATTGCTGGTGCCATATTTTCTCTACCATCCTTAATTAATAAATGAACATTGCGTCCCCGAAGCTGAAGAACCGATATTGTCGGTCAATCGCCTCCTGGTAAGCATGCATAATATTCTCCCTGCCTGCCAGTGCGCTGACCAGCATAACCAAGGTGGATTTAGGCAAATGGAAATTCGTAATCATCGCATCCACCACACGGAATTCGTAGCCTGGATAAATAAAAATCTGTGTCCAGCCACTGCTGGCCTGCAGCACTCCATCTGCGAATGTATTGCCCACCGTCTCCAGCGTTCGACAACTGGTTGTTCCCACTGCCACGATTCTCCCACCGCGCACCTTGGTTGCATTAAGTACATCTGCCGTTTCCTGTGATAATGAATAATACTCTTCGTGCATGACATGCTCTTCAATCGTATCCACAGACATCGGTCTGAACGTCCCTAAGCCAACATGAAGTGTGATAAAGGCAACGGTAACGCCCTTCTTTTTAATCTGGTCCAGCAATTCTTCTGTAAAATGCAGCCCTGCCGTTGGAGCCGCAGCCGAACCTTCATGTCGAGCATAAACGGTCTGATAACGCTCGCGGTCATCCAGTTGTTCCTTGATATACGGCGGAAGCGGCATCTGCCCCAGACGGTCCAAGATCTCCTGAAAAATACCGTCATATGAAAATGAAAGCACCCTTCCGCCCATATCTCCTTCTTCCTCAATTACTGCTTTCAGCTCATCACCGAAAACAATAACAGCACCCTTTTTTAGCTTTTTACCGGGTTTCACCAATGCTTCCCATCGGTCCCCTTGCAGTTGCTTAAGCAACAAAACCTCAGCCTTAGCTCCCGTGTCTTCCTTGATGCCAAACAAGCGTGCAGGAATCACTCTCGTATCGTTTAATACCAGCGTATCCCCTGGCTGGAGATACTGCACAATATCCGAAAACGTATGATGACCCACTTCACCGTTATTTTTGTTTAACGTCAGTAATCTGGAAGCGCTCCGATCAAGCAAAGGTGTCTGTGCAATTAATGTTTCAGGCAGTTCAAAATCGTAGTCGTTTACATTCATATATTGGTCAGTCCTTAACTATATCCACATTTTTGTAATAGTGTTGCAAAATTTTCTTGTAATCATACCCCTGCTCGGCCAAACCGTTGGCACCCCATTGGGATAAGCCCAAACCATGACCATTTCCTTTACCTGTAAAAATAAAGCTTTGTGTTTTGTCAATGACTCGTGCATGACGATCTTCATTCATGACGATCACCCCGTTACCACTTGAAGTACTGCTGCCAGATGCGGACAGGATTTGAGTGCCTTGTGTACCACTTACATGAGAAGTAGCCCCATCAGCGCCTAATACAGTATAACTTCCGGTACTCGCAATATCAAACAGTGTGCTCGGGAGTCCGCCCATTGCTGAGCGAAACATATCCGGATATTTCACTTTCAAAGGGGTTCCGTTCGCTTCAACCTCCAACACTCGCCCTGATGGACCACGTTTGGTGACATCGAGGTGATTAATAGAGGAAGGCACTGTGCCCGTTACTTTCCCTTGCAGGGATTTAGCAAGCTGAGCTGACGTAAAGGGCCCCCGCACCCATGCATAGTCTCCGGACTGAGGCACCTTTTCTAATACAATGATCTCTTCGCCCGGCTGCGCCTTGGCTATTGGGGTAACCGTCGATTGAATTTGGGGAATAGGACGCACATTTGTATTTTCCGCAGTGACGGTGATTTTGTCTAACCCCGCTTCTGTGACACCCTCCAGTTCCTTAGCATTATCCTCACTAATATACCCTGTCTTGCCACTGGAGAGAAGTACATGATACCACTCCTGTGCTCCTTTTTGCGCTGAAGTATCTCCCGAGCTGTCTACGCTGGCAAAGGCTTCGCCACCACTGTTCCACACCTCTGAGGCATCTGCTGTCACACCGCCCGCATTAGATGAAAATACAGCTTCGACCACTTTGCCGCCACTTTTAATGACTTCACCAGCTGTTGCATCTACAGCCTCATTGACATTGGCATGTTCCGAGCTCTTACCGTTGTAAGCCTGGCTTAACGTGCCATCTACTACATTGCCGATCTGAAACCGATTGCCTTGGGCAAGCGCGTAGCTACGAGCCGCTACCGCTTGAGCCTTGAGCGCTTCATCTGGCCATGAGGAATAGACCTCTGCTCCTACCACGGAATACAAATACTGCTCCAGAGGAACTTCATTCACAAGCGCCAGCTGGCCTGACGTCATGGCAATCTCCATCTCGCCGCGATATGTACGCTGTGATCTCTCCATCACTTGTATTCCATCATTACCGCCGTTGACAATTACCTTGCTATGATCAGAACCACTTAGCATGTAATGAGACATCACCTGCGAGCCAGTCGTGACTCCTGCTTCCTGTCTTATAATGAGGCCGGTTTGAGTAGCATTAACTTTAGACAGCGTGAGTCTCGGCTGCTTGCTCTCCAGCTCTGTTTTCAAAGCCGACAGCTTGCTGTCATTACTTTCTTCTCCAACCCATACAGCATACTGGCCTCTTGATTGAATTACAGTAAAAGCATCAAAGCCTGCCGCAGCAATTGTCGTTCGAACGAGATTAGCTTCCTGCTCGCTTCCGTAGCTTCCTGTGGACCAATGCTTGTTTCCCTTAACCTCGGCCTGCGCTCCGGTTGCGGAGGAAATCCGCTGTACAGCAGCCTGCGCAGACTGCTCACTAGCATATATTCCCGCGTACACTTGATACACTGAGCTACCATTTTTTGAACCGATAAAAACCGTAGGTTTATCATTAGTCTTTTGCAGGGCTTGGGCCGCTTTTATCGCCGCTGCTTCATTTCCTTCAAGTACCTTCACCCGATAGCTGTCTACACTAAAACGAGCCGTACTGTCTGGCAGTCCCATCCAAGTTTGAAAACTGCCCCCACTGTTCTGTCCAACACTCAGACCTCCTGATGATTTCAAGGTTACAGCGGGGACTGTCGCTTTATATTTGCTACCTAGATCCGCAAAAATCACTACACGAATATCCTCTTGGGCGGCAGCAGCGTGAACGCCCGAAGACCAAGGTATGCACACTGTAGCTAATACCATAATCGCTGCTGCTCGTTTGGCCCGGCCCATCCATGCACCGAAAATACTTTTTCGGTTAAATGCTTCTCCACTCATTTCTGGCTCCCCCAATCTAGCTGTCTAGCACTTATATTGCGTAATTTATCGGGATCTCGACCCTTGTCTATCCCTTTAAATACATCGGCGGAATAAACCAAAATATGAACCCGCTCGAATCTTACTTACACTCTCACTTCCCTCAATCATCCGTCAGCCAATATCGTATTCACCATAATTGCGTGTAATCATGCAATGATTTTTTGAAAAGCATCATGTTTCCTACTCACCGTGGATCCGTTGGCAGTGGGATTCCAAGGTGGCCATATGCCGCCGGAGTCACTGTTCGTCCCCGAGGTGTTCTTTGTAAAAGGCCAATTTGTAACAAATAGGGCTCGTACACATCCTCAATTGTCTGACTCTCCTCACCAATAGTTGCAGCAATGGTGTCCAATCCTACAGGCCCGCCCCGGAATGAATGAATCATGGCCTTAAGCATTTTATGATCAATTTCATCCAGCCCGAGTGGATCTATTTGAAGTCTCTTTAGCGCCTCTGCAGCCAACTCAGAATGAATAATACCGTCTCCAGCAACCTGGGCAAAATCACGCACCCTTTTTAACAGTCGGTTAGCAATACGCGGGGTCCCCCGTGAACGCAATGCGATTTCCTCCGCCGCATCCCCAACAATCTCAATCTCCATAATATCCGCATTCCTAGACACGATGTAAGCCAGCTCGTCTGTCGTATAAAACTCTAATCGACTAATAACACCAAACCGGTCACGCAATGGCGCAGAGAGCAGCCCAGCGCGCGTAGTGGCCCCTATAAGGGTAAAGGGTGGCAAATCCAGACGGACCGAACGTGCACTCGGGCCTTTGCCAATCATAATGTCCAGCGCAAAATCCTCCATCGCCGGATACATGACTTCTTCCACCGTACGATGAAGGCGATGAATCTCATCAATGAACAAAACATCACCCTCTTGAAGATTGGTCAGCAATGCTGCCAAATCTCCCGGTCTTTCAATTGCAGGACCTGAAGTCGTACGCAAATTAACCCCCAACTCATTGGCGATAATGTTAGCAAGAGTTGTTTTACCCAACCCAGGCGGTCCGTACAACAGTACATGGTCCAACGCTTCTTTACGCATTTTGGCCGCTTCGATATATACTTTCAGATTTTCCTTAACCTGATTTTGCCCGATATATTCATTTAGATAACGGGGGCGAAGGCTTAGCTCCGCCGTCTGGTCTTCCATCATCAAATTGGCGGAAATAATCCGGTCATCCATGTTCCATCGCTCCTCTTTTCACCAGACATTTGTTAGCGGACATCATCGTCCTATCCGGCAAACAACAGTTGCAAAGCCCGCTTCATCAAAATATCGGCAGATTCATCAGGTTTCGCATCTTTCTTCATTCTGCTCCATACCTTATCCAACTCAGCATCCGTGTAACCGAGCGCCTTGAGCGCCTCACGGGCCTCGCCCCAATATGAACCTTCGCCTTCTTCTACGACAGGCTCAGCAAACAATCCGGTTGCCATCCCCAACGAGCCAATACCGTCCAGCTTGTCTTTCAAATCCAGAATCATACGTTGTGCCGTCTTTTTACCGATCCCCGGTAACTTGGTGAGAAATGTGATATTCTCCTGATAAATCGCCGTTACCACATGAGCAGGCGTACCGCCTCCTAAAATACCAAGCGCAACACGCGGTCCAATACCAGATACATCAATCAGTTTACGGAAAAGCTGCTGCTCCTCACGGGTCGCAAAACCGAACAGTAAAATAGCATCTTCCCTTACATGATGGTGAATGTAAATAACCACTGGACCTTCAGTTTTGGCGAACGCGTAAGGATTCGGACAAAATACCCTATACCCTACACCCTGCACATCTAAAACAACATATTCATTTTCCAAATGGGCCACAGAACCACGCAAGAAATCTATCATTTTCGCAATACCTCATTTAATTTTGAATTTAGTCCATAGGAGTGCGCATGACAAATAGCCACCGCCAAAGCATCCGCTACATCGTCCGGTTTGGGCACAACTTGAAGCTTTAGGAACATTCTAACCATTTCTTGTACCTGTTTCTTCTCAGCCTTACCATACCCTACAATAGCCTGCTTTACCTGCATCGGTGTGTATTCACCTATAGGCAAATTACGTTGTTTTGCAGCTAGTACCAGCACCCCACGTGCCTGACTTACAGACATAGCGGTTGTAACGTTGCGATTAAAAAAGAGCTTTTCCAGTGCTACCGCATCAGGCTTATATTTATCTATTAATTGCAACATGCCTTCATACACATGAAGCAGCCTTTCTTCTTCCGGTGTATGAGCCTCAGTCTGGATACAGCCATACTGCACAGGAACTACTTTACTGCCAATCTTGTCTACAAACCCGAAGCCCACAATGGCAATACCCGGATCAATTCCTAAAAAACGCAAAAAAATCTCTCCCCTATCGCTCAAACATGGCGTACCTAACCAAAAGCCAGCGTTATCCTGAATATAATCATGGCCAAATACCATATAAAGCGAACATATGTGTCGTTCTTTTCATTATAACAAAACTTTGTATCTAATAGAGGAAAAAATTTAAACGTGAGTAAAAACATAAAAAGAGACGCTTCAAGCCTCACCACATGGGCAATGCCTAACGTCTCGTAGTTGTAATCAATAGTGCTGCTTTAATACCCTTTGTGTTCGCTCCAGGGCAAAGTCACTAAAAGTGGAGATTACACTGTTATACTCATTTATATCCTGTACACGTATTCCCTGCTGAAGTTGTTTATATACCCCTTCTGGCAAGGCCGTCTCCATGGAACCCACATCCAATTGAAAAAAAGTGCGGATAACTTTTTCCTTTTTAGGTAGCCCTTCATACAGTGTAAGCTGCCCGTCAGTGCTTAACCCCATGTATCCATGCTCTTTGCATGACTCTGACAAGTCTTCCACCCTGCGCTCCAGCCACACCTCTCCTTTGGTATTAAGTCGTCCCTTCCAATCGGGATGTTGCTTCAGTAAGGTCTCTAGCTGCTGTGAACTTAGCGTTCCCAAGGAAAGTGTTTCCGTACCACACACGTAGGTGGTTAACAGACGGGTCTTCCTGCTTATACCGGAAGCACGAATACTTTGCAATAGTTGCATCTGTGAGGAGTGATCTTCAGTTGGACTCAGATGTAAAGCCTCCTCCATGCTCTCCTCTGCCATGACGGTAGTAGCGAGTGGCTGTGACAACATAGCCTGCAAATAATTCGAAAACAGAATACCCAACCCTGCCAGCAAACAAGCCGCACCAAAAATGCTGCATGCCCACACTGTTCTTCTCCACTGTTTCCAGCGCCGTTTCATCTGTTTTTTCCAACTTAATCGCTTCACAGTAATCCCTTCCGTCCCACTTTTTGTGTTAGTGTGACCTGAGGATTACTGATTTATACAAAAAGATATGAATATAAAAAAAAGCCGCTGCTTCCAGCGACTTTCCTTTTGAATCGGGATGACACGATTTGAACATGCGACCCCCTGGTCCCAAACCAGGTGCTCTACCAAGCTGAGCTACATCCCGAAATAGATGCCGGTGAGAGGACTCGAACCTCCACGGTTTCCCTCACGATTTTGAGTCGCGCGCGTCTGCCAATTCCGCCACACCGGCTTATGAAGTTAATGGCGCGCCCTGAGAGATTCGAACTCCCGGCCTTTTGATTCGTAGTCAAACGCTCTATCCAGCTGAGCTAAGGGC
>NZ_JBMOUI010000013.1:0-178287 GCF_049319765.1 Paenibacillus sp. S29 | reverse complement strand
TAAAACGATCTGAGGACCCTAGTTTTTAGACCACTAAGACAGTTTTAAACCCCCTGCAAAAAAACAGGGGGTTTCTCAACAGCCTGAGAACCCTAATATTAGGGTTCTCAGAGTGTCGAGAAAGTCCAAAGGACTTTCCGGCACTTTATTTTTTATTTGGGGAGACTCAACTTTTAAAACAAAAATCGATTTAAAACGATCTGAGGACCCATTTTTAATTGATCAAAATGACCATTTTAAACCTCATTAAAAAAACAGGGGGTTTCTCGACAGCCTGAGAACCCTAATATTAGGGTTCTTTTCATTATTCCACATCGTATCTTAACACGAAGTTAATCAGCTTAGAGCAATCTTCAAATCCAGTTCGATAGATAGGTTCTACTTCTTCTACTCGCTGTATGTACATATCTTCAATTTCGGCGATTGTGCCATGCAGATGTTCAGGGACAGTTTTCTTTAAGGTACTCAACAGGTCGTCAAAATGTTTATAATCCTTTTCATGCTTTACTTCGTTTTCCTTGACTATCTGTTCTATTCTCCGTGTGATGGAAGGCTCCAAAAATTTCATGCCAATTTCCCCTTTTATGTCATTTACTCATCTCACAAGGACTATTTAAACCAATATTTAGGTTTTTGTAAACGTAAGTTCGCATATGAATTTTGAATAATCGACAGTACCTTTCGACAGTCTTTTACAAAAGACTTGTGTTATAGTTATTAATTTAAAAGAGCCGCTAAATGAACAGCGGCTCTTTACTAATTAGAGAATACGATATCAGGTTTTAATTTTACCAAAGCCGAAGCTACTTTCTTATATCTAAATCCTGCCATAGTGCAAGTCATTTTCTTGTAGTTTTGGCCGTCTTGAAATTCAGCGAGTTTTAATGCTTCGTTTATTCCCGTTAGCGCATCGACGTTTATGGTGTAACTCCGATCCACGTTGTAGAAGTTGTATCCCTCGTTGTTGAATAACATCTCCCAGTAATTCAGGGGGCCTGTAGTGTAAAAACTCCCCTCAAACGTATGCATTAAAATTCGATGGATATGGCTCCTACTTTCGACAAAGAGGATTTTACCTACATCCAATAGTTTTGGCCCCCTATCAGGCTCCGTGGTGACTGATATTATCATGTAACCTCCGTACTTACTTCATCAGTTCTTTTGGTGGTTCTGGACTGTAGACATAAAACATACTTGCAACGCTAACAGACATAACTGCGATTGCGGTAAGGCTGGATGCAATTGCGCCATAGATACTTTTCATCATGATAGTTTTCACCTCCTTATGTTGATTAAAAGCAGACATTGTGCCAAAACACTTATAGCTATAAACGGATTAGCAATCCATAGATTAAAGCTAACTACAATAAAAGCGCCAGACCGCAGCAGCGGGAAATAGCGTGGTGGTATACGCGTTTGCCGCTCTATTCCTGCTGGAGCAAAGACGAGAATCAACAGCATGCTAACCAAAGTTGCACCTATCGTCCAGCTGTAATCAAGTTTTACGAACGATAACCCAGTAAACAATATCGTTGAAACAGCTACGCAGCCCATACCACTTTTAAGGTGTAGTCCCCCAGTCATCTGTCTCAAAAATGCGAATGCTGCCATTATAATTAATACTTCTTTTGTACGGTCTGTAAAAGCAGATATCACTATGGTCAGTCCAGTGATAAACACCAGATTCAATGTTATAGCCAGCGCGTGCTTCAATACCGGAACAGAGGTCGGATGGTCTGGTACAACACTTTTGATGTGCTGAGCCATCCGTAAAGCTAGTGGCTCAATCATATTCCCTCTCCTTTCGAAGTGCGTAATATAGAAACATCCCCGCTGCCAGTGCAAAATAGGCTATATTAAGCCAAACATCATTTACATATGCAATTACTGCAAGGGTCGCCAAAGCGCCTATTATTACAATAATCACAATGTTCTGTTCCCACTTAAAACGCAGTTTGTCAAACGGGGCTATAAAACCAATGCCGAGTTTATAAAGCAGTCCTGACACGATCAGTACAACTGCGCTAGTAACAGCTTGTAATAAAGATCCCTTTGCCGATCCTCCTTGTAACTCACTCATAGGGATACCAGAATACATAAGTAGCAAAATGATGGTCTGGAATAGTGTATAGACGAAAAACCCAGTCACCGATAGTATGCAAGACCATATTAGTGGCACTTTAACCACAGTAGTAATCAATAGCACCATTAACAATATATTTATTATTGGAGCCAAAAAAGCCACATCTAATTCTTCACGAAGCACGAAGCTTTGGCAGGACATTAACAAAGTCACTACTAGCGCCTGCCATTGAAAGTCTAAAGCTTTTAACCGAAAAATTGTTAGGGTTAGTACAAAAGCCGCAAAACTCTCTACCACGCTAAAAGTTATAAACATAGACGTATCCCACATCTATTCCCCATCCTCTACGTTAATAATTCCATCACTGTAAAATATACTGTTTTGAGCAATGTTCATCAATAGCGAAAAGGTAAATATTACATGATTATATAGAAAAATGTTCCTGACGCTGATAGACTATAGAAAAACACGAGGTGAACAATCAGATGTCAGTTTTGTTTAAAAAAATATGCCTTTCAATATTTACAGTTTTCTTCTTTTGCTCAATTATAATCACCCACGCATCCGCACAGAAACCTTACGAGAATTTCAATACTGTAGGTAATTGGACACTGGGCTCTGCCTTTTCGGACCTACAGCCACAGCTCAAGAACATGAAAATTGAAACAGAATATTATCAAATGGCATATAGTGGGGATGTTGCTTTCTTTGATGACAATCAATATCTTCACTTCCACAACGGAATTCTTGAATATGCAAGTGTTTATCAAAAGGGAAAAGGTATCAAAAACAAATTTGTGGTGGGCGATACATTAAAAAAAGTCATCGATAAACTAGGAAATCCCTTAACTAAAATGAATACATCAGATTCAATTTATTATTCCTATGGTAATGATTACACTGACCCCGAGCTGACGGTAGAAATAAGGAACGGTAAAGTAATTTCCGTGCAGCTCGAAAAAATCACAGAAGGGTTCCCGGACGAAAACAGGGCAGTTCAATACTATCTTAATAAAAACAAAAATAAAATTAGTTTCACAAAATGAATCAACCCCAGCGCAGTCTGGGGTTTTAATATTATGAAAACTTGTTAAAAATTCTAGTAGCTTGGCTCTTAATACCCTCTAATTTTTTTCTGGGCACCTTATTGATCAAGTTGAATATAGTACGACTGTGAAGTGAAAACAATAAACGGAAGGTGTGTTTTGAATTATGTTTCAATATCGTTCGATGCATCAAACACCAGGAACCTTTACAGTCCCCACACAGCCAGCAATGCCCATCCCTCAATTTCCTTATGGAAGCAGCGGTGGTCATCAAACACCAGGAACCTTTACAGTCCCCACACAACCAGCAATGCCCATCCCTCAATTACCTTATGGAAGCAGCGGTGGTCTCAATTCAGGTAATATGACAACTATACTAGGACAATTTCAACGCCCGACTGAACAACCTCCTGCACAAATGTTGAGTCTTTATCAACAATTAAAAGCAAACCCTACCTTGCTTAAAAAAGTAATTCAAATGCGCCCTCAAAATATACAACAGGCTTTGGAGATTGTTCAATCTGATGGAAGTAGCCAAGGAGGAGTTTACGTTCACAGTACTCCTAGAAGCAGGGCTGTAGAAGACTATGATTATAGACCTCTTCCAGGATTTTGTTATTTTAAATATAGCCTTATTTTTACTTGGACAGATGTATTTTTAATGTGGCCCGTGACTAATATCTTTGGTTTTGTTGTAGGTTACTGTTTCTTTACACCATGTGCAGTGCCAGATAATCAAATTATTTTTGCTTTATGTTAATTTCACAAATAATTTTAAGGCGATATCCTCTTTTCAAAATAACGCTGATGAATAAGACATAATTAAGCTGATGAATAAGACATAATTAAAATGAAACAATAAAAAGGACTCCATACTGTTTACATACCAGCGGAGTCCTTTTTCACATCTACTCTAAATTCAAACTGGTTCCGTAAGTAATAAGCTCTGGCAATCTTGACCGATTCAGGCGAGAACTTTTCTATAGTGCCACCATAGTCTATAACCGATACCCACTCCTCACCCAACGGCTGAACAACATATACCCTTACCTGGTTTAATGCAGCTGCAAATAATTCTATATCCGACTTTAACACTTTATATGTATGGTTCATGCTGTTCACCTCAGGATAGGTATTCGGTGAATGGTATGTTGATTCCTTCAACGACAAAAAAAGGCTCTTACTGAATTGCTTTTTAACTACACATTAATTCTTCAGTTTTGGGGATCATAATTAATCAAGGAGAGGTTTTGACAGGGGTACTGTTCAATACACTGTCCTTAGATTCGTTAAACACACTGTTTCCTCAGATCGTTCAACAAAAATCCCCGCCGACCAATTAAGGTTAGCGGGGATTGTTTTGTTTATCTAAGCTTAGGAACCTCCAACGGTAGCATTAAGCTGAATAGGGTGCTGGTCATAAGCATGATTAGGCCCACTCACAATAAATAAAAAACTAGCTGCGACGATCAGAAGAACCATTTTTCTCAACATTGTTTAACCACACCTTTTCAATAAGATTTAAAAACTCTTCTTTGAACTCAGGAACTGCATGTGTTCTAAACTTCACGAATAGCCCCATGCAGTTTATAAAATAAGTTTCGTTATTTATTATATGTGACTGTACCGTTGCATACATCAAATGTTTAAAGCCATCACCGTATGATCCTCTATATAAATAATAATAAGCTAACTCGTATCCAAATCGTGCATATTGTTCTGGTATAACTTGCCTAGTATACATATCCATTGATGGCTGCACCTGTTGAGTAAACGAATTAATTATAGTTTCAAAACGTCTAAGTATATCGTCTATATCTAGTTGATACTGGTTAGCTGCAAGCAGTACGTTCAATATCTTAGTTACCATTTCTTTATCTACTTTTGATTTGGCAATGTATTCAACATAATCTGGAAGCACACTTGTATCACCGGACAAAAGTTTATAAATGTAACTATTACATTTCGCCCAATCCTTATAAAGATTTAGCCAATATAAAGTATCTTCGTCTGTCTCCAATACCCAATCTAAATCAGTGTAGGCATATGTATATTCTAGAGCTTGTTGATAATCGCCTTGGGCTTCGCAGACACTTGCACATAGTAAATCGGCATATGTGATGTACACAAACATGGGACGACTTAACTTCTTAGCAGGTTCGTCACACTCTCGTTTCTTCTGTTGATGTTTAATTGTATATTGGATTTCCGCTTTTTCTCTCATTTTTCTTGCCATTTCATCGACCTTGTCCCACTTACACAATGAACGATACAAATTCGCTAAGTCCTTCAATGCGTCAAGTTGGTCTATTTCATTCAATCGCTCAACAAAAGCTTCAAGTAACGCAGCAGCGTGGAGATTTTGGGTTTGGTCGTCTCCAATCTGAATCGTAAATATACGATATTGACAGACTGCCAAGCGCTCAGAATGTTGATATTTCTCCGCTTCAGCTACCCCCTCATAGAGCAGCAATGCAGCCGCATGTCTTCCCTGCGCCAACAATTCTTCTGCAATGTCAAATAGTTTGGGCGAATACAGTAGATTGTCCATGATGGCTCCCACCACTCGACGGATCGCATCCAACTTGTCCAACTCCGCACAGCGAAACAAAAATGGCTCGATTCGCCTCATATTCGGAGGATGGTCGATGATGTAGTTTTCTATGAACAAGTCATAAAAGTGACCTTCCGGTAAACCCATAGCCTCAGTAATTCGATCCAGTTGGTTAACAGACAAAGGCTTGTTTCCTGTCACGATAGCACTTACTGCTCCCCTATTCATATCAGCAATATGACCAAATTGTGTTAAACTCAATCCTTCTTGTTGTAGGTATCTGTCTAATTCTGCTCGAATCGTAGGTGTATGCTTCATGCCATAGCCACCCTTCGCATAGAAATTCCAGTATTTTATAATCATTTACTATTTTTGCCCAGTAATTAACAATTGTCAATATCTTTTTTGCGAATCATCTGGAAAAGCTGCGTTTGTCATAAGAACACTCCTGTAAACAAAAAAAGCACCCCACCGGCTTTAAGCCAGCAGGGTGCTTCGTATTTCCAAACGTTTGTGATTATTCGGCAGCGACAGGTGGTTGGGTAGCTGGAACGGCAGTTTGCTCCTTCGTAGAAGCTGTAGGTACTTTATTATCTCCCACAGCTTGGTTTACCAATTCGCTAACTTTAGCTGCAAAAGCCGAAACAGCCGCTTTAGCCACATCTTCAGGTGGCTGTAATTCAAAATCAACGCGCTTGGTTTTACCGGGGTTAAATTTCTCCCAGGCTAATTGCACTGCCGATTCTATTTCATCCGAGCCCACCTGTATTCCAACCGTCCCCAGCTTATCTGCGAGGTACTTAGTTGCCCCGTGGAATTTAGCAGCTCCTTGGCCTGCAAATTTGGTTTCGGCATAAGCATAGGCATCGTGAGCAAGTTGCTCAATTCGCTTGCGCTGCTCTGCTGTAAAACGAGCCTCATAGAGTGGCTTTAGCTTTCGGTATACTGCCGTGCCAAGAGTCAGAGCCCCGATTGTAACCAAGCCGATAGCGGATAGTGCAATGGTTGTAATGTATTGTTCTATCATAATAATTACTTCTCCCCCTTGAGAATGTTTTTACGTAGACGATTAAGAGCAACAGCAACTTCTTCCCGGGTAATTGGCGCACCTGGACGGGTTCCATCAAAATACCCGTTTTGGGTCATTTCCTTCCACGCATCGGCTGCCCATGGGCTAACTTTGTTAATGTCTCTTTGTTGTTTTGACACTGTATTTCCCTCCTTTTTCATTGCCGTAATCCAATTGCGTAACTCGTCCACTGTGCCGTTGTACTCGTTAAGGTCCACTGGTCCGCCAATGCCATTAACTCGTATTTTTCCGTTCGGTAGCGTTCCGCCTGCGGAACCATCGGAATACTGCCAGAAGTCCCAGCGTGTCCAACCGGACGCATCCGATGGTACTTGTGTAGCGCTGTACCTTGCAATCCACAATGGATAACCGGACAGCCCCGAAAAATTCCCTATAAACGATGGATACGTATAAACAATTGGACGTACTCCAGTGAGCCGCTCTACTTCCTCCAGAAATGTCTTGGCTACGGCTGTAATCGCCGTTTTGCTAAGCTTGGACTTATTGGACTCATAGTCCATCACGGGCGGCAGGTCGAACATGGACACGCCTCCAGCGTCCTTGATGGCAGAAACAAAGTTAGCCGCCTCTTTTCGGGCTTCATCCGGTGTGGTAGCTGAGTCGTCAATGTAGTGATACGCCCCAATCATCAAGCCTGCGGCCTTCGCATCCTTCACAAACCGCAAAAACGTTTTGGAGCGAAACGACCGTCCCTGTGTAGCCTTAATAAAAACAAAGCTGATCCCGTCTGCAGCCACCTTTTTAAAATCAATATTCCCCTGATGATGGGACACGTCAATACCTTGTGCATTACGTCTATTTCGTTGTTGCATCTGTTTCATCTCCCTTGTCTTTCAACTGCCGCAAGAAACTTTTAAGCTTGAATGGCAATGGGATTCCCAATGCCCCAAGGTTCTCGGCCAGTGACAGTCCTTCACGTCCAGCGTAAAAATAAATCGCTGCTATCCTAAAAATAGGCGCATCTGGTTGTAACCAATCATCAATTTGTGCAGATAAACCCACCACCATTAGAACAGTAGCCTTACGAATTCCTCCCCAAAACATTACATTGCTGTCTGCTTTCTTATTTTTAAAAGCTGCGATAACTCCAAAAATATAATCTGCCACCATCATATAAAACAGCACCTTCAGCGGCTTGTCCCACCCACCCAAAAATGTAACAATCAGGCCAGTCAGCGCTGTAATTCCCCCTGCCGCTGCCTCCTTTTCCGATGCCCCGACCATTGCGGTCCATACGGTGCTGCCAAACATTTTAATTTGGCTCATTCTTGCTCCCCCTAAGAAAAAATAAAGCCCCCAACCACTCACCGGGGGCATAAAAATAGCGCATCCGTTTTGGATACGCTGGTTAAACATTTTGCGGTGTTGCTAAGATCTCATTTCGCTCTGATTCTTGGATAAACTTAGGTGTGTATCGGTTAAGACGTTCCTCATCCACTTTGCCTATAATCCACATGTTAAGTAGAAATGCATACATAATGCTTCACCTCCTTATTAGGTTGTAGTAGTGGTATCCATAAGAGCAAGCAATGCGGCCTCCGTACTGTCCTGACGCGCCTTTAGGTCGCTTACTTGATCAGTCAGAGGAACTTGCGGTGTTGGAGTCTCGCCACCGTTGCCGTCAATATAGATAAATTCCATCTTTCCAGTGTCCGGATTGACCACATATGACTTTGCTCGCTGGAAGTCTTCGTAATACTGACGATAGTTTAACTGCAATACCTCAACCTGCGCCGGATCGAACCCCTTGAGTTGCGGATAAAACCCCATATCATCCTCTTTTGTTGTTTCGCGAGCAAAGTCGCTTTCGATTTCCGGCGTGATGAAGATTACCTCACCGGAGGCTTTGCGCCAGTAGACTTTCGATCCTATTTTCATATAAACCACCCTTTCGTTTTTTATTCGAATGCCCACCATTCATAAGCTTTTAAAACTGCAATCGTCCCCCCACCGCCAGTTCGCAGTGATCCACTTGTTACATCCACGACGAAACCACCGCTTTGTGGAGTTAGGTAAGGAGAATTAATCCGATTGTTGAAACCTCCGTCTTCCAGAGCTTGCCTTCCGAACGATTTTACATCGTACACTGTTCCGCTTAAATAAATATTGTTGGATGTGTCACGCAATTCCACTCTAAAAAATATCCCGTTAGGAGAAAAACCTAACCCTGATGCCGCTAGGGATAATTGAACACTACTAGCTATACCGGTAGCTGTAGCGCTCTGCCCGTTGAACGTACCGCTTGCGAATCGTTTTACAGGTGCATTTGTGATTGCTGCTGCTATCTGATCGCTACTCATATCAGAACTGGCGCCTCCAAATTTGCCGTTGATCGCGCCTACGATTTTATTTTTAAGATCAACGGCTTGCGTTAAAGACTGTTGAGCCAAATTGTATGCTTCATTGGCTCGGTCATTAGCCGTCTTTACCGCAATCGGCGCGGCTGCCTGATCTGTAGCTGTGCTGCTTACCGATGTATTAATCTGCACAATTCCGCGCGCCTGTGTTGACGCAGACGGCAGATCGGATGCTGAGTGCGTATGATTCTTGCTTGCTAATCCGTCCCAAGGCAGCCAAACTCCAGCGACTGTTCTAATCCGTTTGTATACCCCACCAGTTTCATCGACATAGAGGTGGACGATTACCATATCCTCTTCCACTTTGACCGATCCTACAAAAAGAACGCCTTTAGGATTTGCCCCTGGCGGACTGTGATCCGAAGCAGGGTTTAAAGTTGCAACATCAATCCTGTAAGCTCCGGGTAAGATGATAAAATTCCAATCGACTGAGAAAGGCTTCCCTCTATCGACAAACGATATGCCATACAAATCAGAAAGAGCCTTGCTGTTCGGTACAGTAGCGGAAGAAGCAGACTTATAATCTGCGCTGAGTCGGACAATACCCTTAACTGTAGTTGTGGCATCGTCTACCTTTATATTTTTAATAGCCTCGTCCAAAGACTGATCATTTTCATAGAGCGTATCAATCGGCACATTCAAGACATCGGCATGCCCTTGGTCTGTGGTAACAAATCGTCTTGGTTGTTTTATTGTCACAAGCTACCCCTCCTTAATAAATGTCGTCGATCTCAAATATAAACTCAATGTCGCTGTCCTTAATTTTGTTGGTCATGGTTCGTATGGCCGTTAGTTTGCCAGCCGAATCAACCAACGCCAGTTCATTGATCGTTTTCCCGGCTAGTTCAGTTTCAGCCAGTGAGCAGACGTACCGGATAGTGGCCGGGGCAATGAATTCAAAACTGGAGATATCCTTTTGAAGCAGTTCAAACTTTAAGGACTGCTCTGTTCCGTCCAAGGGAAGCGGCTTGCCTTCTGTGTCCACTCCACCGCTACCGAATGCCATTTTGACCACCTTCGTTAGTGTGCCACCCTCTGCCCGCGCTCGGGCCATCTGCTCTCTTGCGTAGGCAGTTGTTACCGTTAATACTTGTTCAGCCATTGCTATCATCCTTTCTAAGCTTCCATGATCGTTTCCGTTGAACTTAATGTCCGACTGCCATCCAACATAACGCTACCATCAAGCAACCAATAATTTTTTCGTGCCTTTACTCTGCCTTCTTGCCTGTTCTCAATACGGTGCTTGGTCTTCAACTCCAGCCTATTAACATACCGCATCCGTCCTCCGGTCCATCCAGATAGCGAAGCAGACCCATTTAAGACTTCCAAACCATCCAGATACCAAGGTCGGCCACCAAAAAAATGTACTGCTGACCGCAAACGCAATCGACTCCGGTAAAAATGCGTGTGCTGAATCGGGGTATATACATGGACTGAAGTAGTAAAGGCAATACCTCCACCTTTGTTCTCCAGCAAAATATCCCGGAATGCAGACAAGGCATCTGCACTTTCTGTATACTTGGCATCCAGCCGGACACCCAAAACCGCAGGATCCTTGTCATATACCTCTACACCACCGGATTCACCTAATTGGTAGGCAAGCAATTCCTGCAAAGCTACATTATTGGTTTTGGGATTCAGCACCCACATTGTAAATCGCCGGCGGAAAGATTCGGCCAGCTCACCTGGACGTCGTTGCAAACCGAAGAAGCTGCCCCAATAATCGAGCCAGCGTCCAGAAGCCATATTGCGGTCCAGTTGCAGCAATGCCAGATCCGTGTCCGCCTCCGCTTTACGTAACACCCTATAGACAGGGTACATACGCCGCCAAACATTGCTAGTAAAAGCATTAAGTGTGGAATCAACTGATAGGTTCTCCACCTCAAGCAACGCCAGTGGGACAGCATCCAATCTGAGTATTTCCGGTGCCAGTTCTGCGGTGTACCCCATGTACCTTATAACAGGGAGCAATTCAGCGGCGGTCAAACCATGAAGATTAACAGATTGCTTGTCCGGCAGCTCCGGGCGGTACGGTGCGGTATGAAAATAAAGCATCCCTTCGTCAACCGTTACCCTACTGTGCTGACCGCCGCCACGCCCAAGCGTTAGAAATGGAACCTCTTTCGGCAGCTTGTTCCACTTGTCGCCAAGGTTGTCCAGCAGCTTTCTCAGAATCCTCATACGCCCGCCTCCCGGTAGATTATCGGGAATTGTGGTACAAGCTTCTCTGTTTTTCCTGCGGTTGGATTAGCATCGGACCATGTTGTGCCACCATCCACGGATAAATCCAATTTCACATCATATATGCCACTTAGCAGCTTTATGCGGGTTTCCAGCTCCGTTTGTACCATTTCCTGCCCCTGTTTAACCCCGCTGAAATAGTCCCTAATCTCCCGCTCAATATCGGTTTGAATCGTTGAAAGGGTCGTACCATCATCGAATTTTATAGTAAGACGGATATTAACTGGCTTGGTGGTAACGGAGAACAAATTAATCTGTATCCCAGCGGACTTGTATCCGTATACGGGCTTGCCATCTTCATAATACCCGGTCAAGGTTTTCTGGATTGCTGCGAACAGTTCTGCCGATGCAGTCCCGACCCCGTTCCAAACATACAGATCGACTTCCCCTTTGCGGGCGGGCAAATCCTCAAACGCTTGGGAATCCACCACACGCTCGATTGCCAGACCTGTTGCATCTGTGAGCTGGACGGTGGTTGCTCCATACTCAATGCTTTGCAGCGTTCCGCGAGATAATGACGCAATGAATTTCTTGAAACGATTTTTTTGCTCGTCCTGTGTCTCTTCCTCTTTCCCGTTGGAAAAGGCAGCACCATTAAATACCGTGTCAATCCCGGTTGGCTTGGATACAAAATCGGTAATGGTTTGGGCCTCTGTATTGCCGTCCAAGCCGGGAGTCAAGCAGATTACAGGTACATCCACACTCATGGCCCCGATTGCTATTACTGCATCTGAGGTGGTGCGGTAGCTAATCGGAGCTTTGGAAGCCGTAGCCTGTGTTTTAAGCAACGTTCCTACTGGAACGAGGTAATTGGTATCTGCTGGTGTTACACGGGTAAACGTGACCGTTCCAGTTGCATACAGAGCCGGAAGCTTCGGAAATCCAAAAGCGGAATAGATCCCTTCCCCTATTGCTTTACGCATGGCCCGCCAAGTTTTATCGTAATATTCCTCCAACTCCTTGCCCACAGCTTCCAGCATCGTTCTGGCGCGGGAACCAACCACAAAATCAGTTATTTTAGAGGAGACGCCCCTTGACCAGTCCACCATGTCCTGTATAATACTCTCCATGGTTTTGCGTTCAAATGCCAAAATACTCCCTCCTTTCTATACGGCAATGGCTACGCCGGATTGGTCCACTTGTAGCCCTATACTTTCCTTGCTGCCCGCCACATCAACAGTCAAATAGACATAATATGTAGCCTGCTGAATAACGACGTTATCCACGGTAACGCCGTTTATGCGGTCCTCATAGGAAAGTGTCTCATGAATATCCAACTCCACCAATTTTCGAATATAAGGAGCTTGCGCAAGTCCTATAAACTCATGAAGGCGACTGCCATAGGTTGGGTGCTGCGTCAGACTGCCACGCCGGGTTACCAGCCTATGACTTACGGCTTGCTTTATATTGTCTATTCCCGTTACAACTTCCCAGTCTCCAGTTCCGTCATCTGACAAGTCACCATCTGGAGTCATTTTAAGATCGGTACCCCCAAATGGTTCCGCGCTGGGCGTGGTCGCTAGTTCGGTACCGTTGTTTATATAGACAATCTGTCCAGTAAGACGTACCTTCGCATCTTTTCCGTTGGTGAACGGTTCTGGGTTCGTAACAGACAAAGAACCGGGTTCTGAACTGGACCGGATAGATCCGGACAAAACAATGCTGCCCACTATGGTATTACCAAATCTCCCCGGCAACCGACTGCGGACATAAAAATAACCCTCTGCCACACCAGCAGCAAGGGTCGTGTCTTCAACCAATTCATATACTTTCTGCACACCTTGAGAATCCACATCCGTCATAAACAATGAACCAGCATACAGCGTAAGTGGCAAGGACACTGCCTGCCGCCTTACCAGCAAATACCCGCTTGCATATAAGGTATAATAGGCTTCCCGGCTCGTCATGGTGTACGGATACTCAAGGCCGTTATAATCCGCAATATCCTGCCAAGGCACATTGTACAGCACGGACAAGCCTTGTATCGTATCTGCGTCGTTCAACACATGTTCAATCATAGGCCATCATCCTCCGTGCTTATTTCTGTCGGCTCCCCGATTACGTTCGTGCTACTATCAGCGGCTAATGTACGCAGCTTGTACAGCATTGTCAGGATTGACCGCAGCTCCAATAACAAGTCAAAGGGGATGCTTGCAGCAGAAGCCAAACGACTGCAAATATCTCGACACAGCGTAGTATACTGTTCCAATTCAGCCGTATTTATATCAACCCGGTCATACAGTGCTTCATTATAATCCGACAGCGCGGTATACGCCCGCAGAGCATAGGCCGTAATATCTTCAATGCTTTGACGTTCTTCCCTGAGCACCGGGAAATTTACATAAGTCAATTCTTCCTCGGGCAAATAGATCGACTCCAGCATCTGATCATCCCCCTTTCGTGAGCTTGTTTAGCAGCTCCCCTATGTTAGATACGTTTGCCGACAGTCTCCCGGCCATATCTTTTGTGGAAGGGTTTCGCTTCAGGTAATCCTTAGCCGCTTCCCTGCGTGTCTTAGTCAGCCTCCGCAAGCAAGTAAAGCGAAACTCATAGCGGTACAACAACGGCTCCGACTTGCTCCGCTGGAGCCTAAAGTTTTGCGGGTGGATCTCGTAATACTCGTTGTCCTCCCAGTTGTACCAGAACAACGAATGCTGCGGATCGTTGGCCTGCAAGAATTTTCGGTGTATATCGGCCCTAAAGCTTATAAATTCCTCGTATCCGTCCAAAACTCTGCTCTCCGCAGATGTACGTTTGCTGTATCCAGTTGTGCCGGACAGTGTAACCGTAGGAAGCCCCAAACCAAAGTCAGGCACATACGCCCCGCCAAGCGTCTGCACGATGTTGCCTCGCCCCGGTTCATCCTGCGTAAAATCCGATGGATTGACCAGGAGCGTGTGCAAGGTAATAGAACCGGAATCCCCACTGGGCAGTGTCTTCCGAAGCTCAAAGGTCATTCGATAAAACTTTTTCTGATCGCGGGTTGAATCCTTTACCAGTGCCATTACAATCACCCTTTCTCTACGGTTATATCCCCTTTCGGTAGTTTGAATATCGCCTTGCCCGTGGGGTGGAAGAACTCAAACCCTCCGGCAGATAAACGGATATAGGCTGGCGCTTCGTCTGGAATCGGACAAGATATTTCTACGCTTCCCGGCGCGACCTTCACGGTAACAGGCGGGTTCTTCCCCTCTTTATCAGAGGGATAACTCAACAAGGCGTGCTCTGGGGTCAACTCCACATATGCCCGTTGCTGCTGCTTACTTTCATCCAACAAATGCTCCTGAACATCCTTATCAGCAACTCCGCCCTTTTTACCTATTTCAAACACCGGAAGCTGAAGCTTAATTTTGTCTCGCTTAACAGTTATGAAGTTGGTTCCATAGCTGCCGTTCCGCAAAAATCCGGCCAAATAGGGAGCGTCTTTACGATTGTCAAGATAGCCTACAATGACCGTATCCCCTTCCACTGGCTCCCGGTCTAAGTTGCCCATAACCCATACTGGAACAGGCTGGCTATAGTCCAAAAAAACGACTTCAATACGGGCATACTTCTCATAATCCTTGATGCTGGTTACTCGCGCAAGCCTGGTAGCATTAAATTCTGGCATCCGATTTGTTGTCTTTCCTCCAAGCGAGCTCTGATCTTTCACTGTTATTTTCCTCCCGGTATTTTGAGGACTTGACCAACATAAATGTACTTGCCGTGTTGGGAAGCGTTGCGGTCATCCCGTTTAATAAGCATATCCTTGTTGGCTTCCCACAGCTTAATCCATTCGTCTCCCTTGCCATAAAGCTTGGCAGCAATGCTCCATAAGCTATCACCGCGCTTGACAGTATAATAATCGGCTTTTACTTCGGCTGCTGTTTTCACGGAAGCAGGCTTTTTATCAGTTGCTTTGGCAGTCTGCACGGCTACCGCGCTTGATGTTTTAACTGCGGGTTTGTAATCACGGCCACGAGTGAGCTGCAATGTTGTGGTCCATCCATCGAATACATTAAAAGTCTGCGTTACAGTTTCAATGTAAAATTCCTTCATGATCCCGGGCGCCTGCAATCGCTGACCGATTTTATAGCTGCCTTTGCCACGAACCGTCATGGAGCCATTTAAAAATTTGTGGTTGTTTTCAAACCACTCCTTCAGCTTGAGCGTATATGCTTTGCTCATCTGTTCCAGCTTGGTCGTGTCCTCCGGCTTGCTCGGGTCAACTGCCAATCCTTCTATTTCAACCTCCAGTGGCGAAAGGCCATAGCGCTCGACAGCAGACTTATTCATGATCGGCGGTGCGACTCTTTTCAAATCAATTCCAAATGGGTTGATTGTCGTCCCGGCCCAGAATAGGTTGTAATGCTCGTCGTCTGCGTAAGATAAATCTTCATCAATTACGTCCGCTGCGATCACTTCATGAACGGCCAACTTGTCCCAGGCATCCTTGCTGAAAGGTGTATTCCGCAAAAATACGGACACTACACTCTTGTCTTTACCAAACGGGAAGCGGGGAAACGGGTAATAGCCCTCTCCCTTCGGAAACTTGGCCTTTGTCTGATCACTGGATTGCTCAATAGTTTCATTCACAACCCTTGGCTTATCCCCAGGATTCCACGCCTCCAACGGCTCACGAACATCGACAAATAGCTCGGTAAATGGCTTGGTGGATGTGCGCTCCATCAAGTTCCAAAGCGAACCCTCGTATCTGTCCAATGTAAAGAACTGAGGAAGAAAAACAGGTACCGCAGCGAAGTTGTACCTGAGTATGTTGGTAACATCAACTTTTTTTGCAACAGGTTCGGTCTTCTTCTCATCCCAAACAGTCCATTTTACGCTGTTTAGCTTCGGCAAGATAAACCGCATAATGACATCCAAAATTACAGCGGGGCTACCTTTAGCAATGCTCTCTGACTGGAAATACTTAGCCATCGCCAGCCAACCATTTTCGGTCAAAAAGAACTTATCCGTACCGCCTGATATCTCGGGATAGAATTTAATATTAGATTTAATAAGTACCTTCCCGAAGTCCCGCGCTTGAACGGATGTGGTCATGCCGTTATCTACGCTGCGGGTCCGCCGCACCCGGTCCACCAGGCCGACCATAACCGTAGATAATTCCTCACCCTTGATAGTCTTATAGCCCATCTGCACAACCACTAAATCATTTGCCATTATGAGTTGTGACCGGAACCACTTGTCTCCAGCAAGAACAATGTTCATCGTCCCGGCTGGAGCATCCAACGTCTTCTGAGTAGTGACAGAAAGCACTTGGCTGGTAGGTTCTTGGGCTGTATCTTCCGTTAAACTACCTTTAAGCTGGTAGCAGGCTTTATCTGTGTGGAAACTAACGCGGATAATAGGAACATACCTCTTGCCTTCAACGCCGCCGACTGGCGCCCAATTATAACGTTCTATCATGAGTAGCCCGCCTTTACTGGAGACATGCGGAGCCGCTGCCGCTCCTGCTCTGCCATAATACGTTTCACCAGTTTTTCAAGCTGGCTTTGGGTGGAAGCATTCAGCGCCTTGGCTCCTTCTCCACTCACATTCAGATTTACCGTGATTTCAGACTTGTGCCGGATCTCCTTCGGGCTCGATGCAGTGGGCATATATCCGATATCGCTATCACCAGCACCCGCTTTAAAATCTCCAGACACACCAAGCGATCTTAATAAATCTTCCGGGTCCATGTTTACACCAGCGCTATTCATATATCCAAGATGTAAGTGGCTACCAGTAGTGCTTTTTCCGCTTCCTGGTACTTCTGGGGTTCCACCTACATTGCCGATAAAATCCCCAGTATTTACGGTCTGACCAACCTTCAGGTTAGGGTTAACAGCAGACATGTGAGCATAAGAATACGTATTTCCATCAGACATCCTTATGCCTACTGTTGTTCCGCCAGCTTTTGAATTCGCTTTGCCATCCGGGTCAAGAGGACCGCCATCATCCATTCTAATGAATGAAACTTTACCACCTGTAAGAGCATCCAGCTTATCGCCTTGTTTACCTCGAATGTCCAAACCACCGTGAGCTTGCGTGCGAAACCCTTCTTTATCTTTAAAACGAGAATTCGCTTTCCAGTCCTTAAAAAATCCATCCCCTGACCCAGTAGATATACCACCAGTAAGGTCGTTCATAAATTTAACAACGCCTTTGGACCAGTTGTTATTTAGATTATCAGGATCGTTTCGCGCTCCTACTGGAGCATATTTGCGCTGAACTCCTTCTATAGTGTCAATGCCTTGATCCGCGTAATTGACCTTGAGATTGCGTGCCATAGCGGTTATACCATCATCTATGGAAGCAAAATTCATCAACCCGTTAACGCCCATCATACCGCCCACATTATGACGATTTCGGGATGCTGGTGATGTACCGTTCCCAGTTTCGTGCATGGATATAGCGGCCAGTGCAGCCGGATCAATGCCGAACTGCAAGCCAGCCTGTACAAATTGAGCGCCTTTGCCCGCAAGCACACCGCCCAACTTTTTATTAAGCTGTTCGGCGCTGATCCCACTCATGGCCGTGATTTTAGATGAAATGCTGAAACCATTTCCCATGGCGGATAAGCCACTTCCACCCATGCTGGCAGCCATCGAACTTCGTAGACTTTGGAACTCAGCCAACATATCAGCAGTACCATTTTGCACGGTGTACAGCATATTGCGGAAAATCCATACCGTTTTATCCAATAAACTGCTGCTGTTACGTTCCATATTGGTGTACTTGGATGCGGCATCTAGTGCCATATCTGACGTGGCTCGGTTCATGGATTTGAAGTTATTTCTACCCGTTGAAGACATGTCCTCTACATCGCGTGTTACCTGATTAGGCATACGGCCAATGTCTGAATCTCCGGCCCCGCCAGAAAACTCGTTGGTGATAATTTGGGCGGCCATTTCAAAAAAACCTGCTGCTGCATCAGAGGCAGAATCAACACTAGACTTAGGAATTGTCCCAGCCTGCTTGCCGTTGCTGAAGCTTTTCGTATTGTACAAGTACACTTTTTGCATCTGTGCATCAGTAAGCTTCTCACCGTTTTTGGCTCGTTCGTACAGGCCAGCACCTTCAGATTCAACACTGTTCGCTTTATTGCTTTGCTCACGTTGTAGCTCCCGTAAATATTGGGTCCGTTGTTGTGGGGTGGCAAAAGAAATACCGTCTGTTGCATTGGCTGCTACGGTCTTTTTACCGCCAAACAGACTTTCGAAAAGGTCCTTTTTGCCGCTTAATACTTCTGACAGCGCCGATCCCAAGTTACCTAATGCGTCGGTAGTTGCTAAACCCTTCAAATTATCGTTCATGAATTTAAGTATGGAATCAAGTATACCGTTTCCGGTTCCAGTACCGTTTTGGATAGCCTCTATAACGGTTGTGGCTCCCTCTTTAACGCCCATAACGATATCGACCAGCTTACCCCCTGCTTGTTCCAAAGCATGCTCAAAACGGGCATCTGTGTCCATGTAACCTTGTCCTTTGGCTCCTTGACGCTCGGTATCATATTTCGCGCCTGAATCAATGCTGCCATTCTCCAGAGCCTTGAGCTGGTCAGGGTTGAAAACAGAAAGGCCATTAGTTGCATCGTAAAATTCGGATGCTTCCCGCTTGGTAGCAGCAAAACCACCGTCTGTAAGCCAGCGCTGCATAATGCGCTTTGTAAGTTTTTCATTACCGCCTGTTTGGGACTTAACATACTTAGCCATAGCAGGGACGTTATCGCTGTTCATAAGGCCGTCTTCAAAAGATTCTTCCAGCCCGAACAGGTCCATGCTGCCATACTTTTTAGGGTTATATTGCCGTAGCGCTTGAACGCCCATCCACTTCCAGTTGTCGTTACCCGGCTGAAAGATACCACCCAAGCCGCCGATAAGGTTACCGCCCTGAGCGCCCGTTAACTGCATCATGCCTTTCTCGGTACCGATGCGGTCCAGCATGGTTTGATAGGCTAAAATCTGTTTGGAGCTGCCGTCTTTTAGCGTGGTGTTCATCTGCTGCAAAAGTGCATTGTTGGTTTCCATAACCTCTACGATACGTGGGGTCATACCGGACTTGAATACACTACCCGCAATGGCATCCGCAAACCCCTTTGGAGTCTGCATACCGCCTGCGGCTCGATTGGTCCCAGCGGCGCCAGCCACCTCGGATGTATCCAGCCCGTAGCTTCGGCCGAATTTTAGGAGCCCTTGTTGCTGATCGGCACTTATATTACCAGCGGCGCGGCTGTACTGATCCAGAAACCCCCATGTATCTGCTGCGCTATAACCCATCCGGTCACTACGGCCAACTGCGGAAGCGCGGTCCCACATATCTGTTGCCTGACCACTCCATCCGGCTTGTCCGCGCATACGCTGCGCCAGGTCCAGCGAATTTACAGATCGGGCATATGCAGAGCTATACGCTTGTGTTGCCAGCCCTGCGATGCTACTTAGGCCAACCAATCCCAAGGCGAATTTACCAGCTCCCAATACACTAGATAGTGCGCCGCCAGCAAGACGACTAGCGCCCCCACCCGCATTGTCGCTGTCGCTTGAACTACCAGACCGACCAGACCTACCGGAAGAAGCTGAACGATAACCACCGGATTCTCTGTAACGCTGATTGTACAAACGCTCGGCAGCCATTAACTCCTTGCGAATTACATCTAACTGCCGTTCGCGTTGCTGAATTGTCTTTTTTATTTCCTCACGTTCTCCGCGTTGGGCACCTTGAAGCTTGGAATAAAGAGAGTCCACCACACCGTTCTGCTTGCGAAATTCTGCATTCAGCTCACGCATAGTTCCAAGGAAGCGACCTTTGTATATATCCAAGGCACGGAGCTGTTTTTCATCGAAGAAGCCGCCTTTTCCGGCTCCTTTGTCTACTACACCAGCAACACCTTTAAGATCCTGCTGGAGCTGCTTCAACCCGCGCTGTAGTTGTCCAAATTCTCCCTTGGCTGATACCCGTATGGTTTGTTCTGCTGCCAAAATACTCCCTCCTTTCTATTCGACGTCTTCCCAATCGTCCAGGTCTTCAGCAGGAGTTTGGGGCGATGAATAGTCATAGGACAACTTACTGTCCATCTCTTCAGTCTCCCTTGCCCATTCGTCAAAATCTGGGTCCTCATATTCTTCACTCTTGCCATCGCGCGCTTTTCGGTCTATCTCCATGTGTTCAAATTCCAAGTCAATCTGTTCCTCGGTCATAGCCAGTATTCGTGGATCAGTTGGGGGAAGTCCGCCGTACACGTATTTACGGAGTATCCAAAGTTTCCTCTCCTGCGGTAGCTTGGCTATTGTCTTCAGGTGTGTTTCGAAAGTCCTTGCGAAATGATGCCTCCCATACCTGATACTTTCCGTAAACGTGGTACAACAGGTCAGGCTCAGTGATTTCTTTAAGTTTCAAGAGACATTCAGGTCGTTTCGCCAGAGCCACTTCAAGAAATGAAACCACATGAGCCATAAAATGGACATCAGTATCAACCAGTTGAACATCTTGCACTCCAGCCTCTCTCAACATCTCTGATTTAATCGCCCCAGCCCTCATAACTTCAGCGACGGTAAGTTTTTTAAACACAAGCACGCCTGTATAGTGATTACCTTCCGACGAGTTAAAATCCAAAAGCTCGCCTTCCTTCAACTCTCCACCAGCACGCACCCTTTCTGCCGTTTTAACAGCCTCAAACACTGCCTTTTGTTGTTCAGTAAGATTTTCCGACATGTAATCGTCTCCTTTAAATTGAAATATAAAAGTCCTCTCCTAAAGAGAGGACTTGATTTAAAATTATTCCGTGATCGGTGTACCGAAATCAGACGATAAAAACAACCAGGTGGACTTTTCTGAAGACATGGCATTTGCACTAAATTCCTCAGAAGAGTTCTGCAAGGTACACTTACGATACACAATAACAATATCGTTTGTGTATTTATCAGTAATTTCAATATCAATGACGTTCATGTGAAGAATATCCGCACCATATGCAGAAAGCCCCAATTCAGCAAGCGATTTCTTACGGAGACGATATTTATCGACTGATACAGAACCCTGCACTTTAAGAGGAACCGACTCCTGAGGAAGAATGCTTCCAATCTCGTATTGATTCTCTGTACCAAAATCCCGATTGCCTTCGACCCTCTGTGCTCGACCGACTTCAACACCGCCTATTTTAAGACGTACTGTATGCCCGGCGTGAGCTGGCTGATCTTTTACAATACTCAAAGCTTATTCCCCCTTTCATTATTACAAAGTGAAGTGATTAGTTATTAGAAAGTTATTGATTGGCGGGGTCGGCTTACCTTCCCACTCCAACCAAAATGCTGTGCCGTTACGGGTTACCTTGGTAGATTCCGGTACATACCCTCTTAACCAACCGTTCTTTTGAAATTCAATAATTAGAGACACTAGGTCGTTATAAATCGTTACCTCAATGCCCTGTACTCCTGCTTTTCCGGTGTACTTGTTCTCGAAATACCTTTCAACGTTATCACTCATGTCATCGGCTAATGTAGCGACAGAGAGTTCGGCCTTGGTTAGATCTTCAGAAGGTGAGAGCGTCACGCCCTGAACAATACGGAAGCCCACATTTTTAACCTGTTCAACAGGACAAATGTGAGCTTCCAGCAGTTCTTCGATCTCCAGACCGATATAAATTTTTTCTAACCCATCGAATTGAACCAGTTTATATGTAACTGGCTCTTGTGATGGTTGTCCTGCCCATGCTCCAGCAACAGCAGCAGCCATGTAATAACCTGGTTTAACCACTTTATTGCCGTCACTATCAGCAACAAGAGGACAAGGAGAAACTATCAAACCTCGTTCATTTGTAAATCCTGCTGCCATGTCTTTAATTTCCGCAATTGTGGCTCCTGGCTTGTGTCCATAAAATGCACGGCGGCGTTTCCTATTCTTGATGCTGGACATAAATTCAACGTGGGTATCCACTTTGGCCCAAATCGCTGGTTGTGTTGTAAGAGGGATAATCCCCGCCACATCTTCCGTCTGTAACAGGTCAATAGCCGTTTGCCATTCGGTATCTGTTGGTGCCGTAGCGGGGGCTGTGATTTTAGCAGGAGCAACGCCAATAAGGTCCGCGCCTTTTCGCCAAGATATCCTCATAACCTCCAGCAATTCACCCTCACCAATAGTAGCGGCAGCGATTTTAGGATCATTGAAGTAAGATACCCTGTCGTTGGGTAATTTGCTTCCCGCTGGCGGGACGCCGATCATTGCCAACACTTTGTTACTCCCCAGTGTCACGGGAGTCATTCCGGCAGAGTCCACAGTAGAATAAGCCCCTGGGCGCTTAATGTTTGCCCCACCAAAAGAAATATTAATGGTCATGGTTTACCTCCTAATCATATTGCGTTTCGGACTGCTGATTAAAGGCTTTCGCCCATTGCTCGTCCGTCTTATCTTGCAGCAATTCCGGCTTGCTGCGGGCCTCGTAGCGAAAGCTTGCTACCAGCCCCATATGCACCTGCACGCGTGATAAATAGTCATCCAATGTCACCAATGCAGGAACGGGCTCCGGTTTTTTAGCTGGCTCAGTCTTGGGAGCTGGAACTGGGGTCGGAGTAGGACCAGGTACGCTTTGTTCGTCTTTCTTCTCTTCATCCGCCAATGCTTACACCTCCCCTCGAAGTAAATCCGCTGATAGCATCCACATGCTCTGTGGTCTGTACGTCAAGTGGATTGAGATACGTAATAACGATGCTGGACCAATAAACAGGGAAGGGGGTTACTTGTCCGGTAAAGTCGCTTTCGTCTTTTCCTGCGCCCATGCTGAAGCTTAGTAAGCCCTTTTGCACAGACACCGGACGAAACAACATAAGCAGAGCCTTTAATATCCTGTAGGCTCGCTCCCGCTCGTCTGCATTGGTATGCCAAATACGCACTTCCATACTTTCTTGGAAGTGCGTGCTATGGATTTCTGCATACTGCAGGTTGTCCCTGTCGAAGTCACTCCCGCCATAGTCGCCCATGATGTGAGCTGCTTCGTCGTCACTTACACGGTTTATACCTACACACGGTAATTCAGCATCCGTCTGAGGGTCAGATTTTAGTACATTCATTCTGACCTTGGCATCTTTAAAGCCTGTTTTCAAAAACTGTAGCAGTTCCTCTTTTACATCAACACTATTAAACTCCACTTCATTAATCGCCTCCCAAGCCCATAGCGGCCAGATCCTGCTGAAAGCCCTGTACAATCATGTCCTGTACCTGTTCCCGCGTGTTTTCAATAACCGCCTGCCGGATCGGTTTGGGCTTGATTGCCGGACGCATCCAGCTCTTTTTACTGGAGTTCTCGGACAACCGCCTAAACGTAAGATACTGCGTATGTCCTGGTTGGCCCATCTTAACAAGCCCTTGGTACTTACCAGCCTTCCACGTATATCCTGCACCTGGATGATCCCCAACATGGCTACGCTTGCCCGTATCGTCTTCTTTGATTCGTCCGCCCCAGCTATAGGAACGTGTCGGCAAAGGGGAAAGAACCCGACTAAAACTAAGGCTCCGGGCTTGTGTGTGTATTAATTTGGGCATGGCAGGCATTGTCGCAGCTCCCGGCGCACCGTGGCGAAACGGGACCGTGATATACTTCTTGCCATTCGCCCCCGTCTTGGCCTTGGGTGATGCCAGAAGAGACGGTTTCATATCTCGGGCATCTTGGCCAGACTCGATTGCTGCACCGTGAGCAGATGTTGTAAATACCTCCCCTGTCAGATCGTCGGGGAATCGTAGGCCATCCTGAATGCTACGGACATAATCACCCGTTTGTACCCCGACACGAAAATTACCACCGCTGAAGCTTACTTGCGCACCAGATGCATATTGAATCCATGTGGCCTGTATGAGCTCCGTGGTAGCAGCCTGAACAGCAGCCCGTGTAAAGGGTAACTGCTGCCCATTAGACAAGCGGGCAATGATATCATCCAATGCTGGTAGATCAGCCTGAATTGACAGCATGTTCACGGAGGACACCCCCCGGATAGTACCGGAGTACAACTGCACGCGGTAGGTCCTGCCCGTTTTGATGCCGGGGCCGTGGAAGTACGGCATACACCGTGTACACCGGACGATGCATGTACATTACGCTGTACTGTGCCCCCTCTGGCGGCTGGTTGCCCATCCAGTGGATTGTAGCCCCCTGAACCTCGTAATCCTCTCCCGCAACGTACTGTGTTACCGTGCCTGTGCCTGGATCGTGTCGGCGGATAGATAACACCTTTGTTACCTTGGGATTCAGCAATGTATCCGGCGGGCGTTGACGAACCTCGGTTCCTCGTGCCAGAATATCAGACGTTTTTACCTCGTCGTCAATCAATGACACGATATCTCCAAATCCAATGTTAAACATAGGCACAGGCTCCCGCCCTGAAAGATCAAACCCGCCTGACTCAGTACGCTTTAACATATTGGCGGAAACACTCATAATAGCGTCACCCACTTCAAACATCCCGGCATAGGCCAAATAATCTTTGGTTGTGGTAACACTCTGGATCAACGCCCTGCATTTAATTGCAGACTCGTACACAAACCCTGTGCCTCCACAGATGGGGCAACCGTACATTGGCTGTCCACTGTCCAAATTGCAGCAGGAACACCGAAAGGACTCCTGCCACATTACGTCCCGGCCATGCCGCGCAATAAGGTCTTCGAATTTTTGCCCGTTAAGCTGAATATCAACCACTTAAATTCCTCCCATCGTAAAGCCGCGCATTTTAGTACGTGCGCCGCCGCCTTTCGGGCTGAAAAAGTCGTTAACCTCCTGCTGAAGCTGTGTAATGTGCGCTGCGTACTTGCCATAAATGGTAGATGCCGTTGATGTAAAGGACTCTGCCACGCCATCCAACGTAAGCGAGTACCCCGAGACACCAGCCATTACCGCATCACTAGCCACGCCCAGAACAGCCACCGCCGCCTGTTTGCCAACCACCGCCCGGATATCCTCCGTAATCTGTTCTTTGGTCAGCCCCGCAGTATAGTCGATATGGAACACCTGCGGCGTGCGGGACAACATACCAACAGCAAACGGGGCTGCACTGTACCCGGTTGGATATCCACCGAGCATAGGCACGCCCCCCCCTTTGGTAACTACATGCAATTGGCTAGACTTTTTATAAAGCTTTATCCAATCGGGATATCCCATGAAGTCGATGCTGATTTGACCGTTGTAAGCAACTAGCCTAAAAGCTTCGAGCTCATTAGCGTACCGTTGACGTAGCTGGATAAATCCAAAGTTCTGCCAGCGTTGCGCGTCATAATCATACGGTGGCTCCTCAACCTCATAATCAATCCCTACCCCAAGCCCGCGTGCCTCCGCATTGCAGCGGATAACGGTGGGTTTGAGGAATACCCCCAGTTGTCGTTCTGTTTCCTTTACGGCTGCCATCAGGAACCCGATTATGTCCCGGTCGTCCATGGTCTGGCCGTACTGATCAGCAAGCGTAAGGCCATAACACCATCGTTTCCGCACTTCTTCTGGAGTGGGCAACCCTACAGGAGAGCTATAGGTTATCTTTATAGCACCTGGGTTTTCAGTATCCGGGTCCTCATGCGTTTCGTAATAGGGAATGATCGTCATGGCTATTCCTTAGTTTCAGTGGAGGGGGTCACGCCCGCATCAGGTGCTTGCGGGTCCTGTTTCCCCTTGCTGTCGTCTTTCTTGGCCTTTGAATCATCAGGCGGCGAGGTGGTTCCCCGCTTTGGCCTTTCTTTATATTCTTCATAGCCAGGAATCTCCAGCAGCATTTCTCCGGTGATGTCTTCCACTTCAGCCACGCCATTTTCATCAAAATGCACTGTGTCTTCCAGTACAACAGTATCAAGCGGGTATTCTCCCAGCGTCTTACGGATTTTCAAAACAATCAGCTCCTTTCAGGATAAAAACAAAAAGAGAGGTTAAATGACCTCTCTTTAGGCGTGAACCGGTTTAAATGTGCCGAAGCTTTCTGCGCCGTAACTTGGGCCATACAGATCGCGGTTAGAGTTCTCTCCCAACTTGCCGACGTTTTTAAAAACAACAATGCGGCGTGGGTTGTAGACTTGCAACATGCCGAACAACAAAATCATGAACTTGGATGTGGTATCGACCAGTCCCAACGGAACACGCATCAGATCGGCCAGTTTTTTGAAGGCCAGAACATCGTCGCCATCGTTGTCGACCAGGAAGCAATACTCTGCACCTGGAATGTCGTCGCCGTTGTCTACAAGCACCTGATTTGTGCCTGCTGCTACATCGGTGAATTCCGTCATGAATTGAGCGCGTTCCGGATCGCTGTAATATCCTCGATAAACCTTGTAACTTTTGGCCTCCAGTTCAGGGTCACCATGCAACACGCGAGGGATTGTAATTTCAACCTTTTGTCCAGCGGTGACGGCAACAGCACCGGTAGATACTGGAGCGGACTCACCGGAAACCCCCTTGGAGCTCACAAAGTAGAAATATGTGCCTGCCTCCAGTTTGGAAGTTGCATCCTCTTTAACGACCGCAGTTGCGGTTACAGGAGTTGCAGGAGATTTTTTCTGTGATACTTGTTTTGGTGCACCATCCGGTTTAAGAAAACGGTCTGTCACAAAGTCAATATTAGCTGCGTTGGCCGCATACCCCCGAACAGGTTGCCCCATACGTACATTACTACCGATATCTACAATTCTTTGGCGACCTGCAGGACCAATGAACAACTTGGAGAAATCTTTGTGAACCTGGTTAGTAAGGTACAACTGTAGAAGACCTCCGCCAAAGTTATCACTGATAATCGTAGCTGCATCCTCAAGAATTTCTTCTGTAAGCGGCTTTCCACGCATGTCGATGATATGCTGTGTCGCGTATGATTTTCCGTTTACAAATTTTTTCACTTGAGCAAGGATGCCGTCGAACGCAAGAGGATTTTTGCTGCTATCACCAAAATACAGATTTTTATTGATCTGCTGGAGCAGCCACATTGTTCCACTTGTTGTTTCAGCAGCAACGGCGTTTCCGACACCAACAGTATTTACGAGTTGGGCAGGAAGCGTCACGCCGCGGGTTACGCCTGTGAACTTTACCAGTCCCGCTTGTCGGATATAGTTACTATTCCGTTCGATAGGTCGACCACCTTCAACGATAAATGGATCGCCGTCAGCACCGTAGGAATCCATCACGTTGAACTCTTCAACTGTTCCGCCCGCTCCCTTCTTAGTGATATTTTTCCACATACTGAGATGTTCTTCTTTGGCAGTCACGATGCGTAAAGTTGTCTCCAGTGATTGGGGACGAATTGGGGACATATCTCCAAATACGCCATTACCGTAAGCTTCCCCCGGTGTGCCTGTACCCATCGCTTTAATAAGCGCTTCAAGGTCAGCTTGTGTCATTTGACCAAAGCTATCTTGCAATTGTGTAAAATCCATAGTCATTATCCTCCAATTCGTAAGGGGGCTGAATTACAGCCCGAGTTTTTCTTTCACGTTTGCTGGCAACGATAGTTGTTCCAGCGGCGTACCTGTTTCATATCGGATTACATCGCTCGCAGACATTTCGCCAGCTTCAAACGACTTTTCCAACACGTCCAAAACATCTTTTTTTGTCAACTCTCCACCACCATTAGGTCGCGTGATCGTCGTGTTATCACGTTGTCCTATAATGCCTTTTCGTGTTTGCGGCTGGTTCAGAGACTTACGAAGCTCCGCGTTTTCGGTAGTGAGGCTGTCCACTTTTGTCTCAAGCGATTTGATAAGCGTTTCGCTTTCTCCCTGCTTTTTGATAATCAGTGTTAAGGATTTCTCCAGCCCACCCAGTTGAGCGCTGATTTCTGTTGTATTTGCTTCAGGTTGTTGATTGGTTGTCATAAGTGATCCATCTCCCTTTGTAAATGATTTGACCAACTCTGCATATGTCATGGTGTTGACCGGATTCATGGTCAGGACAACGTTCCGCAGAACTGATTTAATGATCTTCCCTGTTTGGCGGTCTCGCTCCACGACTCCGCCTTCAATCGACCATCCAACACGACGACTGGACTGTGACTTTTGAAGGTCTTCAATCGCTACTACCGCTTGCATTGCTAAATCTCGATTAGCAAAAAGACGTCCTTTTACAAAGACGCCATTCACCGATTTTTTTAATGTTGGGTGTGTAAACTGACCGACATTGACTTCCACTGGTTCACCAATGAACTGATTAGGGGCATTCCCATGCTCCCATTTGATCCAACCCTTGGACAAAAAATAGGACGTGTCCATACCGTCTGGCGATATGCTGTCAGCTTGTTCATCCTCATCGTCACTGGAAATTACGCCTTGAACGATATAATTTCCATCGGCATCCATCTCCACAGATTTTTCTAGCGGGACGAATAGGCGGAATGTATCCTGAATGGCTTCCATTATTGTTCACTCCTTCCTCACACTCGCGGCGGCCAGTTCCATTGTCCTGGTCCGTGGCCCTTCTTGACATTTAAGTTGAAAAACATGCCTGTCGGGTTCAATACACACAAATGAACCGTGTTGTCGTCTACTACTTCCGTGACGGTGGCAGCACGGGCCTGACTCTTATACTCACCGCCCGGCGTCCCGTAGCTGAAATAATGCACCGTACGACCTACTGTTGGTTTCATCGCTTGTTCACCTCCTTCCGGATTCGACTTCCCGGCACTCTGAACCATCTATGCCGACAATGGGGATGTAACGGGCAACAGGCCCACCAATTCGCTACTAAACGTCCAATATTGCTCTTGCCCGCCCATACATGCGTTTCACCATTGGTCGGTCCCTTGGAGACAATGAAGGTTCTACCTTCAAGCAGTCGCTGGCAGTGTTTACATGCACCCGGCACGGTAGCGACCTGAACAATGTCACCTTCCTCACATCCAGCTAGGAAAGCGTCATTTGTGCTCATGGCGAGCTCTGTGATCGCCACCCTGCGCCAGTCCCTATTCTGGTCCCCATATACGTCAAAGAGCGCCTGGGACAACTTACTCGACCCCCAGCGCTCTTTTTGTGATTGAATGATCAACTGCTTGATTCCAGCTCGGTGATCATCGGATATTTGCTTCAATTTCTCAGCAGCATGCAACACAGAATGTTCCATGCTGCTGATCTCCAGCGGGGACAAAGAAATAAATTCCTCCTGTCCCTCTCCCTCACCATCCCATATTTCAAACGGGAATGGATCTTTTTTGGCGGCCTTAATGGTGTCAGGCAGCTTACTAATAATAGAAGCCGTAAGAACCAAATTGGCTTTCTCAGCTTCGATGCGAAGGCGACCAAGTAGGGCAGAACGAACAATATACTTTTCAGCCAGCTTATCCAATGCTTTATATTTGGATTGGATAATATCATCTGTCTTACGGATAACCGCAAAGGAGTCCTTCAGGCGGTCAATAACCTTCTTGAACAGCCCTCGCTTATCACGGAGCTTCTTCACCCATTCAACAATGGCATTCTTCCCATTGGCCGACTTCTGGATATCGTCAATCGGTAATCCCAACAATACAATCGTCTCCGCAATAACTTCCTGTGCCACCGTATCCAGTTCCACATAAAAGTTATCCTCCAGTTTGGCAATGAGTGGATCGTCTGACGGATCCCACATACTTCTTCCACCCTGCGGCTTTACTGCAGGAGGTTCAGGAATGCCAAGCGTTTGGGAAAGTGATTTTACGATCTGCTGTTTGTCTTGCAGTGGTAGAGTGCGTACCTCAGCAGGCAATTTTATTTTAAGCTTAGGCATCAGTAGTCCTCCCACGTAATATCCAGCTCCAGCGATTTTTCCAACGTTTCATCATCTGCATCATCGCTTTTTGGTTTATCCTCATCGTCTGGATCATCCTTGTTGGGGCTGTCCGGCGGATCGTCGTCCACAGTTTCGGCAACAAGCCGCTGCTGTTGTGCCATGTACGCCTGAATAAGTACGGGGTTAGCAGGAGCATTCATCCATTCGGCATCTGGCGGCACTTCCTGCCCACGTTGCTTGCGTACCTCCGCGATAGTCAGCAGCCCGGAATCGATATCGTTTTTCAACCGCGCTGCCTTCCGGTCTTCCGATTCATCATCAAGACCAGCCCAATACAAAGCAAATTCAGGAGCGATAATATCCAACACGTTTGAATTAAGCGCATCGGACAGAAAGTACATAAGCGGGATAAATCCCTTGTCCTTACTGGCATCCATTTTCTCGGCCGTATTGTCCGACTGGCTCATGCTTTTCCCGCTGGTCCAGCTTTTAAAGCCGACTTCGTTCGGGTCTATCTGATAGACTGCCGCTGCAAGATTGAAAAGGAACTCCAAAAACTCATTGAACTGCATATCCTGGTTCGACGATTTAAAGGGAGTGAACTTGAAGCCGTTACCCTCTTCCATCGCCATAACCGGAACCGTCCATTTACCTTGAGGTCCATCGGTCAGAGTCTTCCAATGGCGACTAAATGCTTCAATATCCTCTTCCTCATATTTACCGATAACCTCCAGCACACCTTGAGGAAGCGAGTTAAAGGAAAAATAAGAAGTGTTGTACCGGACGCCATTAACAATCCCTGTAACGATCTCGACGAGCGTCTCCAGCTCGCTAAATCCAAAGTCGGCATAGGCTACATCTGTACGCGGATTGCGTATGCAATAGGCGAGCTCCTTGCGTGTGAATTCGGCATTAATCCGGCCATCAACACGCTGGATGTAAGCGACAGGGCCAGCAGCACCTATATTTGTTACGGTTTGGTACGGCAGCGGCGTATACAACTCGGACATTGGAGCAGTAGGCAGCAATTCAATCGTCGCTGCATCCAACGCGAACAGGTCTGTAATGTCTCCAGCACGGGTAAATACGTTTTCCCAGGCAACGGCATCTAGCGTCAGGCTGTCCCGCGTGATCTTACGTAGGAACCGATTAAAGTTATCCTGGCGCTCTGGATTATCCCAGTTTCCAGTTCGGAGGAAGAACTCTTCCAGCTCGAAAGCTCGCGCCTGCGCTGCCTTACTCATGGGCTGCTGAGGATTCTTTAAGCCAATGCGAAACCCTAAATCTCCATCAAAACGGGGGCGACGTGCGAATCTGGCCACCTGGTTCAACCGAGTGTTTATGATTGCGGCTATGGCTGGCACTTTAGCCATATTGCGCAGCACAGAAAACGGGAGAAGCGATGACTTTGTGCGTGTTCCGCCCATACCCATTGATTGATAGGGTAGGATGACAGCCGACTTTGCCTTTCCCTGTGGTTGCTGCGCCTGAACCATTTCTGTATTTGCCAAAGATTTTCACCCCCTTACGTAATAAGTTTGGAACGTTTCGGCTTGCCAAGGATGGCATATATCACATACCGCAAAGCATCCATTGCATGGTCAAATTTCTTGACAGGTTTGTCCTCTCCACGTTCTTGTGATGCTTTTTCGTCCCAGACATAGCTAAAAAATTCTTTAATTGTTTGTATGCATTTTGAGCAAACAAAAAGCTGCAACTCTTTAAGAGCTACAGCCACAGATTCAATCCCTGGTAGTACGCTGTTGTCAGCTTCCTCGATCCGGCGCACGCTAAGCTTTTTAAGCTCGGTAATAAAGCCTTTTGCCGACGGGTCAATAAAGATTTTCTTTACATCTACGCCAGCAATAAAATCAACAAAATCGCGCGCATAGTCAGACGGCGCACGCGACAACTCCTCGTCCGACTCTTGCGTCTTCGCTCCTGAATGATAGTATTCTTTGACGATATACAAACGGTTATTCTTCTGACCAAGTAACAGAAATACCGTAGCATTAGTGTGACCGTAATCGACGCCCACGTAATACTTGCTGTACTCCGTAGGCATGTCCTGCGGCTCCAACTTGTGCTTTTCCTCATCGAAGATATCGTATATGACACCCTCGGCCATAACCCACAAACCAAGAATATACCGCTTATAAAACACACCCGAGAAACGGCGAAAATAGCTATCCTTAACTTTTGCAGAAAGAGAAAGATTATCATCCATCGTAAAATGCAAATGGAGGGCTTTTTGCTTTTGCTGTTGATCAAGCCATTCAAGTTTGAACCAATGATACGGTCCAGCAGGGTTACAGTTAAACCAAAGCTTGTAACCATCGACTGAACAACGAGTAACAGCTTGGTCCACGAAACTCTTAGGCATCAGAGCAACTTCATCAAAAAACATTCCTGCCAGCGTAATACCTTGGATTAGATCCTGCGAACGCTCATCCTTCCCGCCAAACAAGAAAAAATGATTGGCTACCAAGCCTTTGCTGATCGTCAGGACGTTCTCTGTCTGATTGTCGTGGACATAATACCCACGGCTAGAAAGCATACGTTTCAGCGGACCAATAACATTCCGCCGCAACGCTCCGATGGTCTTACCTGCCATTCCAAACTGTTCACCGCTAAATGTTTCGGTAGCCCACACTACATAACTAAATGACATGGCTACGGTTTTTCCAGCCCGAACAGAACCATCACATATCAATGCTTCTTTATCGTGATGCGGACTTTCGGGCATCCACCAGGTCAGGACTTTGACCTGCTTGTCCGAGAAGGGAGCCCACTTGAACGGTGACGGCTTGAGTTTAAGCTTTGCCATCTGACCATACCTCCGCAGCACGTCCGCGTAAAGCAGCAATAAAGCCGTCGTCTTGGACTTCTTCCTTGCCACCACCACGCAGCATTAAAAGCTCATGCTCAAGACGTTCAATCTGTAGCTGTTTTAGACCATCAGTTAGTTTGCTTTTGAGCTCAATGGCTTTGAGCTTCTTATCCTGCACACGGGTAAGAGCTTCTTCTAGGGCCAGAATGTCATCAATTTTCCGATATTCCTTTTCTTCAATCTCAGACTCCACCATCTGCGTCCGGTTGAACGGTATGGTTTTGGTAACGCCAGTCTTCTCATCATGAACAGTCATAGCGTCTTTTATAGTCTTTAGCTCGTGCAGCACCCGCCGTTCCTTCTCGCTAAGTCCCTCAGTCAACCGCTTGATCCGCATCAACATGCGCCGCTCACGCAGCTCCAGCTTCAACAGGGCATCATTAGCTTGCATGACTGGATCGGTGTTGATGAGCTCAAGTAATTCCTGCTCTTGATCATCCAATGTATCCAGCCAAATGCTTTCATATTCTCCGGTAGTGACGGCCTTCTTATTCCCGATCGGACCACCAGGGCCGCCCTTATTCCCGACAGCCCGCTTATTGCCTTGGGGAGCACCACTACTATTTCCTACAGCGTTTTTGTTCCCCTTTGGCGCTCCTCTTGGATTAGGAGCGTTACCTTTCGTTCCATTTGGAACGTTCCCATTGGACGAATCAAAAACGTTCCCTTTCAATTGATCCTGCCAGCGGTCCATAGACTTCCATTTGCGTACCCTTCCTTCAGGAATAGAAAGAGCAGCGGCGATGTCTTTTAGCTTCATCGCTCCGCTGCTCTCCAACCACATCTGTTTTGCATTGTCCCGCTCGGGACTGCGTTCTCTTGCCATGCTACACTATCACCACCCCCTGAATGTAATTAATTGCCCAAAAACTGTCTCGAATATATAAATATAAATCGAAAATAATACAACACATGAAAAAAAATCTGACGATAAGGGTGGTTATTCATGAGTGATTTTGAGTTAAGACATAATATTAACGGTTTTTTTAATAATCAGAGGCTTAATGCAAGTGGAACAATTTCATTACATGACAGCGGAAATTTTAGTGCTAATTTAGCATTTGAAGATCTCCCTACAAAGTTCACTCCGTATTTGCTTGGTTTCTCACTTATTTCTATAAGTTGCTTAGCAAATGCTCGTGAAGATAAAGCAAAAAATATAATTAGTCTCTCCGACGGTAGATTCAACGGCTTAAGGAGTTATACAATTGAAGATTCCCAAAAAAATGTGTTAGGTTCCATAATGACTGTGGTCACTGTTAATAAACAAAAAAACACATCAGAATTGTTTCTAGTCGGTAACTATGATGGACCCACAAATTTTAACTCTTGCTCAAACTACTCAGTTGAAATGAACCAAAATATCTCTGGTAAAATAAGCGGTTCTTATAGTCAAACAATAAGAACTTTAGATGATGATATATATACCATACGTGCTTATGCTGAATACGGATTTACAAATAATATTTTATTAACCGAACCACAAATTTTCAGTTGTGAGTACTCTGACCAGAATTTTAATAATATAAATGCTACACTTAAAGGTTCAGCAAGAACAGCTTCTTTGGTTAATAACAAATAACTAGCAGTAAAAAATAAAGTCAAAACTCATCCTTTTGAAGCTTAATATCCAACTCAATTAGACGGTCCAAGTCCTGAACCGTCTGCATTTTTATATTTCCAGCCTGCAGGTCTTTGACCCACTGTGCGATTCCTGCCTTAACAATCTTCCGGTATTGCGCCTTGCTTTCAAGGATACCTTCTATGATTTCAATCTCGCGTTGTAATGATGCGTTATATTGTTCGTTGTCTGTTCCCATTGTCGTATCCCTCGGCTTTCCTATATACTGGAATGCGAGATAGCGGATGATCCGAAAAGCCACGCGTGGCGCGCCGCTATCTCAGCCGGGGGATACCCTGGATGATCAGGAGGACGTTACAGCGTCCTCCTTTTTATTTGGATACGGTTTGTGAAGATTTTGTATCTTACGTCGCATCTTCTTGTTAAGTGGCATCAGATACTTATGCTTCCCAGCCGTGTAATACAACTCAGCATTGGCATCAAGGTTATTCCTGATCCATTCAATACGTTGGCTACCAGTACCGTATTTGGAATGTATCGATTTGGGATGAGTCTTCTTCCCCTTGATGATGAAATAATGTTCGCCGTCAGTCTTTCCCTCGTAAATCCAATTGGTAGCCTGATAGATCCCACCATGATGGTTTTGTTCAACATCGGCATAACTCACAATCAATTCAACGTTGGGAGACTGCTCCTTCAGGAACTTGAGGGCTTTGGCAAGAATCTCCGATACAAACGATTGATGCTTCGTTAAGGCAACCCGTGTCAACTCACAACATTCACGCTGCGTCAACCCGTAAGGGGAACCAATGTGATTCGTGGCGCCCCTGCTGAAAATGACAACCCCAATAAACTGACCGTTTTCCCATGCACCCACCTTCACCGACTTGCCAGCAGGCAGGCTGCGGCTGTAGTGGAAATTCTCACAGGCAAACTTCGCAGCTGCATGCGTCGCCCAATCTATCTTTAAATCAATCATGTTCAAATTCCTCACCGCAATGCGGGCAAGTCACCAGTTTGGAACTCAACACGCCAAGATCACCCTGGTCTTCTGCTGTCCCTGCCTCGAAGTTCGGAATCTCAATTTCTCCAAGCATTTGTTTGAGGTCCACTTCATCGAAACCCGACAAGGAAATGTCTTCCCCTGCCTCCTGCAACTCAACAAGCAATTGCGTCAGCGCTTCATCATCCCAACGGCCTGACACTTTGTTGAGGGCGATGTTAAGTAGCCGTTCTTGTTGATCGTCCAAATTGACGACGGAAACGGCCAACTCGGTATGTTTCAGTTCATTGACCATGATCTTATGGCGTTGGTGACCGCCGACCATGTTCCCGGTGCGTTCGTTCCAGACGATGGGCTCCACATAACCAAAGGATTCGATGCTGGCTTTCAGCTTTTCATACTCTGGGTCACCAGGCTGAAGGTCAGCCCGTGGGTTATATGCTGCTGCGTTGATTTGTTCGATTGGTAGGACTCTGATTTCCATATATACCTCCATTTCTCCGGCAACAAAAAAAGGGCGAGCTGTAAAGGCTCGTCCCTTTGGGGTTCATATTTAGCTTGATTGATCGGTAGCTTCAGCGAGTAATTCCTTTTCCATTTTGACAAGGGTTATATCCAAATTACTTATGCTTCTTTCAATTGCATACCACTCACTGCTATCGATCATCGCTTTTTTCTCTAACTCTTTTATCCTGTTGTTAAATAACAGGAGTATGCTTGACATCTTATACAGCGCTTGGACAATCTCAAGCTGCTTATCATTTTCCATACAACCACATCCTCTATGGATTATGACTTCAGTCTACCATATTCCTACTATATTTAAGTTGAATTACTCATCAACCACCTGAAAACTAAAGTAAGCAACCTCCAACGGCCTGCGGAATGTCACTTCACCTACGAACAAAATTTCATTTCCATCAGCATCGGTGACGCGTATATCCTTTTGGTCTTTCGGTTCAAGATTCATGTCAAATGACCTCCTATTTAAGTTGAGTTGGTTTTCACTATTCGGGTGAGAAGCTATTAGGCTGTCAGGCTGCGTGTATGCCCTCTCTCTGCTCTCTTCTGCGCTCCTTCCGGTATTCGTCCGTGTGATAGAAAGGAAGCTCAGAATAGCTCACATATTGTCATTTGAGGACAAAAGAAAAAGCACCGTAATAGGTGCTTTCTAATCACTTTTTGTAAATTATTAATGCGACATGATTGTGGCCAGATGAAGAAAGTTTGATATCTACAAGATCTGACGGTGGGATATTACCGAGAATTGCGTTAACCTTAAGTTCGATTTCAGACGGATTGTTGCTGCTAACTGTCTTTATATAAACTCGTTGACTCATATACAACTCCTCCTTTCGACATCATATTTCGACAATCAGGAAGAATTATCCTCTTTAGCACATGGCCTCAAACAAAACTGTTTAACTCCATCCCATCTACCCCATACACAACCTTTGCATTTCTTCGGTTGTTTGGGTGGTCCCTTTAACGGGAGCAAAATTCCTTTCTTCTGCTTCTTCTTCAAGACTAAAATCCTTTCAAAAGGCAATAAAAAAAGCCACCCAAATGAGTGACTTGTATCTGCCTATGTATTTACAGCACCAAATGAACTGATGCGCTTATTTAAAACCCGAAAAAAGAAACAGCGATAGGTTCTATTCCCGCAAGCGGGATGCAAAACGCTGCGCTGTTGCATAAAAGCATTTGTACTTAGTAACTAGAGAGGAGTGATAAGACCATTTTACAAATTGCTAAAAATAGCCGTCAAAGAACAAAAACCGGACAACACCGGAAAATGGGTAATTAAACCATCATAAGCTGGCTTTTGCTCACTTTCTCAATACTACTCATCCCAAACGATTCTTTCGCCTAGTTGATCATCATCACCAGACTTCATGACTTCCCAGCACACACCACAAAATGAAGCGCCAAGCGTAGTGTGAAATTCTGGATTCGGATTATTACATATTAAACACTGTCCTTTTACAGGACGCTTTACTTTTCCTGTCTCCACATCATGAAACAAGGACGATCCCTCCTTAACTGATAATGATAGTCTGCGAGGATGACTTGTAAGATGTAACAAAAAAACACAAGCAAATATGCCTGTGCTTTTTTTGTAGCTTATCTTGTTACTCTTGAATTTTTTTTGCAATTTCCATCAATTCGTCAAGAGTGGAATTGAAAGAAGAAACAGTATAAAAGTGATCTTTTGTAATCAGATGAACAACCTTTCTTTCTTGCCCGTCAACATAAACAGCAGTATGATCGTTGATTTTAGTCGACTCAACCTTTTCCCCTTTGTATGTGTCTTTCAAACTATCAATAGTAGCCTGTTCATCCATTTGGGACTCGGTTTGGATGACCATAACTTCATTACCATCAGTTCCACGATATGACTGTCTGATGATCAGTCCATTCTCGCCTTTTAAAGCTGTTGTGTTTAATGGTTTCAAACTGTGTTTTTCAGCCGCTGTCGCTTTAAGCGAGGCTCCCTGCGCTAGATTGGGAATATGGATATCTTCTGCTGGTACGTCAGATATGTTTATGAGTCCTTCGATATCACCAGAGCTTTCAACTACTGTCTCTGCTGGTGTTTCAGTCGGCGCTTGAACTGTTGAAGTATCAATCGCTTCTGCTTTGGTTTCAACCGGAACCTGTGATGGAACTTCGGCTTCGGCAGCATATGAATTATATACAAATGCACCACTACCTATTACGAGTGCGCCACCTAATGCTACAGCAACTAATTGTTTTTTCAAATTAAACCCCTCCTATTAATATACAGTACCTGAAGTAACGGTCCTATTATTGGATTTGTACAAAACAGCATATCTCATACCACTACCACTATCTCCTGTCCCATAAAACACATAATAAGTTGAGCTATCAGGAGTAGATAAGAAGAAGGATCTTCCTGGAACTTCAACAGAGACATTATAGTTCATTCTATTCCAAGTCCCCGAACCAGCTATTCCATCTGCTGTTAGTCCTTTAGCTCTTTGAAAATTTTGGAGCCCCGTTTTCGCACCGCTACCAAAACTTCCATCAATCGTTCCTACAGCTCCCTGTTGTCCATAGGCCCATAAATTTGCTTGCAGCGCTCTCACATATCCCCCACTGTCGCCTTGGCGCAAAGTAGGAAAACCACTAAAGTCACTTGCTGCACTTGCTATGCTTGCAAGCCCGAGACTACCTACTAACGCCACAGATGCAACAGCTAGAGACATTACAGATTTCAGGTTTCTTTTCAACGCAATTCCCTCCATTTTATAATTCTACGATTTTTAGCTCGACTCATTGAACTCCTTGTTCTGATTAAGTAGATCGATCCCCTTCTTTCCAAGACAAGAGTGGACTTTATTAATCAGGATGGTTATGTAAGACTACTATGTATGTTCTTATGACTAATAAAGCATGTTCAAAAAACAGCTATTATAAATTAGTTAGCTATTTTTTACATTTGTTTGTCTTCTCTTACATTATAAGTTTTATATTGTAATATTTCAACAAAACTATGGACAATCCTACCAATATATTAGTGGCACGCTACGGAATTGAACCGCGCAAGGGGTCTGACCAGACTGTTAATGTTTCCGCTGGTTAACTGGTACCTTGCTGCCTGCACGTGCCGTAAAGCCCCGGAATGATCCGGGGAATGATGCTGAGTGATGCTTAATTAATTGAGCGCCAGAACTGCTGCCTTAACGTGAGCTGGGATGGTGTATCCGTCCTTTTCCGTCAGGCTGCCATCAGTATGCACGGTTACAGCGAGTTGCTCGTACTCATCGCCACTTGCTGGGATAACCGGATGGCCGTATGCATGTTGGCCTTCAAATTTAATGGCGGTGCCGTACTCGCTCTTGGTCTCTGCTGCTTCCTGCGTGCTTTCGATGTGCAAGATTCTAAACCGATCCAAATATGCGTACCCACCGTTTCTTACCGCGCTTGCTTCTGTAGACATATTCATGTCCTCCTAATATGGTTTTATAGAGAAATCAAAAAGGCCGGCACATTGGCCGACCTGATCACCGAGGCTCGAAAGCTAAGGTGTGTTCCTTATGATTTTCCATGATATAAATTTACCACATAAAAAGTCCAGTGGCGGGCCATAAACCAATCATTTTCCAGTCAAGAAACAGGCAAGCTTTTAGTTCCCGTTAAGTATTTTTAAAGCCTTGTCCGAAATGTTGGAGTCTTTAGCGTTATCTCTTGATAAATCCCCGTTGAGGACTGAATCTAATAATACAATAGAATTCTGAATCGCCAACAAACACTCATCGTCATCCCATACTATTCGGTTCAGTCTCTCACAACTTTTTTCAAATTTGTTGGATTTCATATCAAAAAGAGTAGTGCCCAAAATTTGCATACGTATTAAATCAAGTAAGTGGTACTTAAAAGCACGATATTTGTTGTCAATCTGATTTCTTCTCATAAACCATTCTACCCTGAAAAGAGTATACGAACTTAAATAGTAGGCTATCGGTGGATGTCCTTCAACGAACACTCTACTTCCAACATCTTTTATTAATGTTCCATAATATCTACTTGATTGATGTGCCCTTTTTAAAAACATCGCAGCAAAAGAACGAATTTGTGATGATACATTAACAATCCGAATTTTTTCAATGCCTACATCGGACCGAAACTGTTGTGATCGACGTTCATAAAACAGCTTATGTTTCTCATCTACAGCCATATAGAATTCCTCCAAATGTTTCTGGAAATCTGTAAGAGCTGAGAGTTCTTCAATCTTAACCGGTGTCTGTCTATTCGTAGCTTTTGTAACTCTATTTTTGATGGAATTATCAGGCGCAACAATCAATTTTAATGGTATTTGAACTGTTTCATTTAGGATATCTTTGTTGTTAAACAGTACATGGCTTGTTTGACACCCGTTTACTATTTGATAACCCGTTAAAGTAAACTTATCACCGGTCAATTTTAAATCTTCTGAAACAATAGTAACCCCATTGTTTAAAACAACAAATGCTTCTTTCCCCTCTGTCTTAAGAGTGGTGTCAATTTCTGTATTTACTGGATTATCCCCTTGGAAATCTCGCACGTTTTCTGTGAACAACGTCCTGATTAGATTACCATTTTCATCGCTAATTAAACTTATATATTCTGTTGCAGAAACATAACCTAAATATGATTCTCTGATAAGGTCGATTTGGGGGAGAGTTATCCTATTAGAGAACACAAAGGTTTTTGACAAATTATTTTTCGCCTTGCTAAATAATCCTTGAAGTCCTCTCGCATCAATTGGTTTAAAGAGTACAACGTCAAAGATAGCCAAGTCTTCAAGATCATCAACTTCAGTTTTAATACGAGAAACTAGTTTTTCCTCATCAGTCCACTTGCCTGTCGTAACATAATACACTTTAATTTTTGGATTCCCATGTTTGAATAGATCACTCTTTGTATAGATATATTTAATATAAGATTCTTTTTCACTCAGCAGTTCATTTCTAGGCATACTTGGATTTGAAGAAAGCAGCTCCTTTATACCAAAAAACATATCAGAAATTTCAGACCCTTTAAATTCAGATCCTGATTTCGCCTGTATGAAAATAAATTCCGCCTCTACGTATTTGTTCATTTTTGCCAGTTCGTCAATTTCTTCTTTTGAATTAATCAAGACACCATTAACTAAAATGACGACTCCATCCAGTTGCAAGTCATTTCCCCCAGCAACACTTATATTCTCAATTTCAAATTCTTCCTCATACTCATTAGCAGTCACACAAAAGTTGGCAAAATATTCAAATAAATCGGGCTGAGAAATTCCATCTGAGAAACTTTGTTCCTTTCTAAAAGATTCAAGCAAATTTTTGGTTACTAAGTCCATTCTATTTTTCCCCCTTAGGTAAATATACTTATAATATTACAACTTACCACCAAACATTTCCATAAAAAAGACAATATTAGTCTATCTCTATCTTTGCCGATTTAATGGACTCAATTTATGAAATATTTCAAGTTTCAGAGCTGCAGACAATATGCCAATTGCATCTGCTTTAACTCGCCTAAACGAACTTTCACTAATCCCCATCTCCCCACAACTGATATAATCAAACTCACCCTCATCATCAAGATAGCTGCGCTGAATAACCTCCCGTTGCATACTGGAAAGCTTACTCATTGCCAGTTCCAGCAGCTTATCCTTTGCATAAAGCTCTGCTTCTTTGTCCACGTTGTAAACAGCGATGTTCTCTGTTTGCTTGCTGATCGCGTTTGTAGATTGATGTTCTCTATATGAATACGCCTGTGTGGTTGCTGCTTCGCGTCGTACAAAACCTATCTGCCGATACTGCCGAACTGTCTCCAGATATTCCTCCACCGCAAGGCGGGTGGCTTTTTCATCGACCGGCAATATGTTAAAAGTCAGTTGTAAGTTATTTTTTCTTCTCTTCCCCATTATCGCATTCCCCTCACCGTGTTATAATTTGGTGAAGGTTTGAAACCACTGACCCCCGCGAGCCCGGCCAAGGTATGCGGGGGTTGTTTGTATTACTCCGGGATGCATGTCCCACAAAACTCCTGCCATTCAGCTTGGCAGTCTTCCAGACTCCATCCGTCTACTAAATCCTCAGGATAACCATATTCCAACAATAATTGACGATAATCCTTACTCATAGGGTGCTGCTCCTTTCGTAGCTCTTTGGTGCATACTTGCTTGTTGTCGTGTCCTTTAAATCCAACTTCATGAGCTCGTGAATCACGCGAGTTTTCGGAATGCCGAGCTGTCTTGCAATAGTGGACCGGGTAACCCCTTGACTATCCAGTTCAAATATTTTCTTGTTTATCCCGTCTGGAAGCGACTTGGATAGTCCCTCGATCAACGCATCTGGCCTTTGCTTTACTTGTGACATTTCAATCACTCCCCTTGAAAAGTAGAATCGATCTGATAGGAATCAGGAAGCTCAACCCTTACAGGCGGTCGATCATATACAGCCAGGGTTAATCCTTTGCGGAAATATTCCAGATAAAAATGAGTTCGTATTATTTTGACCTTCGCGTATAAACTCGAACTCTAAATAATCTCCTTTAATGTCAGTTATAGTCCCGTTTACATCTATTTCATTGCCGCCCTCGTCGTTCCCGGAAATACGCGCCCGCATCCAACGTAAATTGGGGTTAAACGCCCACGACTGTACTGCTAATTCCATTTATAATCGTCTCCTTTAAGGTATATAGGGTAAGAGGCCAGAAGGCCCCTGTTTATGCGCTGTAAGACAGCTCCTGTACCTCAGCTTCACAATCTTCGTCGGTCATCGTCTCTAACAGCGTTTCTTCGTATCCGATCTCACGCAACAGAATTCGATCACTCGTTTCCGTAAACATGTATATCTCTCCTTCTGGGTATGCCCCTATAATCGTTCTGACATTTTATTGATAAGTACCTTGACGGTCCCTCTGTATTTGGATTGCTCATCTGGATCCGTAATCTCTTCCAACGAGTCAAGCAAATCGCTAAAATTCTTAACCAACGTTTCAAAAAAAACAGCGAATTTAGCAACAGCCTTGCTCTGTGCCTGCTTTGCTACAGTGGCACGCAAGGAAGCAAGCTCCTGCTCTACAGCGTCCGGGACCTTCTCGACAATCTCCTTAGCTGGCTTCTTTTTCAGTTCGGCTTCCAGCTCCTTGATACGAGCAGTATGAGCAATGACCTCAAGGTTTGACTGACGGAGCTGTTCTTGCACCTTTCCTGCTGCTTCTGCATCCCCAGCAGCCTGAGCATCCTTGAGTTGCTGTTTGAGCTGTTTAACGATAGTTGTATGGTCCTTGGACTTGGTTTCCAACGTAGCCTTTTCCTTGGCTAGTTTCTCGCGCTCATGTCGCTCCTGTTCTGCTGCGACGGCTGCTTCGCTGGCCTTCGCTTCGGCATCCTTTAATTGCTGTTCGAGTTGCTTCTTTTCCTTGATAGCCTTCTGCAGCTCTCGGCTGGACATAGACTCTACATCGTTTTCTCGAACAAACTCCTCACGCTCCTCCTCAGGAACACCCAGAAGCGCTACGGCCTGCGAATAAGTAAGATTTCCAAACGCTTGCGATTTCATATTGTCACCGAATAAGGAAAGCTGATCGGAACCGTATTCCTCAAACAAACGCATGAGGTTGTTTGCCGTACTTTGAGAGAAAGAAACAGACTCTTTCAGCCAGTTCGCCCATTCCCCATGTGGCAACATAGCCTTTGCTTCAGTCAGGCGGCGACCAATCTCAATAGAATTAAGCAAGAACATCCTTTGTGTCTGTTCATTTATGCCATTGATTTCAGTAGCAATTGTTTGAATAGTGCGTGTGGATACCTCTGTCATACGGCCGCCCCCTGTTCAATACCGGTTATATCAACTCTAGTTCGTTTCTTAGTTATTAGTTTCTTAGCGATAAATTGATCAACGAATGCTCGTACTTCAAGGGTCATACCCTTATTTTCAAAGCAACGGCATTGGACTACCTTACCTTTCTGAACTTCCATTGTGTAGTAAGGTTTGTCCGGCTGGTCAATTCTGCGGATAAAAAATAAGTCCGTTTCACCTTTACCATAACTATCCGCATAGCCTCCAACACAATGCAGCAGTGACTTGCCTTCTTCAAACAGTTCTAGAGTAGAAGCCGCTGGCCTAATGAGCAGCCCCTTCCACTCAAAACAATATTTTTGAAGATCAGGAAGACGAGACTCTATCATTTTATTGACCCTCTTATCCTTCTTTAGCTTCACTCGCTTAGTAAGTTTCATATGAGCCTCGTGTAGATCATTTGGAAATAAATAACGTTCCTCTTTCAAGCTCATACGCAAAGTCTCACATTGACCTCGGTAATCACGCCAATCGGATAGCACGTAATACACTTCTTTGTAATGTTCTTTTTTTAGTTGTTTGAGCAAATATTTGATAACCTTTTCCTTTGGCGCAAACGTCAAAGCTATTTTGTAATAATGTTCTGAAGACCCTCCGTATATATCTGAAAGAGAGTGAGCTTCGGACAAACTAATAGACATCCCGTTCGCTCGAGCGATTTGGTAGTATCGGAGCTCTCTTGGCCCAAATTTAAGTCCAGATGTTTTTACCTCTCTCAGCTCCGCTTTGCTAAGCCTTAGCACTTTTTGTAAGGTTTGCCCTCTCCAGTTGATTGCTCCGAAGGTATGATTCTTGTAGAGCTTCGCCCATATGAAGTCTTCAAACCCTGCTTTGGTAAGGTACTCAACGCAAGGGTACCTCGCTGCTAAATCGAAAAACTCAACCATATCTGAAACGTACCGATGATTTGTAAATTTGGTATAGTGCTCCCACGTTGAGTACTGAAACGGTGTTCCTTTTACCGCGCGACGTATATTTTCCTGAGACATAAAACTAGGCCATAAGCTTCCACTGTAATATCGATCAAAAGCGGAATATACTGTCTGCGGTCTCTCCCGGCGATAAGTGTAAAATGTACCGCGTCCTGGCTCAAACAGATACATGTGCCCGACGTCATATAACGTCTCTACATTTTTATAATCGCCACAGTAGTTGCGACGCACTTCTATGATTCTGGCCGTGATGGCTTGCCGATCACGGACGGATTTTTCATACCAAACAAGAACCGCCTGATCGCTCATATATTTACGACTGATTCCAGCAGCTCTTACCCTGCATTGAGACTTACAGTGCGGGCAGACAGCCTGCTCTTGCTGCTTATGTTTGAGTTTTGTCTCTGGATAATGCTGATTATTGCAATGCGTACAATACGCCGATTGAATGCCCTTCACAGTTTTAATGAACAGATACCGGCTGGTTTTCAGCACGGTATCTGTTACATATTTGACCAGCGACTTGCTGATCTTCGTCGGAAAATGTGTTATAAATTCGTCGTATGTCAGCGTGGTCATGATCATTCCCCTCCAAGCAAGTCTTCGAGCGACACGTCGAACGAAGCAACGGAAGGTTTTGAGGGAACTGTTGAGACAGTCTGTACAACTTGTGACTCCCCATCGATCCCAAAGTACTCCAGCACCACGGCAAACCCTTCGGCATCGGACAGCATCGCCATATTGCCTTCCTTCACCTTTTCCGCAGCCTTACGCATGGCATTAAGGCTCTTAGCAATTGTCTTGTCCTTGTCCAAAAGCTTGTCGGCATCTTGCGGATTACCCTGGATGTGTTGAAGCAGAAACTCACCGATCACCTTCACATATTTATTTTTCGATTTATCCATTTCGGCTTTTAGCTTCTTAGTGGCTTGTTCCACGTCGTCCATCCTTTCGAAATAAGATAAGATCATACGTTCCGTTTGATAGGTGCAGGTGGCCGCCGTAGCCCGTGAAGGGAGGGGCCACGCTGCAATGGATTTATATTAAACAGCAGTTGATTGAGCCATTTGCTCTTTAACGCGTCCTTTGTACTTGGTCAATTGAGTGTTGAGCTGACCTGTTGTCATGCCAACACCCACCGCAATGTCGCGCCACGTAACTCCTTCTTTGCGTTTTTGCTCATATAGAGCAGGGAAATCAAGGGGCAGATCTTCGAACACTGGGCGATTCTCCAGAATGTAATTCTCCAAAGTATCCTTATCAATCTCTACGGTTTCCGAAGCGTTAGGCTCCTGATCAGATCCTTCAGCAGCTCCAACAGACTCGTCCTCACCAAAGTTCATTTCACGAGGGGCAGAATCATCGCCTGGCTGCCCATCTTCCTCGTCAGAAACTTCCGGATCGCCATCGACTCCGCGCATCCATTCGGGAATATCATCGAAAGTTCCCTCGCCTTCGTGATCATCGGGGTTCTGATCGTCGCTTTGCTCGTCCTGGTCGACTTGGTCAGTCTGCTCTTCTTGCTCGGCTTGATCGTCACCTGCAGGTGTGTCGTTGCCTGGTTCCTTCGGCCCAAACATCTCCGCTTGGTTCTCATCGCGCTCTGGTTCCGGCTTTTGGGCAGAGAGAACAACACCGGATGAGTCCGTTGTTACGCGACGACCCGTCCATTTTCGATACATGTCGTCCTGATCCTCGAAATCAAAACTTGCCTGTGGATCGCCCAGAAGCACGTTAACTTCATCGCCTTGGCTGTTACTCAAGAAAGCCAAGTGCGGCAATGCAGCTTTAAGTGGGATAATCAGTTTGAGTTCAATGCTCGACTCCCCGATCTTGATTCCTTTAGCAATTTCCCCAGTAAATTTCGCGTAATCTTTCCCCATATCGAATCACTTTCCCCTCTTGGTTTTTTTAGTAGCTGGTTTTTTAGGTGATGGATTTAACAATTTATGAATAACTTCTTTTTGCGGTCTAGTAAGGTTTACTGGCTCATGAACGGCTCGAATAATTTGTGCCAGAACAAAACCATCGCGAACGTTATCGCTTTTATGTTGAAAACCCCATTGTTCGAAGAGCGGAATAATAAGGTCCTCTTTGCTACCTTTGCCCACACCCGTTGCAAATTTCTTGAGTTGGGAAGGCGCGACTTCAAGATACTTCTGCTTTCGAACGTAAAGCCCGATGCGGATTGCCCAGCCTATTGCATACTGCTGACCTACATACGAACCTCTTGAGTTGAAGGAGAAGTTTTCAATTGCAACGCGATCTGTCCTCTGAATCATCCGAAGTGTGCGGATCACCACGTCATTTATGCGCCCTGGGTCTTCACCTTCTCCAACAATTTCAACCCGATCAAGCACAGCACCAGATGGGTCAAGAATAGCTACCCCTGTGTTGGTAGATGGATCAACGCCCACATAACGGAAGCTCATTTCAACACCTTCCTAAGCTCAGAAGCTGCATATTGAAAAGCTTCAGCCGTCCCGGATTCGGACGCTTCCGCTTTTGTCTCCAGATCATCAATGACGCGGTTAATCTCATCTGTACAAATTGTTTTCATCTGTGTTCTTCCCCTCTTTCTTGCAAGAAACGATGGAGTGAAATTCAGCCACCCCTTCATCCAGTTCCACCCGCACTATACTTGGGAACTCCTCGAGTAATTCCGATTCATCAGGAACTTGTCCAGTCCGTATATAGCGGTGTTTCATGTATTCAAAAACCGACCAGCGACTCCATGGACTGCCCATTAGGCCCCCCGCCGAATGATCCGCTTTTTAAGACCGGACTTGCTGATTAACACCATTTCCAAATCCGTATCAAGCACCACAAGCCACGAACTAGGCTTGAGCTTCCATGCTTGCATTTCCTCCTTCTGCTTACGCGTTGGTCGCGCTGGCCGTGTTGGTTTCCCCATGCCCTGAATCCTCCTTATTAAGCTGCTTCCACTCTTCCGGCCATACATATTTACCGTCGATCATTTGAACAACAATATGATCACCTGAGTCTGTAACCCGTACCTCCTGAAACATCCCAGTTTTTCCGTGCAATTGCGTATATCCGTATACTTCTTCTGGAGAAGAAAGTGTTACTGACGGTGTGTGCCACTCACCAGCAACCGGATAACAAAAGCCGTAAAATTGCTCGCTCCCCATGCCCGTTCCTCCCTCAGTGCGCCCAGCGGCGCTTGTCTGTATTTTTTGGCGGCTGTGATGCAGCCGGTTCATATTCCGAATGTGCTCGTTCATAATTCGCGAACTTGTTGTATTGCTTCAGGAACACTAATTCCACCGTACCGACCGGGCCGTTCCGCTGCTTGCCTATGATAATCTCGATGATGTTCTTCTTCTCGGTGTCCTGGTTGTAGTAATCATCCCGGTACAGAAACGCAACGATATCTGCATCTTGCTCAATGGAGCCAGATTCCCGAAGGTCACTCATCATCGGACGCTTGTCCTGGCGTTGCTCCACCGCCCGGCTGAGCTGGGACAGGGCAATAACAGGAACATCCAATTCGCGAGCTAACTGCTTCAAGGTCCGTGATATTTCCGATACCTCCTGCTGCCGGTTCTCGCTAGACTTCCCACGACCTTGAATGAGCTGAAGGTAGTCAATCACAACCAACGCAAGTCCCTCCTGCTTTTTCAAACGGCGACACTTGGCTCGAATCTCATGCACCGTTATGCCTGGCGTGTCGTCAATCATGATGTTGGTCGCACCAAGTACACCAGTAGCAGCAGCAATCTTGCCCCAGTCTTCCTCGGCAAAGTCGCCCATACGCATCTTACTTGCGTCAAGATTCCCCTCTGCGCAAACCATCCGCTGAACGAGCTGAGCTGCCGACATTTCCAAACTGAACACAGCAACTGGGTCAGGTGTTCTCACAGCTACGTTTTGTGCAACATTAAGAGCAAACGCCGTTTTACCAACGGATGGGCGAGCAGCGACTATGATTAGATCACTGTTTTGCAAACCCGCTGTAATGCTATCCAAATCCGTAAAGCCTGTTTGTAGACCGGTTACGGTTCCGTTCTTGAAATTGTCGAACCGTATTTCCGAAGACTCCACCACCTCAATCAGCACATCTCTAACCCGTTTGAAGTCTTGTTCAGGTGCTGCACGATCAGATAATTTGTTCGCTGTATTTTGCATACTCGCAAGGAGCTGCGGAACCTCTTTTCCTGCCGCTGCCTGCTGAATCTGTAACAAGCTTGTCCGGATAAACTCTCGACGAATCGCCGCATCTTCTAGTTGGGAAACGTAGTACCCGGTATTCGCTGCGGTAGGGACACCTTGTGCTAGTTGTGAAAGGTAGCTAACGCCGCCCACGTCTGTAAGCTGTCCGTTGTTTTGCAATTGGTTTGTTACAGTTACAAGGTCAATCGGTTCCTGTGCCGAATGCAAATCCGCAAGCGCTTGGTAAATTAGTTGATGCCCTGCACCATAGAAAGCGTCAGGCCCAAGTTGGCTGGTTGCAATCTCCACCGAATCGGCATCAAGTAGCATGGCTCCAAGCACTGCCTGCTCTGTTTCCAAGTTGTAGGGCAGCTCAAGATTTTCTAAGACGTTCAAGAATGTCCTCCTTCCAGCCCAATGGTGGAGGACAAGCTCTTTGTCGTGCGGCTTCACGCTCTGCGAAGTATCCCGCCGTCTCAGCTCGCAACCGATCACGCTCTATCTGTTCGCCCAACCGACCACGGATTTCCGCAATGGTCGGGTAGAATTTGTTGGTCATGATGTGCTGTTCGACGTTTTGAATAGCCACCTCGAACGGTATATCGCGCAAATATTTTAAGTGGCGCTCCTCATTTTCGGGGCTAGTGTCAAAAGCAGGATAGCTTTCGCTAATGACGATAAACAGTCGCATTACGTCCGCTCTGTTCACGCGCTTCCTCCTCCTTCAGCCGTTGTTGTAAATCATTCGTTCTCTGTTGCTGCCTTGTCGGTTGCTGTGGTCGTGTTGGTGGCCCCGTATATGCTGGCAATGCTCGTTTGGCATCATAGGCAGCATCAAAGGCTTTTGCTGCGTCCAGTGTGAGCGCCTTGCCAGCAAGATAATCGTTCAAAATCCGGGTTATAAGCGGGAAGCTTGGCCCCGTGGAAACTAGAGCTGCACGTTCAAGCGCTCGTATAACAACTGCTTCTTCCATGCCATCTTCGTCGATATACTTCCCCAGCGCGCTGCTTTGGTATGGATTACAGGAAAAACCAAACACTCGCTCATGAGCAGCGTAGAACGATTCATACTCCGATTCATGCGCACATGCTGTAGCAGCAGAAGTAGAAGCAGTAGAAGAAGAAAGATCTTTTAATACAGTGTCAGGATTTTTGACTACTTCATCGACTACTTTTTGTAAGTGGTCAAGATTTTGGACAACTTCGTTGACCACTTTTGGATTATCACCGTTAAAGCTGTCAGAATTTTCGACTACTTCTTTGACAACCCCCTCGAAGTAGTCAAGATTTTCGTCTACTTCGCTGACAACTATCGAATCAAATCTGATAGAATAGTCTCCTCTCGCACTACCTCTCGGCGGTGGAATATAACCAATCAGACCTGCCTCAACCAACTTGCCTCGATGCTTATTCAGGGTTTCGCGATTTCTGAATCCCGTTCGTAGCATCAAATCTGCATTTGTCATTTTGAATGATCTGCGCCAGCCTAATTTACTGCTTCGTTGCCATAGAGCTACCATTATCGCTATCCCCTCGGGACCGAACTCCTCCGGGCCTCCAATGGCTTCAAACTGCTCCAAAAGCCCGGAAAGGGTTGGTCTGGCTGTCTCGGTCATTGTGTCTCCCCCTCCCGTAGCCGTATCAGCCATTAGTGCGTTTTTATGATTTTAGTTAGAGTCCCTCTGGAACCCAAAGCCTGCATACTATCCTGCATTCCGTCCGTCACTGAGTTGACTACTCCCATAAGCATGAGGCCGCAGTCGACTTCATTTGCTGCCACAGGGATATGACTCCCGAGTAAGTAAGCCATGCTTTCAATGAATGTTCCCATTGACTCACGACCTTCGTTCTGCGCTTTGTCGAACTCACGACAAAACACATCCAACAGCTCCTTCTTTTTGGCCTTCACATCAAATTCAACGGTACTCATATGGCACGCTCCTTCATCGTTTTTTCCTTCCAAGCCTCATCGCCCAAGCAGCGACTTGGAGTTACTTCAAAGTGCCTTAGGCCCTTAACGAAAGAAACAAACTTATTCGTCTTCTTCTCGTAGTACATTCCGTTGAGGACGTGCGTAGGGTCGTCTGTAGCAAATAGATCGAGCTGAACCGGATTACTCAATACACCTCACCCTTTACAGCCTCAATGCCTTGCTTGACCTGCTGCTTGGCTGTCTTCCAAGCATCCGCATAAACAGCCTGCGGATTGTCTCCTGGGGCCAAAGACACGACTAAACCTGCATCAACCCGTAACGACTGATAATTGCCGAGATTCTTTGTAAATGTAAAACCAACGGAAACCTCTTTAAGCTGCGCCATACATAACCTCCTGTTATTTCTTTGGATTCCGGTCATCTCGCAGGAATATGATAGGCTCCACGACCTTGACGACTGTCCAACCGGGATATCCTCGTGCAAAGTAAGCGACAACCTCCCGCTTAAAGGCTGCTGGATCGGTATCAAACAAAGCCCAAATGCGTGGGCCTACCATGCTGCGCAAAAGTGGTCTGCCCGTAAGGTCGTCCATGCGATCACCTTCCCGCTACATAAACCTGCTTGCCTGTCAGCGCCATGATCTCGCGTTTGAAAAACTCCTCATCACTGTTGTTGTCTGACAGATGCAGCAAATGAATTTCCTGTACACGCCGCATGTCGTTCGCCTTCAGGAACTCCTTTACGTTCTCAAGGCTAAAGTGCGACCGTAGCAGACGATTTTTGAGAACCGCCGGCACACGGCCAGCGGCGATATTTTGATTAAGAGTTTTAATAGAATAATTGCACTCGACCATGATGTGAGTAAGACCAACAAAACGATGCTTAATGTAATAGGTGTCTGTGGCAAAGAGAAGCTTGTCCCCTGCTGTATTAGCCAGCAGGAAGCCCAACGGTTCAGCTGCATCGTGCTGTACGTCGAACGGTAGAATCGTCCACGTGCCAACCGTGAACTGCTGTAACGCTGAAACAGGCCGGATATGATGGCCTGTGAGCTTGAGTGCGTCCGCTGTGCCTTGGCTGGTGTAAATGTCCACCCCTGCACGGACTAAATCCTTTACTGCCATGCTGTGGTCGCCATGCTCATGGCTTATTAGACAACCAGACAGCTCCGACACCCGAAAGGACAATGCACGCTGTAGTTCCTTATATTTAAGACCCGCCTCCAGCAGCAGAGGCGTATGTCCATCCGTTATCCGGTAAGCATTGCCTGCACTGCTGGAGCCGTAGGAAGTAATCTCAATCACCAGGACTCAGGGCCGCCCGTACCTTCATCACCGAAGTCCATCGAACGCTGTTGCTGTAGTGGTTCAGTCTCTGGATTAGAAGTTGGCTTGGGCTCGTGTCCTTCGGGTATGCCATGCTGTTGTTCTGGTTGATGCCGATGTTCAGAAACAGGCTCAGGATCAACGTCAATGACGGTTCTGTTGGCATTCTCAGCAATTTCCCGTTGAACTTCCCCATAGGTTTCATCAGCAGCCTCTTGGTAAGTAAGCTCTATAAAGGCATGTCCGAAGTCTTTAGGAATCTTCTTCACAACGTTATTCCGCATCTTGCGAATCAACATACCTTCGCGGCTCTGCGGTTCTGTCCAAGCAGGGCTGATATAAGGTTGTAAGTCTGGATCATCCAGAGCAGCAAGACCAAGGGATTTTGCTTTTTGGATAATTTCAGACTTACGAGAAGCAATCTGCTTACGTTGATCTGGCGTTGCTTTGAAGCGATCAGCACAAACACCAAAGGTTTCATTCATCATGTTATTGCTCATATGGGCAATCAGGTTACGGGAAACATCATCCCGCTCGGCAATATGAAATTCCACCGTATTATCCGCCTTCATAATTGGGTAAACAATCCGGATAACGTCGCCCTTACCCTTCGGCGTCCATTTTGGAGGGACCACATCAAATCCGGTGTAAACAGGATAAGTGAAGTCATCGCCCTCCCGGACAAGCCAGAACTGTCCAACCTTCTTCACGTCCCGACCGAAACGGGCGAGAATAGCATCGTTTCCATCACCCTCAATGCCCATTTCAACTTGCTTCTTCCAAATATCCTTATTGTCAGGACCCTTGACTTTAATGTTTCTCACTTGGAAAAACACTTCCCTGGGACTGGCTGCCGCGTTAAGCTTTAGGGAAGCCACTTGGATAAGGGTTTGTGTGATATTACTGCGATCCAATTGGTCATCGTTCCAAGTGATACCTTTAGCATCCAAAGCATTGTTGATCGATGAAATGGCATTAATAACGCATGACTTGGAATACTGGTCCATTTGTATGCCATTTCCGGTGAGCTGCCGCTCAATCATAGGAAAATAGTTGTCGTTCACCTTCGATAAAACTGTTGAAAAATCGCTCATTAGATTGCCTCCTGCATATTGTTATGTTCCAGACGGAGTTGCTTGTTTCTGTCTCTCCAAGCAGCTTCAGCTTCTTCGTAACTGCCATGTTGTTTACTGAGTTCTTCCTGTACTTCTTCTGGCAAACTGTTGAATGCTGGGGGAACAACCAGACGAATCATTTGGGCTTCTGTATCTATCAATTGGGTTACCGCCTCAGCGTTGTCCACGAAGATCGGGGCGGAGAAGCCGTAATGCTGTCCAAGCGTGTTAATGATGTCTAGACCGACATTTATCCGGGCTGCATTGTTTAGACCGCCCTCGTAGGGAACCCCGTTGTACAGCGTGTCGCACACATCTTCCAGTCCACCGTTAAGCTGCGGTTTAAACAACCGGAACCGTGCGTATCGGAATTTGCTATTGATCTTGGATTCCAGCAGGGAAACCTTAGACCGTGTAAATTCCTCCGTTAAGAACAATTCATGTTCAAGACGCTCATATTCGGCAGCCAGTTTCCGCTCCTGCGCTGTCAGCTCTGCGATACGCTTCTCGGTTGCTGCTGCCTGCTCGATTTTGGCCTTGTCGGCCTCCAGGTCAGCAATCTGCGCCCGCAAGACACGAATTTCTGACTGTACAGCAGTAACAGCGTCGGTAGAAGAAGAACGAAGCTTTTCGATCTCCGTCTGGATATTAGCTGCTTCCTGCTGTTTAGCTTGGTACTGGGGGTTCTCTGTCGGATCAGCGACCGCAGCTTGCAGATCGGACAGCTTTGCTTCAGCGGCCGATACTTCCGCTTTCTTTGCGGCCAGTTTCTGCTCCAATTCGGTCATCCCCTCTTCGACTTTAAACATCGAATTTTTGAGGGTTCTCGTTTCTTCAGCAGCAGCCTTGCCTTCTTCGGAAATCCGCTCGAGCCGCTGTGACTTGGATAAATTAAAGTCCTCCAGCTCTTTATCTTGGGCAGCCTGAACCTGATCAGCCGGAAGGGCTTGTCCGCATGTCGGACAGTTCTTGTCGTGCTGATGCTCGTGAACAGGAAATTCTAGGCCGTTTGCAGCATGCCATTCTTCTTTTAATCGTGCGGTCTGACTCTCAGCGCGTTCAATTTGTCGCTTATACTGCTCAACCTCGCGCAGACCAGCAGATAACCGAGCTTGCAGGTCAGACGCTTCGCCACGAAGCCTCATGACTTGTTCACGTTGATCGTTTACAGCTTGCAATCCATCCAATTGGATTCGTTGCTGAATATCAATCAACTCGGCATTGATCTCTCGCAAGCGGATCTCCTTGACCGATACTTCTCCACCGGACTGTATCCGGTTGAGTTCGGCTGTCTTGGTATCTACTCTGCTGCGTAAAGTTTCAATGTCCTCTGCCAACAGTTCAGCGTCCAGATCGGATGTATCCGGCATAGTACGCCGAGCTTCATCGATGCGGATCGGGATTTTCTCCAGTTCCTTATTGATCTCACGCCGCTGTGCTTCAACAACCTTTTTATGGTCAGCAATTGAGCGATCACCCAAGATGTCAGCTAACGGGGCCAGTTCATTATTGCTGGCAATGACTTCCGCATCCGTAAGGTTGCCGCATACATCCAGCAGCACCTTGCGGCGGGCATCCGGTTTTAGCTTTTCATTGAAGTAAGCAGGATTGGTAAGGAGTTTGAAAATGTCCTCGCTGATCAGTCCGTCTACCTCAGCCTTGTACTCGTTTAGTTTCTTCGGCACATCATCGACATAATAACTCGTGTTATGGCCTGTAAATTCAGCCGTTGCGGAGCCACGCTTTTTCGTCCACTTTTCGGTAAAAATCTTTTTGAACGTCCGGCGACGACGATCTACGAACAACACTGCCTCGACCGTATGCTCAAGCCCATGCTGAACAACTTGTCCATTCTCGTCCAACTCTTTGATTTCAAAATCTGTCCGATTGTTAGAATCCTTGTGGAACAACAGCCAAACGAAGGAATCAAACAGCGTTGTCTTACCTGTGGCATTGTCACCAAACAGGGACACGCTCTCGCCATCCGTCTCCAGCACAAAGTCCCTTAACCCCTTAAAATTACTGAGGGTCAGGGACTGCAAAATGATCTGTCTCATGCGCTTTGCTCCTTTGCTCTTAAATGTTGATTGATGGCATCGCCAATAAGTGCGAGCTGCTCATCATCCGCTAATAACTCCACACTGCCGAACTTCCCTGAAACAGATAGGACAGCAGGTGTGTAATGCAGAGCAGGACGGACAGAAGCTTCAACAGATTCATTAGTAAGATCAACCGCAATAGCAGTAGATGGTTTTCCCATAACATCCTCCTTGTTTGGAAGCCCTCACCATGCTAAGATGAGGGCAAGCAAATATTTAGTTTTCAATGTTCAAGGTGACCCGGTGCGACGGGTCATTTTTCATTTTCACAATCTTCGCAAAGCCGTGGATATCCCGGTTCCTCACCGTCGATAAGCTCCCCACAGCGTTCACAAAGCAGGCCGTCAAGCATCATGTCTGCAATATCACCCATTGGCAGTAGCCTCTTCATCATGTTCCGCGATCTGTCGGTACTCGACGATCACTGGGGCATTCTCGATGCTAACAATCAGTTCTTCGTTTTCATCAAGCACCCAATATTCTGAATGACAATGGCTTGCGTCTTCTTCACCAACTCGCTTGATCTCAATGATCTCGCGGTCATTGTGCTCACCGCCAACCGCGAAAACAAAAGCTGGAATCGTGGCAATGGTTATAGATTGAATCACTTGCACGAGGCATCCTCCTTCCTATGTAATTTAAGGTGGGCGAGGGAAGGTGTTGCAGGCTTACGCCCCTTTTGATTCCCTTGGATCAGTGTTCCGCCACCACCTTGGATGCGTCAGCCGCATCTTCCGACGCCGAACGGGAGTAGGTTATGTTACCGTCCGACGCCGGAAGACAAGGCCGACATGGCCTGTCCGTTGCCAGCTTGTCCTAAATTGCTGGCAACTGCTCAATCTCACATAGCAATCGTGCAGAATATTCCGAAGGCAGCTCCCTAAGGCTTGCCGCTGCATTGGACCATTGCATATAAACCGCATCGCGTTCGGCCCATATCCGGTTCAGTTGCTCCGGTTCGGGCAATCCCGAAGAAAGAGAAGCAGTTAGCGCGGCTGTATTTTCGCGCAGCGCTCGGGCGGATGTAGCGTAATTCCGAATGATTTTTTCTGCCATTTGCTGTGTCATACACGCTCACCCTTGCTTTCTGCCGCAGAAGGAGATAAAATAAGCAGCACAAGAGACTTTAGTCGAGTTCTCAAAGTGAGTGTCCGCCCTAGCCGGCGGGCATTTTTCATTTCTACTTCCGCAAATCGAATCATGCGATTTAAATATTCCTCTGCGTTACCCAGCTTTCCAGGAATCATTACATCCGGATTACTTTGAATTAAGCGCAAGTTATGTAATGAATTCATTCCAGCTTGTAGCGCTTCTGCTGCGAGTGTTTCTCTTGTCATACAGTCATTCTCCTTTTCAAGTTCATTACAATTTGTAGTCCGTCCATACCATAAAGGAAAGCAACCACAACCTCACGTGCCCCGGTAATCTCTGCCCACTGAAGCATGGTACCCATGTCAGGAACCTTGTGGTCATTTTCGTATTTACTAATGCAAGCCTGAGTTCGATCAAGCCGAGCAGCCATTTCCTCTTGGGTCAACCCAGCTCGTTCTCGGCAAGCCTGCATGATAGCTCCAAACTTCAAACCCTCCACCTCCTTCCAAAAAATATTAAAAATATTCCAAATTGGAATGGGAAGGTAATGCCCACGATGCTAATATTGAGTTGTAAGGTTCTTCCCCATATCAAATGACTTTCCCCTCACCCGCTGTTGTCGGTACCGATACGGCGGGTTTCCTCTATCCACGGGCTTGTCCACCACGGGAAGCCTAATCGGCTTCGCGTTCTACTTCTTGTGAGCAGGAGCCCTCTCTAAGAATTTCCCACCCTACAAGATGCATATCTCTAATTATTTTCTGTATCTCTCCAGGTGTCCGGGCGACGAAATCATCGCATATGCTGACTCTCGTCTGACCGAACGTGTAGGTTTCTACAACGTTCCCTGTTGGCAGTTTCCCTTGCATACCCGCATCCCTCCTAAGAGTATGTGTATGCTCCTTTTCCAGTGGGACAGCCATTGTTTATACGACCCCCTTTGTAGCATCAGAGTTATTACACTTTACGTGTAAATTCTCCTCAAAAAAATATTCCATTGGCACGTCTAATACCTTGGCTATTTTCGCCAATTCAATTGCTGTAATATTTCTTTCCCCCCACTCTTTCATGTTGTAGCTTTGCGCAGATATCCCCACTTCTTGTGCAACGAATGTCTGCGTCATGCCTTTGGATTTTCGCAAGTCTCTGATTTTACTGTGTACCAACAAAAGTAACACCACCTTTTTACACGTAACGTGTAATTCATAATCCAATTATATTTACACGTAACGTGTAAGTCAATACTTTTTTACACTTTTCGTTACATTAGTTTAACGTTATGTTGATTTTTGATAGTATTGAATGAAAATAACGGCTAAAGGCGGTTGGAAAATGGGTTTGGGCGAACGAATAAAAAAAGAACGGATGCGCAAAGGATGGTCTCAAATATTTTTTGCCCAAAAAATAGGAATTGGTAATAACGTTCTTTCTAATTATGAAAGAAACTATCGTGACCCTGATACAATTACACTCACTAAAATGGCGGATGAATTAGAGGTAAGCACTGATTATTTATTAGGACGAACCGACCTTCCGGCTTTTCAAAATATAAATTCATTTGGCCAAGATTGGTCCAATTCAGAAAAAGAAGTTGCCGCTGCCGCAGTTGCAGCATGGCGGAAGATGAAAGAGTAATGTTCCAAGGAGGTAAAAAGTGACAGACGAACTTTATAACAAGTTGATTTCTCAAATGGGTAATTACTGCATCTATTTACGCAAGTCGCGTGCTGATCTGGATGCAGAGGCACGTGGAGAAGGAGAAACACTGGCTCGTCATGAACGGGCCTTATTTGATTTGGCTAGCCGCCTCAAGCTAAACATAACCAAAGTGTACAGAGAAATTGTATCGGGAGAGACAATCGCCCAGCGTCCCGTCATACAACATCTTCTGAGAGAAATAGAGGAAGGCTTATGGACAGGGGTTTTGGTTATGGAGATAGAGAGATTAGCTCGTGGGGACACCATAGATCAAGGGATAATCGCTCAAACATTTAAGTATAGCCAAACTAAAATCATAACACCTGTCAAGACATACGATCCTGATAATGAATTTGATGAGGAATATTTTGAATTTGGTCTCTTTATGTCGCGCAGAGAGTATAAAACTATTAATCGTCGGCAGCAACGGGGCCGAATTGATTCAGTGCGCGAAGGCAATTTTGTAGGGAACATTCCTCCCTATGGATACGATAAAGCTAAATTGGAAAATGAGAAAGGTAATACACTTGTCCCTAATCCTGAACAAGCACCTATAGTAAAAATGATATTCGATCTATATACCTCGGGCGGAATAGGGATGGGGCTTATTGCAAAAAAACTGAATGAAATGGGGGTCCCAACAGCAAAAAATAGTGTATGGACAATTACCACAATAAATGGGATTATTCGTAACCCAGTATACAAAGGCAAAATAGCCTGGAACAGACGTAAAGAAAAAAAAAGTCGGAAACTAGGGGCGATAACTAAGTCGCGTCCAAGAGCCCCTCAGGAAGAATGGATATTAGTAGATGGAAAACACGAGGCGTTAGTTTCAGAGGAAATATGGGATAAAGCTCACCAAATTTTAAAAAACCGTAACCATCCAGCGACTCCAAGAGGTATTATAGCAAGTTCTTTAGCAGGAATAGTAGTTTGTGAAGTCTGTGGACGACGCATGGTGCGTAGGCCGTATGCGCGCAATCAAGCGCCTACCCTTGTCTGCAACACTCCTATGTGCACAAATGTTAGTGCTCCCCTCCATATGGTAGAAAAACGAATTCTTGAAGGATTAGCGAAATGGCTGGAAGATTACAGAGCAGAATGGGACAACAACAAGCCCCAAGACAGTAGCAATGAGGATGTATTAAAAACAAAAGAGCTATTAGTTAAAAATGCTAAGGAGGCCCTAGTTGAATTACAGAAACAGCAGAGTTCTTTACACGATCTACTAGAAAAGAAGGTATACACTGTTGAAGTTTTTTTAGAGCGATCTCAGAATATATCCACACGCATCCAAGAGGGTGAAGAGAAATTAAAAAAGACTCAAGCGGAACTTGATCTTGAGTTAAAGAGAAATGAAGCTAAAAAGGATATTATACCTAAATGTGAAAAGGTCTTAGATGTGTATGATAAGACGGAAGATCCGGCCAAGAAAAACGAACTCCTAAAAACTGTTCTTGAACTTGCTCTGTATAAAAAAACTGTTCGGGGCCATTGGTCAAGACCTGAGACCATTGATGATTTTGATATTAAACTTTTTCCGAAATTGCCAAACACATGATTGATAACTTGGATGGACCAAAACATGAACGATAACAACTATGTACGAATTCCTCCGTGCCTATGTCGTTCAGTACGCCAATTACCTTATCGGGAATCGTATAGCGCTGATTCAGATAGCGCAATGCCGCTGCCAGCTCGCCATCCGCTCCACCATACTGCTCCATAAGCAGTTTGGCCATATGAGGATCACATTTGCTGACACGTACGGGATATTGCAGTTTTTTCTCATATACCCACATTCATGTTCCTCCTTTATAAAAGGTTATACCTACCTAGACCTGCCACGGCCAAGGGGATTGACTCCACTCCCAAGGATACTTGGAATAAGCACGGCCAAAATTTTGTAAAGGCCCATATAGCATCTGATACTCGTTAGCAATCGCCGTTCTTTCCTGCGTCAGCTTATTGAACTGTTCGATAGCCTGTAAATCATCTGGGTGCGTATCCAGATACAAATTCAGCTCCACCAACACAAAATCCACCGCTTGGAGCTTCTCCAGCAACGCATAAAACTGAGCATCAACTGGCTTGGTTTGGGGCGTGTAGCCTTGGGCCGGGTTTCCGGCTTGACTATAGCCCTGAGTTTGGTTCTGATACTGGTTCTGGTATGGATACGGATTTGAATAAGGGCTTTGATATGGATTCGGCTGTTGCTGCCCGCTCTCATGCTGATTTTGCTGCTGGAATTGGAATGGGGACTGACCCTGATTTGGATTCTCCATTCTATTCGCCTCCCCCCTGGTTTCTCCTAGGCTCATAAGGGCTGTAAAGCAAAGGCCATAGCGTTCCCTTCGTCAGTGCCTCATCTGGACTGAATTGTGGTAGACCAGGGGGCTGAAATTGTATAAACAAGTTTGGCGGAAGCACATAAGTCTTACACAGAACGGGCGGACACGGATCGAATGGGCCGACAAACGGGGCATACTCACCTTGCTGTGGAAATTTCACGGGCCGGAACCTCCTTTGATTGATCCATCTGTTTTACTATTCAACATATGCCGCATCGCCCAAGTCTCGAACAAAAAATCACAGATAAAAATAATTGTTCAAGAAAATAACTATAGAACTGTTTCTAATCAAAAAAGAGCCTTTAAAACCACGGTACGTGGATCTAAAAGCTCTTTCTTCAGCACTCTATAATAACTTACATACCTGAACTGATCTTACCTATATCTGTGGATTAGGAATCAATCGGTAGAAAGCTCATCTTCAATCACAGGCTCAGGCTTGCGGTGAATCTTCACTCTCATTATGCGAAGCCTTGTTGCTTCCTCCACCTCAAAGGTAAGGTTATAAAACTCAATTTTCTTCCCTTTCACCGGAATGCCCTCCAATTCCTTGAACAGCCATCCCCCGATGGAATCCACCTCGTCGTCTTCAATGTTCACTCCAGTCAAATCATTGACATCCTCAATGAGCATACGACCGTCCACAGAGATGAAGTTCTCCTTCATTTCCACACTCGGGCGTTCATCCTCAAATTCATCATAGAGATCCCCGACGATTTCCTCCAAAATTTCCTCCGCTGTCAGCAGCCCGGCCGTTCCGCCGTACTCATCTACCACGAGAGTCATTTGGGAATGTTTTTTCTGCATAAGACGCAACACGTGACTCACTTCCATGGACTCCGGCACATTCAAAATAGGACGTACCACCGAAGCCAGATCCAATTGCTCTCCCTGCTCAGCTAGCAGAAGATCTGTAATATGGACAAAACCGATAATCTGGTCTTTATCCTCAACCGCTACCGGGTAACGGGAATGCTTGGTCTCGCTGATGATCTTGAGATTTTCCTTAAACGTCAAATTCGTATACAAACAATCCATGTCTGTACGCGGCAGCATGATTTCACGGGCAAGCAAGTCGGAAAAATCAAAAATATTATCCATCAGCTTAATTTCGTCCTTATCAATCACACCGCTTTTGGCGCTCTGATTCATCAATATACGAATCTCTTCCTCCGAATGAGCCGCTTCGGCTTCACTCGCCGGCTGAATGCCGAATGCGCGCAACAGCAAGTTTGCCGCAGCATTCAATACCCAGATCACAGGCAGAAAGACCTTATAAAAAAGCAGCAAAGGCGCCGATAAAAACAACGCCACACCTTCGGTCTTCTGAATCGCTAAGGACTTTGGCGCCAGTTCCCCCAATACGATATGCAAAAAGGTAATTACGCAAAATCCGACGATAACAGATACCGTTGTAATCAGTGTACCGTCAGTTACACCGAGTTTGTGCATGAGTGGCTCTATCAGGTAGCCGGATATTGCTGGCTCTCCAATCCAACCCAAGCCCAATGAAGCCAGCGTAATGCCCAATTGGGTGGCGGACAGATAAGCATCCAACTTTTGGTTCACCTTCAGCGCATAGCCTGCCAGGCGATGACCCTCGCTTTGGAGCTGCGTCAATCGGGATTGGCGCATTTTGACCAGCGAAAATTCTGCGGCCACAAATACACCATTTAGAAAGACAAGCAGCAGTACCAAGAGGAGATTCACAGCTAGCAATCCCCAATGAAACTCGGTATGACCATCCAATACGAACTCCCCATTTCTATAGTTGTAATGCTTTTCTTGATTTAAAGTCTATTCCTTTGTAATACATATCCGCCACGAGCAGATTTGGTCCACAACAGGCAGCGGCATCACAATGACAGTTCACAGTCTGATTCAGCGGATGCTCATTCAGCCATTCACCAAAAATATCGTCCAGACTATCTTCCTGAATATTTCCGAAAGCCGGTATGTCTGCAAAATCTGTCACATACACGCTACCCGTGAACATATTCACATTCACACGGTTTCTTCCGTCCGGATCATTACGCACCGTAATATTCGGTTCCTGACGCAAGCGTCGAAGCAGTTTGCGGTCTTCTTCCCGATCCGAACAAGCAAAGAACGGTAATGTGCCAAACAACATCCACATGTCCTGATTACGTACATCCAGCAGCTTATGAATAGAGTTCCGCATGTCGTCAAGTGAAAGCACAGGCAAAGCAGAGGCAAAATTCGACGCGTACATTGGATGAACCTCATGCCGTCGGCATCCCATTTCGTTGATTAATTGATGAATGCCCTCCAGCTTCGTGTGTGTCCGATAGTTAATCATGGATTCAGCTGAAATGAACATCCCCATTTCACTCAATCTGCGGGCATTTTCCATCATTTTTTCATACAGGCGAACAGCACCCGCACGTGGAGTCGGTCGGCCGGTATTTGCAAAACCCACTTCATAAAAATCGTCCGCATTCAAATAGTTAAATGAAATATGCATCACATCCAGATAAGGAAGCATCTTCTCATATCTGCGAATATCTAACGTCAGATTGGAGTTGATTTGCGAGCGAATACCGCGCTCTTTGGCATATTTCAACAGTGGAACGATCACTTCATCCACTGTTTTATCGAGTAAGGCAGGTTCACCGCCTGTAATACTGATCGTCTCCAGATGCTCGACTTCATCCAAACGCTTCAGCATTAGGTCTAGCGGAAGGAAAGGGGCCTCCTTCATAACCAGCATATCGCCAACAGCGCAATGCTCACAGCGCATATTACATAGATGCGTTACGGTCATCTCCACACTCGTAAGCAAATGACGACCATGTGTACGCAGTGAGACAATCGGGTCCCACGGATCATAGGTTGGCGATATTTGGGGTAGCGTGTTATTTTGTAGAACTGTCATTATGTTTTCACCTTATTTCTGTTATTAACCTCAAAAGACGTATAATTATCATATCATGATGTGTAAAGTGTCTGCATACTTTCTTCCACATCATCTGCTAATCTACGTGTACTCCTCCGAAAGGGGCGACAGTAGCACCCAATGTGTTTGTAATCATAACCGAGAGGGATACGGACAAATCCACATCATAAGGTGCCTTCACTTCCTGCCCATCCCGGTCTCTTACAATGCGAATGACGGGTCTTTGCGGGATTTTGGGATGTATACGCACCACGACCCCCTCTTCCCCCGTGTTGAGCACCACAGAGAGTCCCAGGGGGTAAATAGCTACACAGTCACGAAAGGCTTCCAGCATTCGCTGCTCATATAACGTTCCTGCCCCGGCGTACAGCACTTCCATCGCTTCATAGGGCAACAAAGCCTGTTTGTATATCCGACTTGCTGTCATTGCGTCGTACGAGTCGGCCAGACCGATCCATTTCGCATATTCGTGGATCTGGTCCTTTTTCCAACCGTGTGGGTATCCACTGCCGTCGATACGCTCATGGTGCTGTAATGCACAATGAGCCGACAATAAGGGAATGCCAGGTTCGTCTTTGAGCAGCTTGTAGCCGATCACCGTGTGTGTTTTCATATGCTCATATTCCTCATCCGTCAATTTACCCGGCTTATAGAGCACTTGAGGTGAAATTTTCATTTTACCGATATCGTGCAGTAATGAACCTATCCCCAGCTCCATGAGCTGGTTATTATCGTAGCCATTGGATATCCCAAGTACTAGTGAATATAAACATACGTTCAAAGAATGATGATACAAATCCTGATCCGCGGCCCCGATATCCATCAACATAATGACGGCGTCCTGACGGCCTCCAATATCGTCCAGAATGGATTCCATCACCTTATAAAATGACTTGCCAAAATATTTGTGCTTATGATCTACGGAGTAGGATGATAAACCTTGAAACTGCTTTTTGATTTCCTGTAGCGCCGCGGCCCTTGTCTGTTCATGGATCAACTCAGGAATGACGATATCTTCTGTCACAGCATCCTCAATGTATACATATCCAATACCGACTTGGCCTAGACGTTCAATCAATCGCGAAGTAAGCTCAACACCTTCCGAGAGCAGCACCATTCCGTTTTCATTGTAAATTTTCTTGCCAAGCTTCATGCCGGCTCTCAATAATGTAACAGGTACCAGTCGCAGCTTAATCCTCTCCCGATTGTTTTGATACCTGAAGCCACCTAGCTGCAAAACATTCTTCCATCGCGCCCGGACGCTTCAACTCCATTTCAATCATATCCCGTAAAAATTCTGGAAGCATAAATCGGAGATCTGTTCCGTTCGCAAGCACCTCATAACCTGCTTTGAAAGTGAACATATCCAACGTGCCCACTGTGTATTCCTCATGCTCTTCCAAAGGTTGACCCGCTACACGAATGTCCGTCACTTTTTCATAAGGAGCACGGCCAGGGTCATACTGAATGGCCAAGCCTTCCACACACATCGTGCCAAGCACTTTGCCTCTGAAGCCAAAACCCGTCATGGGCTTGTCTGTAAATTCAGGCAGCAAGGACTGCTCCAGCGCCAACCGAATATCTCTTCCCCGCAACTTCATAACACAGGCATTAATCGGCGAAGGGCATAAGGAATGTAGTATTCCTTTGCTGATATCCCCTTGAGGTAATGGGCCGAGCAGTTGTCCCGCATTGACGAGGGCAATTTCTGTTCCTGTAAAATGGGACACCGCTTGTGCCAGCATATTCCCGAAAGGGGATTCCTGATCATATGCGATCTCCAGTTTCCGATCCGTCACCGCAACGGTGTTCTCCATGGCGCGCTCTGCTTGTCTGCGATGCACCACAATGGCCGATGCCACTTTTTCGTCCAGTAGTGTCTGATCCACAGGAACTACGCCGCCCGACGTGACTCGAAACGGTTCGAGGCTATCGTTACGACTTAGTGTCACTTCACCCAGCAGCGTTCCGAACTTACCCGCCCCACATAAAGCTGTTTTTCCGATCCAAAGCGGTTCCTCCAGCACATGATGGGTGTGACCTCCAAGGATAACGTCAATTTCAGGAAACTGCGACGCTAATTTTTTATCGGAAGGTAGACCCAGGTGCGACATCAAGACCAAAACATCAACCTGCTTTCTCAGTGCCGCGATCTGCTTCCCCAGCACCTCAAACGGATTGAGCACATCCCAACCCAGCAATTGATAAAACTCTACAAAAGGAGCCGTCACACCAAGTAAACCGACCTTGATTCCTGCTTTATCTACGATAAGGGATTTCTTCATCCACGAAGGGTTCATCCCCGTGGCACGCTCTGTCATATTGCCGCATACGACCGGACAATGAATCCCCGCATATGCCTGTTCAATCATATCCGGGGTAAAAGTCAGTCCCTCATTGTTACCGATCGTAATTGCATCGTATCCTGTTAGATTAATCACATCCACATTTGCCCCACCGAGCGTTCCTTCCGTTTCGGGGGCCATCCGGTCCATGTGGTCTCCTATGTCGAGCACAAGCAGCGCATCCCGTGATGCGGCTCTTCGTTCATCGATCATCGCGGCTATCGAAGGCATACTGCCAAAATGACTATGGATATCATTGGTATGCAAAATGGTCAACGTTTGCCGAGTCGTCATCTCCATAACCGCCCTCCTCTATACTTTATATATATCGACTTTGGAGCTTCTAATGTTTAAGCATACCATGTTATTTAGCAATATGGTACATATGAGTGGACATAGTCCTTAAGCTTCGCTGTAGTCTCTGGGCAATCTCATATCATAAACATAGTAAAAAGTATTGACGTTATCTACTGTAGGTATCTGATAGGAAACGGGTTCCTGGGACCTATTTTACAGCTTGGAATAATAGTAAATTAGTCGTTGTCATACCATTTAATTCTTGATATATTAAGTTTGTTTCGTATTTTCGACAAATTTACGACAATAAGGAGGTTAGCGCATGAGAGTACACGTTACCGATGCCAAGCCGGGAGATCGCCTCAAATCCGATACATACAATGGGCACGGTGTACCTGTCATGATTCAGGGCACCGAGCTACAGCATGACGATATTTCCAAACTCATTATGCACGGTGTCGATTATATCGACATTGATGCCGGTTCAGCGAGCATTCCGGTTGACTTTGCCCCCGATGTCCCAGCTTCCCCCGAGTCCCTCAAACGTGCCGTTCCTCTCATGGAGCAGACGATCAGTGGCTTTGAAAGCATGTTTCTCAAAGCCTCCTCAACTGGAAAATTTGATGAATATCGAGTCGATGAGCTGTTCGGCCCTCTTGTTTCAGAGCTGGCTCGTCAAAAAGATGTCGTATCTCTGCTATTAATTATGGAACGGGGAGATCACTATACCTATAATCATTCTCTCCAAGTAGGTGTACTGTCATATTACATTGCCACATGGCTTGGATATACGGAAGAAGAAGCATATGCCGCTGGTAAAGCTGGGTACTTACATGATATAGGCAAGTCCATGATACCGGATGAAATTTTGAACAAACCGGATAAACTGACACCCGAAGAATTCCATGAGATGAAAAAACATTCGCTATATGGCTATGATATTATCCGCAATTCAACCAGCGATGAGATTTCTGCAATTGTCGCCTTGCAGCATCACGAGCGTGAAGATGGAAGTGGATATCCCCATGGACTGTTCAAGGAAGATATTCATCCTTTTGCCAGCATAACAGCTATTGCCGACGTGTATAGCGCGATGATTTCCAATCGTGTGTACCAGACGAAGCAGGAACTGCTCACCGTATTACGTGAGCTGCACAGCATGAGTTTTGGACATCTAAACCCAGAAGCTACCCAAGTGTTCATCAGACACATGCTTCCTAATTTCATTAATAAGCAGGTTCTGCTGACTACAGGTCAGACAGGAACGATTATTCTGAACAATCCTGCTGATTACTTCAGACCCTTAGTGAGAATTAACGATGATGAATATGTAGATTTGTCTAGAGAACGCCATGTATCCATTGATGAAATTTATTTGGAATCCTGATCCGCTACTACTGCCTCCCGGCGTTACTTCGGTAGAACGAAATGTTATGCCGAATTACAGGCTACGCGAATAAAAAAAGAGACTGTCCTTGATTCGTAGGTTCTTTACGAAGGACAGCCTCTTTTTATGTTACGGACATTAACCTAGTTACATCCTTACTTATTTGTTTAAACCTAAGTGTTAAGATCATGCAGACCTGGGCTATGTTCATTAGGCAATTCAGGCATATACGGAAGAGGAAAACCTTCTGGAGGATCCACCACACTCAAATCCCCACCGTTTCTGCTTGGAGTTTGCCCATTGAATATTTCTCCAATACGGGTAGAATCCAATCGAAAATTAAACTGTGCATTGTGAAAGCCCATTTCAACATACTTCCGGCATTCTGGATACTTGTTAATATCGTAGTTTGGAACCGGGAACAATTTTCCCCAATCAACTCCAAGTGTCTCTAAAGCTTTAGCAAATGCATTTTGATGAGCATTATCCCGCACAATCAAAAAAGCCAACGTTTCCCGGAATGTTTTGTTCGAGCTCATTTCGTAAATTCGGGATTTTTGCAGAACCCCTGTAGATTCGAGTACGAGATTATCAAGCAAATCACTAATCAGATTGCCGTGGGAATAAACATAACTACCTAGCCAAGGGTTTCCACTTGCATCAACAGGTAAGGAACTTTGAGCTCCCATAATAAAATGATGAGGATTTGCGTGTTTTATCGCCTCATCTAAAGGAGCATGATCAATTCCAGCATCGCCGGCTTGGTCTGCGCCTGAGCCAGTCAGAAGTTGATTAATAGTATGTTGGACCAGTTCAACATGACTAAGCTCCTCTAGAAAAACTCCGCGTATCAAATCCCTAAACTGCACAGCATTACCACGAAAATTATTACTTTGAAAGAAAAACTGCATCATGGTACGCATTTCTCCGAATCGACCACCCAATACTTCTTGAATCACTTTAGCAGCAGCCGGGTCGGGCTTATCGGGTACTATTATGTTAATTAGATCTTCTTTATAAAAATACAATGTAAAAAAACCTCCTTAAACTTTTTTTTAAACGTGAACATATGCTTCCCTCCTTAATAATTTTTATACAAACCAAACAAACAGAGAGTTAAATGTAAAGACTCCTATCAGATTGTTGTTATGCTGATCCTCGTTTTATTACATCTTGAAAAGGTTAAATACAGTTAGAATTTACTAAGCTGCTTAACTATAGGAGGAGTAATTATGTTTAGACATCAAAAAGAGTTGCAGTTTGAAGTGAAAGTGGAGCGTCCTGATCCTCTTTTTGCCCGGCAGGTACAAGAAGTTTTGGGGGGGCAATTTGGAGAAATGACCGTAATGATGCAATATTTATTTCAAGGGTTTAACTGTCGCGGTGAGGAAAAATATAAAGATATGCTAATGGACATTGGAACTGAAGAAGTGGGGCATGTGGAGATGCTGTGTGCTTTAATTAGTCAACTACTTGATGGAGCTAAACCAGAAGATCAAGAACAAGCTGCAAAAGACCCTGTTACAGCTGCCATTATGGGGGGAATTAACCCGCAGCACTTGCTGGTCAGCGGTCTTGGCGGATTACCTAGTAATTCTAATGGAGTTCCATGGAACGGCTCTTATATCGTCGCAAGTGGCAACCTATTGGCGGATATGCGGTCCAATTTGCACGCAGAGAGTCAGGGTCGATTGCAGGTAGCAAGGCTATATCATATGACACAAGATGAAAGCGTCAGAGCTACACTACGGAAAATGCTAGCACGTGACCGCTATCACCAATATCAATGGATGGCGGCAATCCAAGAATTAGAAGAAAAAAACGGTGTTGTGGTCCCGGCTTCTTTTCCTCCTGAAGCAGAGCAAGAGTCTCAGCCTGAAGCTTATGAGTTTTGGAATTTGTCTGAAGGCGAAGAATCTAGTGAAGGTTTGTGGGCAACAGGAAGCGCACCGGATGGAAGCGGGAGCTATGTATACATCTCTAAGCCTGTTGCCAAAGGTCAAATCTATAGTGCCAAAATACCAGCAACCGAATTACATCATGACTTAGATCATAAAACTTCAGATAAATAAAAAAGTAGCAGATGAGCTGTCCCAACATTAAAGATTGCTAATTGGTGACACTGACCATAAAAATGAAACAAAAAATATATACTTAAAATTCGAATAAGGCGGCTTATCATAAGGCATAAAATCATAGCCGGTCCGGTCATTAATCAAGAAGTACAGAATCAATGTAAGACTAAAAAGCCCTGCCGACCATTTATGGTTAGCAGAGCTTTTTGATTTATTTCGAGTAATTTACACATCACCGAAAAATCGAAGACGATGCTCTCATTCTTTATGAGCAGCTGTCTATAACAATCATTTGTGTTACCTCAGCTTCGGTCAAACCACCGTTCATTAAATAAGAGGTGCCTGAATTAATGTTGCAAAATTAAACTGGTGTATATGACCATCATTTAATGTAGTTTGGCCCGTTACAAAATGTACGTGTTTTCCATTTCCGACTGGAATAGCTGGTCCTGTTCTAATTTTTTTCAGATTATGAAAGTGGTTCACGAAATCAGTTTTTGTAAGATCGATTTCATGGACATGACTTCTTCCAACTCGAATCGCTTGCCCAGTAACACCTGCAAAGCGGTGGTTATGTCGGTCTGCACCTTCTTCAGCCAGTTTGGTGCTACCTTCAAATTCATGTACATGTCTCTGTGTCTGTTTAGAAGAGAGGGGTTTCTTCTTCACTCCAGCTTTATTCTTCTGCATCTGTTGGCATGCCTCCTTATGTTTATGTCACTCACAACATCCTATTAAGCAAACATACATAAGTGCTAGGCAACTATCCGCAGTCCTGAGCATAATTTTTTTTATGTAGTAGAAAGAAGGCTTATGGACTTAGGCATCACAGAAAAAATAAAAGAAGACGAACTTAAAAAGTTCGCCTTCTATACTAGAGAAAATCCGAGTCAGCATAAATCGGCACAACTCCGATTTAACAGCTTTAATTACCTCAAGTACCTTGTCACACCAAGGGTTACTGCGTTTTAACCGATGGAACCTTCCATTTCAAACTTGATCAAACGATTCATCTCTACCGCATATTCCATCGGCAGTTCTTTGGTGAACGGCTCAATAAAGCCCATAACGATCATTTGCGTTGCCTCTGCTTCAGTCAAACCACGGCTCATCAGATAGAACAGCTGATCTTCCGATACCTTGGAAACTGTTGCTTCGTGCTCAAGCGTTATGTCGTCATTCATAATTTCATTATAAGGAATAGTATCTGAAGTTGATTGATTATCCAAAATCAACGTATCACACTTGATATTTGATTTTGCACCTTGAGCCTGACGACCGAATGAAGCTAATCCGCGATACGTTACTTTACCGCCGTGCTTACTGATCGACTTGGATACAATTGTGGAGGTGGTGTCTGGTGCCAAGTGGATCATTTTCGCACCTGCATCCTGATGCTGGCCTTTGCCTGCAACAGCGATGGACAGGACCATCCCTTTCGCTCCACGGCCTTTCAATACAACGGCTGGATACTTCATCGTCAACTTGGAACCGATGTTACCATCGACCCATTCCATCGTTGCATTTTCTTCCGCAACCGCACGTTTGGTTACCAGGTTATAGATGTTTGGTGCCCAGTTCTGGATCGTTGTATAACGAACACGTGCGTTCTTCTTACAAATAATTTCGACCACCGCACTATGCAGCGAGTTCGTGCTGTAAATTGGAGCCGTACAGCCTTCTACATAATGCACAAAGCTGTCTTCGTCAGCAATAATGAGCGTACGCTCAAATTGACCCATGTTTTCCGAGTTGATACGGAAGTAAGCCTGCAATGGAACTTCACATTTCACACCTTTTGGTACATAGATGAAGCTTCCGCCTGACCATACGGCACTGTTCAGTGCTGCAAACTTATTGTCCGCAGGAGGTACAACTGTTGCAAAATACTCTTTCAGAATCTCAGGATGCTCACGCAACGCCGTATCGGTATCCATGAAAATAACACCCTGATCTTCCAGTTCCTTTTGCATACTGTGGTAGACAACCTCGGATTCATACTGTGCAGATACACCAGCTAAAAACTTTTGCTCCGCCTCAGGAATACCCAATTTATCAAAGGTTTCTTTAATTTCCGTCGGAACTTCTTCCCATGTCTTCCCTTGTTTCTCGGAAGGTCTTACATAGTACTGGATATCGTTGAAATCCAGTTCATCCATATCTCCGCCCCAGTTTGGCATTGGCATTTTTTCAAACTGTTTCAGTGCTTTCAGACGGAACTCCAGCATCCATTCTGGCTCATCCTTAATTTTGGAGATTTCCTTTACAATTTCCGGAGTGAGACCCTTACCTGTTTGGAAAATGGACTTGTGCTCGTCACGAAAGCCATATTTATACTCTTCCATTTCCGGTGCTTTCTTGGCCATGTTTCTCAAACCTCCTCTGTTCTATTTAAATTATTTATCTTCATCAATCCCTTTGCGCAGCGCGTTCCAAGCCAGTGTCGCACATTTGATGCGGGCCGGGAACTTATTTACGCCTGACAAAGCTTCCAATTCTTCATAATCATCGAATTCGACGGTTTCTCCCTTCATTAAAGAAGAGAAGCGGCTCGCCATATCCAGTGCCTGATCAATCGTTTTTCCTTTGACCGCTTCTGTCATCATCGAAGCTGAGGACATACTAATCGAGCAGCCTTCGCCAGTAAAACGGGCATCTTCGACCACGCCGTCTTTCGTTTTGAGTTGAAGAGAAATCCGGTCACCACACGTAGGATTATTCAAATCCACCGTAACGGCATCTTCCTCAAAACGTCCGCGATTGCGCGGATTTTTATAATGATCCATAATCACGCGTCGGTACAAGTCATCAAGTTGCATCGCCAAAATACTCCTTTGTTTGGATTAAGGCGCTGACCAGAGCGTCGACTTCTTCTTCCGTGTTATAGAGATAAAAGCTAGCACGTGCAGTTGCACTGGCTTTCAGCCAGCGCATTAACGGCTGGCAGCAATGATGCCCCGCACGTATAGCTACCCCTTTGCTATCCAGTACAGTAGCTACATCATGCGGATGCACATCATCCAGGTTGAAGGTTACGAGCCCGACATGACGTTCTGCAGGTCCGTAAATCGTCAACCCCTCCACTTCACGGAGACGTTTGAGGGCATAGTTGGACAGACGGCTTTCATGCTGCGCAATGGCGTCCAGTCCGATGCTTTCCAGAAAATCAATGGCAGCTCCCAAGCCAACGGCTCCGGCTATAATCGGGGTTCCACCTTCGAATTTCCAAGGCAGCTCCTTCCACGTGGATTCATACAATCCCACATCGTCGATCATTTCACCGCCGAACTCAATGGGCTCCATGTTTTCCAGCAGCGTCTTCTTGCCGTACAGTGCTCCGATCCCGGTAGGAGCACACATTTTGTGACCCGAAAAGGCATAAAAGTCAGCATCGATGTCTTGCACGTCTACTTTCATATGTGGTGTGCTTTGTGCACCGTCTATAACGATGACAGCGCCTTTGCGATGGGCAATAGCTGCAATCTCTTTGACAGGGTTCACAACACCAAGCACATTGGAGACATGCGCAATCGCTACAATTTTCGTGTTTTCTGTAATCGTATTCTCCACATCAGCAAGATCAACGCTACCATCCTCTTGAAGTGGAATATATTTCAAAGTCGCGCCTGTGGCTTTGGCTACCTGTTGCCACGGAATCAGATTACTGTGATGCTCCATTTGTGTGATTACAATTTCATCACCTGCCTGGCAATTAGATCTGCCATAGGAAGAAGCGACCAGATTCAGCGCCGTTGTTGTTCCTCTTGTAAAAATAATTTCCTGACTGCGCTTGGCATTCAGAAAGCGGGCTACCTTCTCCCGCGCACCTTCATAAGCATCCGTTGCGCGGCTACCCAAGGTATGCACACCACGGTGAACATTTGAATTATCATATTCGTAGTAGTGCTTGATCGCCTCGATGACCGCCAGCGGTTTTTGCGAAGTGGCCGCATTATCCAAATAAACCAGCGGATGACCGTTAATCTCCTGATGTAAAATCGGGAACTGTTCACGGATCAATGCAGTATTCATTGGCCTAACTTCCTTTCAACAAGGCTTTGCAGCTGATGTTGAAGTCCTTCAAGCGGAATTTCAGATACGACAGGTGCCAAGAAGCCATAAATAATCAGACGTTCAGCTTCTGCACGGCTAATCCCGCGGGACATCAAGTAATACACTTGTTCACGGTTTACCTGACCAACCGATGCTGCGTGACCTGCCGTTACATCATCTTCATCAATCAGCAGGATCGGGTTAGCGTCACCACGCGCTTTCGGGCTGAGCATCAGAACACGTTCTGTTTGCTGACCGTCTGCTTTGGTAGCACCTTTTTCAATTTTTGTAATTCCGTTAATGATGGAAGACGCTTCTTCACGCATTACTGCGCGCGTAATCATCTGACTGGCGGAATTTTTACCAAAATGCTGTGCTTGTGTCGTATAGTTCAGCTTTTGTGAGCCAGAACCTACAGCAATGATCTTGGCATCCGAATTGGAGCCATTGCCTTTGAGCACAGACATGGTATTGCTTGCTGTATTACCGTTGTTCATTTCGCCCACAATCCATTCGATAGCTGCGTCATTTCCCAACGTGGCACGACGAATCGAAATATCCGTTACTTGCTCTCCAAACTGATGGACTGTCGCATAACGTACTTTAGCTCCTGCATTTGCAACAACTTCTACCGCACCGTTATGAAGAACAGGTGCCGCCAAATCCGCAGATACATAGTTGTCTACGTACGTCACAGAACTGTGGCTTTCGACAATGAGCAGCACATGCGGTGCAAATGTTGCAGTCGCATCGTCCGTCAGGAATACAGCTTGAAGCGGAACGTTCAGCTCTACATTTTTAGGCACATAAGCAAATACTCCACCGTTCCAGAGTGCTGCATGCAATGCAGACAATGAATTTTCTTCAGCCTTAATAACTGTGTTCAGATGAGCTTTAACCAGATCAGCATGCTCTTTAACCGCTGTTTGTAAATCCGTGAAAATGACGCCTTGCGCCGCCAATTCCTCGCTCAGCTTCACATATACCGCGCCGGAGTTGCGCTGAATAATCAGACCGCCCTCCTGTTGCTCTTTGACCAAATCAGCAATGGCTGTAGGAACTTGCCCTACCGATGCAATGACCTCGCTCTGTTTATGTTGACCGTAATCGTTTAATTTCCAACGTTCGATTTTTGTTTTTTCAAATACCGGAAGCTCCAGTTTGCCTGCAAGCTCAAGTGCTTTTTGTCTGTCTTCGGCCAGCCAAGATGGTTCGCCGTTACGTTCGGACAGAACACGCAGTTGCTCGGAATCTACCGGAAGGATTGTTTGTGTAGTCATTAGTTTTCCTCCTCGCTTCCGGCTTACGCCTCTTGTCCTACAGTTTCATCAACGATACCCAGTTCTTCCTTGATCCAATCGTAACCGTCCGCTTCCAGACGCTCAGCAAGCTCAGGACCACCGGATTTAACAATACGTCCTTGCATCATAACATGTACATAATCTGGTTTAACGTAGTTTAACAGACGTTGATAGTGAGTAATGATAAGGAAACCGCGCTCTTCGGAACGCATAGCATTGACACCGCTAGCCACGATTCTCAAAGCATCGATATCCAAACCGGAGTCGATTTCATCAAGAATGACGATTTTCGGATCAATCATCATCATTTGCAAAATTTCATTCCGTTTTTTCTCACCACCAGAGAAGCCTTCGTTCAGGTAACGGTGAGCAAACTCAGGATTCATTTCGAGCTCTTTCATTTTGCTTTCCATTTGACGGATAAACTTAATCAGGGAGATTTCTTGCCCTTCTTCACGGCGCGCGTTGATTGCACTACGCAAAAAGTCAGAGTTCGTTACCCCTGCAATTTCACTTGGATACTGCATCGCCAAGAACAATCCTGCACGTGCACGCTCATCCACTTCCATATCCAGCACGTCTTCTCCATCCAAAGTTACTTTGCCATCTGTGACTTCATATTTAGGATGACCCATCAAAGCAGACGCGAGTGTACTTTTACCCGTACCGTTAGGACCCATGATGGCATGGATTTCTCCGCCCTTCATTTCGAGGTTAATACCTTTCAAAATTTCCTTGCCTTCAATGGTCGCTTTGAGACCTTCAATCTTAAAGTTTGTAGCCATATTCGCAATACCCTCCAAAAAATGTAGTGTGGTGTCGAAATCAGAAAGTATATTTAAACAGGGGAGCCCCCTGATTTCAAGTAATATTTAAAAATTTATTTATAATCATTCTAAACTGATTCTCAATGATTCTCAAGTTATTTTATAATAAATATCTTGAAGGGTGCAACCAACAGACACACGTTATCCAACTTTCTTCATAAAATGTTCACCCTACCAAGCACACAAATGGCAAAATACATCCTGCGAATGTTTATATAATTATAAATTTGTACAAAAAACATGAGATACATGATCTCTTTTCAGCCATAAAAACGCTACTGACAGCATGACGTCAGTAGCGTTTTACATGTAAAGGGTTTATTTCAGAGCGTAACCCCATCACTATGGAGTGGAGTTAAATTCACCGAACTAGGCATAAGTGATGAATCGAAATTCTGCCAATTAGCCCAAATAAGAGCGAAGCATCCACATATGTTTCTCCAGATCCGCTTTATAACCGATCAGCAAATCTGCAGTAGGCTGGTCGGAATTGCTTTCTGCCAGTTCAATACCTTCCTGAAACTCCTCGCATATAGTCGCAAAATCCTCGATCAGGGTTTGCACCATTTTCGGAGCATCTTCATTGCCATTTGCCTCGTGAATCGAGGACAGCTCCAGATATTGCTTCAACGTTGCGGAAGGAGAACCTTTCAACGCAAGCAGGCGCTCGGCGATCTCGTCCATTTTCAATGTCACTTCATTATATAACTCTTCAAATTTAACATGGAGTGTGTAAAAACTGGAGCCTTTCACATACCAGTGATAGTTATGAATTTTTACATATAAGACATTGAGGTTAGCGACTTGACGGTTTAAAAGTTCCTCCACCGACTTTATTTGCGTATTTTTCGAGTTACTTGTTGTTTTAGCCATCATAAATCCCTTCCTTTTTCATCAAATTGATTTTCAGGAACGTTTACGTATCCATCACCGTCATTACTGACGGTAAGACGCCAGCGGGCATCCTAATATCACCTGCCGGACGTCTGTTTCATATTTACCCTTACTATACGGAGTCGAAACAAAAAGAAGAGTACTCCTTTCTTCCTCTTTCAATCCCCATAAAAAAAATGTACAAAACTTCAATGTTTTTCGTTATACTTTCTCTATCCTATCAAAATACTTGGTTTAATCTTGTGATATTTTTTTAGCTATTTACATGCGCACAATTTATGGAGGTGACTTCGTTGTCCCAATATCATCCTTTAACGACCGAAGAAGCAATCGAATTCGTGAAGAACATCCCCGGATTTTTTAGTCAGGATGCCCGTCTGGAATGCCGAGAAATCGGTGATGGTAACTTAAATCTGGTTTTTCACATTACGGATTCTGAATCTAACAAGAGTATCATTGCCAAGCAGGCACTTCCCTATGTAAAAATTGTGGGTGAATCCTGGCCGCTTTCACTGGATCGTGCCCGTATTGAACGCGAGGCACTTCAGCAGGAACACCATATTTGCCCCAAATTGGTTCCTGCGGTACTGGCGTATGACGATGAGCTTGCGTTGACCGTGATGGAGGATCTTAGCTCACACACCATCATGCGCAAAGGACTAATAGAAGGAAACACCTATCCATATTTCGCTAATCATATTGGGGAGTTTCTGGCACGCACGCTCTTCTTCACCTCAGATTTGGGCATGAATCAGCAGGACAAAAAAGATCTGGTTAAGCGCTTTATCAACCCAGACCTCTGCAAAATAACTGAAGATCTGATTCTAGATGAACCGTATCGGTTCTCAGATAATAACAACTATGGTGCCTACATCGAAGACGAAGCAGAGGCATTACGTACAGATCAAGTGCTTCACCTGGAAGTGGCATTGCTGCGAGAAAAGTTTTTGACACGAACCGAAGCGCTTCTGCACGGTGACCTTCATACTGGCAGCATTTTCGTAACGACCGAATCGACTAAAGTCATTGACCCTGAATTTGCCTACTACGGACCCATGGGCTTTGATATCGGAGCGGTGATCGCCAATCTGCTGTTGAACTACGCAGCACAACCCGGATGGACCTCTGGCGAGAAAGCTCTAAAGGAAAGACGTGACTGGCTTCTGGAGACTGCCATTCAGGTATGGGAGCAGTTTGAGGGTAGGTTCCGCAAACTGTGGGACGAGCATGTCACCGATCATATGGCACGTACAGCGGGATATCAGGACTTGTATCTCCAGAAAGTACTGCAAGATACGATTGGTTTTGCAGGGTGCAAAGTGATTCGCCGTATCATCAGCCTGTCGCATGTGGCAGATATCGACACCATTGCCGATCCTGCTATCAAGGAAGCTGCGGAACGTCTGGCGTTATCTATCGGTAAATCCTTGGTTCTTCGCAATCGCGAGCTTCATTCGATTCGGGAACTGGGAGACATTGTTCGGACAGCAACAGCTGCCCAAACTAAAGGAGCTTAATGAATATGAGTGAAAAGAAAGATTCGGCACCCGTAACCTCTGGGAAAGCTGCAGTGTCCAGTCAGGCTCTATCTTCGCTGGTGTGGAAAGGCAACTGCTTGTCCATGTTAGATCAACGTTTGCTGCCCGAAACGATTGTCATGCTGGATTTATTCACGGCCGAGGAAGTATGGGGCGGCATCCATGCCATGAAGGTACGCGGTGCGCCTGCCATCGGGATGGCTGCGGCCTACGGCGTTGTGCTAGGAGCTACCGCCTACGACGGCACCGACGCTGCTGGGTGGCTGGAGCATGTACATGCCGTGTGCGGACATTTGGCTACCTCACGGCCGACAGCCGTGAACCTCTTCTGGGCCCTGGACCGCATGAAGAAGCGGGCCGGGGAACTCATCGTTGAAGCTAGCGGAGGTCAGGTCGAAGACTGGAATGCCGGGCTGGAGCGTGAAGCCATAGCCATTCAGGCAGAAGATGAGGAAGTATGCCGCCAGATCGGCATCCATGCTTTACCTCTATTCGAGGACGGGATGGGCGTACTCACTCACTGCAATGCAGGTGGATTGGCGACAGCGAAATACGGAACAGCGCTGGCACCGATGTATCTAGCGCAAGAGAATGGCATCCACCTCAAAGTATTTGCCGACGAAACCCGTCCCGTGCTGCAAGGTGCGCGCCTGACCGCTTTCGAGCTTCAGCAGGCAGGCATTGATGTCACCCTGCTCTGTGACAATATGGCGGGCATGGTGATGTCCAAAGGATGGGTACAGGCCGTTATTGTCGGCACAGATAGAGTCGCTGCTAATGGCGATGTGGCCAACAAAATCGGTACCTACAGTCTAGCTGTGCTAGCGAAGGCGCATAGCATTCCTTTTTATGTCGCTTCCCCACTATCTACCATTGATTTGCAGACCGCAACAGGCGCAGATATTCCAATCGAGGAGCGTTCTGCGGAGGAAGTTACCGAAAGCTTTGGTAAAAGGACCGCCCCGCAGGGCATCAAAGTCTACAACCCGGCTTTCGATGTTACACCTCATGAGTACATTACCGCCATCATTACCGAAAAAGGAATTGTACAAGCACCCTTTAGCGAGAACCTGACCAATTTGTTTGCTGAATAATTGTTCTTGCAGGTCATATAGTTCGTATATAAGTCAAATGATTCTATTCGATAGAATAAAACTTTTTATAGAAAAAAACCGGAGCCAAAAAGTCCGGTTTTTTTCGTTTCTTGTTCCTCTACTTTTATACAACATGTGCACATAGGCTTCATTACACCAGTTTCAATAATGCTTCGTAGCCTGGCATCCCCGGCTTAATCCCCAGCTGCTCCGCTTCTGTCGTCACCGATTCCATCGGCGCCTCCAACAATTCTTTCAGCGTTTTTACCCCCACAGCTCGTGCAGCAAGAATTTTCCGATCCGCCAGCCGCTCATTGAGCAGTCCAACATCCAGTGCACCACACATGATGTAACCACGGGAGTTGGAGATAGTCAACAACGTTGTTTTAGGCAGTTTGACCTCGACTCCGATAAATGTATGCTCACCCACTTGTACGGGCTCCATGTGTATCATGGTTATTACATGCACCTCCTCTTTGTTTACCCGGGATATTTTATGCGGCATTTGCGGGTAAGTGTGGACGCTCGTGGATACGTTCAAAATATAGGAGGATTATTTATGTATAGCAAAACAGGCAATATCAAAAAAGACTCTCCTGTTTAAACCCACCTCTAAATTCTTAGGTGCATGCAAATTATCTTCTTTATCAGATAAATTACTATGAAAAATGAAAAAAGCTCACTCCCATTTTATTGTTAAAGGAGCAAGCTCGGTTCGTATTATTGAAGCTACTTTATGATTCAAATGTCAACTTTTCGGGAAATATACCACCTTCTTTAACGAAGCAACGTGCCATCCGCTGTGCAGCCCTATCAAAATAAAATTTATTTGAATGACTCGGATCTGGTAAAGGTTCAATTTCAGAGAATAGCTTAGTCTCTTTGTTCAATTGAATTTTCCCCATAATGTGTTCATTTGGGCCATATCTATAAATAACTACATTCTCATCCTCATGCTCTTTAAAAAGTAAAACAAATGCTCCCATTATAAAATCTCCTCTATTCTATTTCCCATGGACGACCCGACCTTACCGCAGCTTTATGAGCAGTCTCATAGTCTGTTTTAAATATACCCTCAAATCTGGATTCAAACAATTCATGATTAAGCAAATCCATATCTTTTTCTGTTTGTAATCCTTTTTGTAATCTATCCCATACTTGAGCTATTTCGTAATCAGAATGAAATCTGCCATAACCACTCGACTTTATATGTTCATTTATGAAAACGTGTTCTTTGATTCTTTGAACTCTACTTTCCTTCATTCCAGAATTTTCAGCTATTGCTCTTACATCACTATCAGACGCTCTGATTTGATCATACATCTCATCTGCTTCAGCTTCTCTACGAAAATATTCATCAATTGAAAGATCGTTTCTTCCACCTGTTTGTATTTCTGTTTTAGGTTCAGATTCTATTGAATTACGCAATTTCGAATTCGTATTATTCTTCGGAATCTCATACTTAATAGATGATTTCAAACCAATTTTAGGCTTGATTACTGAACTAACTCCTCCAAATAATCCAGCTGTACCGATCATATTAGCCCAGTGTTCCTTTGACCAGGCATTGTTTGGATTAAATGCCCCTTGAATCATACCTGTTACTCCAAATGTACCGAAATTGAGCATGTCATTCCATGAATCGTTTTGTTTAGCTGCCCGTTCCATGTACCCTTGGTACATTCCTTTTGGAATACCATATGACATATAATCTAGAAAGCTCCAGACTGAATCAAACTTTTTCTCATAGCGTACTGAGTTAGCGTCTACAAAATCCTGACCTAGTTCAGTTAAGCTATCTACTGATTTTTGGAACGCATTCCGTGTATCTGGAGCAGGAACAGCACATGAATTCGGTGGAGGTGGTAAACAACTTGCGTCAATGTTACCTGCTTCCATCAGATCTGCTAATCTGAATTTATCTGCATGGTGACGTAATTCCCTAGCAATAGAATCCGTCAAGGTAACAAAGTCATTCATATTATTCTGAGAGGTTTGGAAGGAATAGTAAAAGTGCTCTTTAGTTAGTCCTTCCCACAATTGCCCCATAGATGAAATTTGTTGTACTAAATTACTATTCATTTGAGTTGCCGTTTGCTGTGCTAACTCAAACTGCTTGGAGACAGCCATAAGCTGCTCAGGTGTCACTTTAATTGTTGTCATAATATACCTCTGTTTGAGTTCGTTATGACATAGTAACATTATTCCGATTTATGGAAAACGAACTTAATTCCTAATTGTTATGTGAAATAAGATAACTTTATACCTATGACCAAAAGCTTATAGTCATCGCTTTCAACTCCTGATCTTCAAACATATCCTGTAACTCAGGAATCAACTTTAGGAGTTTTTTATAGTTATGTAGCTGTTGTTTCGTGATACCGAGTTCCTTAACAATATCGGTAATATCTTTTAGATGGGCATTTTGTTCATCTGCTTGATTCCCTTATCCTAGCTCAACAACTTGTAATGTTTGATATTGGAGCATGGTAATTTGAATTTGACGCACCTTCGTTTGAAGCAAGGTGTTTGTAAATGTCATCCTCCTTTATTCAGATTGACTAACTATGTAAAAGGCCCACTCCCGTTTTTATTATTAAGGAGTAGGCTCAAATTGTACTTTTTCAAATGTCTATGCTATCCCACAACTCTAGAATAGTCTTATCATCAATCTTCCCAAGAGTAAACAACTCTCTTGCTGATTCAAACGACTGCGAAAAACTGTCTCTTTCACGAGTAAGAAAGTACCCTTCTTCATTCTGGCTAATCCAATAGCTATCATTTTTATAGGAGAACTGAAACTCTTCCCCCATTTCAAAACGTTCCACCAATTCATTGTATTCCAAAAAAGTCCCTCCTACTTCTTGTTAACTCTTTTAAATGCCCATCTTTCTTTCCATTCAAAAACATGTTCATGAGACCACTCTGAATGCTGCTTTGAATTTCCATGATTCCTGTAACCTACATCGCGTGTAGCGCAATTGTTTTAATTTTCTTAGGTGTAATGGCATCTTACTACTTTATAACGAATGTTAAGCATAGGAGACTATATGCTTTGTCGTGCTTACAATTTATGTGGTATCCCATACACAGCTCCCAGACCACAAAAAGTCCTTTAAATGAGGCTTTATTTTTCAGTCTTTAAAAAACATAAATCCTCTCTAACCCATACTAACCAAAAAGGCTAGATGAATAATCCCATCTAGCCCACTGTATTATTTAGTGTTAAGTATTGATAGTTATAGTTTATTGGGCACTGATAGCTCATCAAAAAAACCTTAGAGGCATAAAGATAATCAAAGCAGTAAAACTATTCTTGGACTATTAAGCCCTTTATTTTTTCACAAATTCTTTCGGCGTCACTTTTCTTCTTAGAATTAAATAGAAGATTATCCAAGAAATCTTCAACAAAATTCCTTACAGTAGAATCAAATATACCAATGGGGATATATTCAACTCCAATTGGATTCATGAAAGTGATCCCTTCCGAAGAGTACGTAGACTCATTATCCCATGCAATCTCTATTTCATCGTTAACTCTCCTGAAGAATACATCAGGCAAAAATGAGCTTGCTCTATTTGAAAACCATGAGCGTTTAAACTCCCATTCTTGCTTTGTATCGAACCATTGATCAAATTCAGCGTCATTATCGGACTCAAACAACAAACAATTATCTATAAGTTCAAGAGAGTTTTGTCCTTCAACTGGAAGAGGAAATGCTTCATCACTCAATATATGCATATGATTTTCACTAAACCATTCAACAATATAAATTAAATTCCATTGAAAAGGTGTTACAACGTTTTCTCTCTTATACTCGAAAATATTTCTTCCTCGAACAAACAATTCAATTCTTCCCCATGATTCACCAGCTAAACTCTTTTCGTTAAAAGGATTATTTACAAATTCATATTGGATAGCAAAAGTACTTTTATCTCCAAATGTTCTCAGAATAACGCACCTCACTTATTTCTTAATAGCTTATTGTACTCCACTTTCGTAATTTTACCATCCCTTAGGAACTGCCTTAATACATCGGCAGGTACTTCTCTAGCAGGGTTCGTAACCTCATATGGATGCCAACCCATTTCACCATCTGGTTGAAATTTAACAAGCTTCCCCTCATAAATATTATATAGTTGCTTATTTTTTAAAGATGAGTAGGCTGCATCCAATAACTTTATACTATTTGACATGTACCATAACCGCTTATGACATATAATAGATCTCTATTGCAAAAGCTATACTTTATGACATAGTGTTGAAACAGACCTTGACTAAATTGAGCATAAAAAAAAGGCAACCGAAGTCGCCCTAGATATTCCAATTATACAACTTAACTTTTCAAATGCTTTAGTACACAAATAATCGCATCCACCATACGCTTCTTGCTATCCAAGAATACAATCTCGCCACATTCTTTACAGCCCCATTTGTTCCTCTTGTACGCTGACTCCTCAACATAAGAAGCTCCACATTTACATTCTACCTGAATTAATGTTCTATACTGACTGTATGCATCTGCTAACTGTTCACTGGCTTTACTTGCTACTGTAAATTGCTGTATCACTGCTATATGTTCTCTTTGGTCTGAGTATTCATTATGTACCTTAAAATCTGCTACCAACTCAGGGTTTAAACCAAAATATTGTTTACCCACTGTAGTCACATACTTACTTCCTACACGATATGATTCTATCCAGTCTTGTATTTGTTTAGTGGACAGGTTTACTGTCTCTTTAATACCGCTATTTAACGTGTAGGTCATTGTATGGATGCTGGTTTTGATTCATATATGAAGCTGCTCCTTTAATCTATCTTATAATGTTCATTATACTATAAATAGAAAACAAAAAAGACGTGGTTGCCCACGCCCTTACAATTAATAAATTTTAACGAATGTGTCAATGAATTTCTGCCGATTGGATTTATCATAGATGTATGGATCAGAAAATTTATCGTTCCAAGTCCCATCTTTTATACTCAAGCTTTCAATTTTATATCCCAAGAATTTATTCAGGCTATTTCTATCCACATCAATTGAATATGTTTTCCCATCGAATGGCAAGATCATTGAGACAGCATGTAAATCGTGAAACTGGCGTAATAACCTAGCACTTTCACCAACTAATATTTTTTGAATTGCATTTTCTGTCCCAAGGTGATTACTGTAATCTTCGTTCTTCACAAAACTATTAGGCTTATCTTCTTTATAATCTGAATAACTGCCATAGTATAAAATCAAAACATTATTGTCTTTAATTGAAACACTCTTTATAAATGGGTTTCCAGTAGCGTAAGATATATATTCTTTAAACACTGTTTCATCTGCTGGTAATGTTGATAAAGGGTCTGCTGTTACCTTAGCATCTTTGGGGATATCTTCAGTTTTAGAAGTTACTTGCTTCACCTCAGTTTGAACTGGTTTAGTAGTATCAGGCTTATCTTTTTTACTGACCAAATCTACGATAAAAATAAAAGCAAATAAAACAAGTAATCGAACCCACAAGTTATTGTACCACTCACGCTTATCTACCTGAGAAATTTTCACATCATTTGCCCCTTTTGAGACAGGAATTTTAAAATTTCTTCGTTAATATAAAATCATCGTTTTACTACGGGAGCATCCAGTATCTAGTTACCTGAAGCGATAAGCTTTTCAGCCTTGCGATCCTTTTTAATCACTTTACTGTTATTCCTATAATCATCCCATGAATCCAAACTCATGTAAGGCTCTGCTTCAATAATATCTTTTACCTTGCTGTGCTGTTGTTCTTTGAATAGCTCAATCATTTTAATTAAATCGTTGCGATCCAACAGCTTTACTCCATTATAACTGGCTAACTGTTCACACGAAGTTGTGTATTTGCTTGAAGTAATGACAATAGATTTCTTAGCTCTGTAAAATCGCATAGAACTATACACTTCCTGAACTGCGCTCAAACCAACAGGATTGCTTATTGCATACCGTTTAGCCTGAATGACATTACGGTAGCCCTCTCTGTCCGTAAATACCAAATCTGTTCCAAAATCTCTACTGTCTTGTGTTTTATACGCATCACCATAGCCTAAACACTGGAACAGCCTGAACAGATACATTTCAAAGTCCTTGCCATCCTCCATACGGTCTATTTCGTTAATGCCAACTTTATAAGGGTCAATATTCTGCGTTACTTTATACGGTTCCTGAACTCTAGGCTTCTTAAATAAGCGTAGCAACACCAAAGCAATCAATACAACAACGACACACACTATCACAAATAAAGACAACAATGTTCCTCCTTAGCTACTTTGGCTCTTTTTCACACTATCTTATAATACAACAGATAGGGATAATTTCCCATATATTTTGGATAAGTATAGTAAATTGTTAACAAAGAAACGTCTATTGCTAGGCGAATAGCTTCATATTCATGGGGGATGACTCTTCTTGACTCCTGTATACCTATTCCTTCTTGTTTTGCCTTCCTCTTTGTAACATTTGCTTCACATAGACATGCAAAGAGCCTAGACCAATTTTTTAAGCTTATATGTTGTACATTTTATTGAACGTCATTCCAGGTTTAGTGAATCACGAAGAAAAAAGAATAAAATTCCTGATTATAAGAAGTTTTCTTTTCCTTATACTTTTGAGAAACTGTCATAAGCCTTGATATGACTGGATTGATTTAACGTAATGTTAATGTTAGACGCTGTGTACCTAGAGTTACAGGGGTTTTATCCATAGGGCTAACACCAAAGATTGAGTAATGATGATTACATCATTATTCCTTTTTCTTGATTTAAAACAATATAATTGACATAATATCAATAAACATCCTTACCAAAGATTTTTAAGATCGCTATATTTATAGACTTTTCCTACATTACTTTGAATGGCTTCATAGTACAAGAATTCTACTTTTCCAAAAACATTATTGGAGGCTAACAAATGAGTAAATTTGAAAAAAATCTAATTAAGTATTTGTCTTACGGTTTTTTTGTAGGAATATACTATTCCTTTATTAAAGGGCCAACAACAACGAGTACTCCGATCAATGGTATGTTTGAATTTTATACGGTACCCACTTCTACTTTTATTTTCAGAACATTATCAACCTCGTTTCTACTAAGCCTCTTTGCTGGAGTGGTGTATACAATTACTTTTTTATGTATAAGAGGAAATAAGTAGATTCATTAAATAACTCCAAAGCAAAAGAAGCTGTTCAAATCGCAACGACTCCTTTTCTTAAGTGACGGTTCGAAGCAAATATTACGTCATTGGTAGCGCTCTTTAGCTTGCTCCAACAAAGGAGATAGTTATGAGAAAATATGGAATAGCAATTTTTACAGTAATGATATTCGCAAGCGTTTGGATGCTTAGTAGTTACACTAAAAATGATACTCAAAACAAAGTATTCGATTATCTTGTAAAAATTCAAGGATACAAACCATCTGAAATTTATTCAGTTAAAACTCAAATAGGTAAAGCTCCCTTAGTTAGTACACAAGTTATTTTTAAGGACGAAACCAATGCAAGGTATTTTTAAAGAGCGAGATAAAATTATTCAGTATAGCCAAGTTTAAAGGAGTAGATGATGGGGTATAATTATTCTTTGAAGGATTATAACGGAAATGCAATGCACAGTCACATGCTTGTCCTTCTCCAAGAGGTCACAAATGCGGTCACAAAATTCAGTCATTTATAAGATTTTAATAGTATGAATCAGTAAGATCAGTAAATTGAAAATGCTATGAAATCTTGTCCCGCTTGACTTTACGGCTTAGACAGCGGAAAATTTTACTACCTCAAATTCGATACACCTTAGACGCACCACACATGATGTAACCACGGGAGTTGGAGATAGTCAACAGCGTTGTTTTAGGCAGTTTGACCTCGACTCCGATAAATGTATGCTCACCCACTTGTACGGGTTCCATGTGTATCATGGTTATTACATGCACCTCCTCTTTGTTCACCCGGGATATTTTATGCGGCATTTGCGGGTAAGTGTGGACGCTCGGGGATACGTTCAAAATTTTAGGAGGATTATGTATTTACAGCAAAACAAGCCATATCAAAAAGACTAGATGAATCATCACATCTAGTCTCTTTATCATCATTAATGTTCTAGGTCTACGCTTTGTCAAACTTCTTTAAGTATTGTGGCGGTACAAGATCAGCAAGCCAAACACCATGGTTGGCTTTATAAAACTTCACTTGATTAGCTAATGCCTTTTCTGTGTCTACTTCGAGGATCACTAGTTCCCCACGTCTTTTGCCTGCTAAAATTGCAAACTCAAGGGATTCCGACAGATGTACATACTTTCTACCCATTGGCTTAATTCCTTCATTGAAAATATTATGGATTACCTTTGTGTTTGTACCATGATAGAGAATGGTTGGTGGAGTAGCCTCCTTATAATCTAACCTGTCTGTACTGTGACCATAATTAGCTCTTATGTACCCATTAACAATCTCATTTCTTTGCTTTGAACAATAGTTTACTACTTGCTTGATACCCAACTCACTAACATCGGCCCATCTATTCTCTGATCTTATCCCTTGAATCAGGTCTTGAATGTCACAATAACCCTCATGGTCTAGCTCAAACCAAACTGTTCTGGTGTATGTCTCAGAATCTTACTCATAAACTTACTGAGGCTCTCTTCTTGTTTTGGTGTTAACATTGTATACTCCTTTAATAAAATATTTGTCTATCTATAATAACCTATCCGATGATTCATAGCGCCTTGTGAAGTAAAGCCCCAAACCTCCGATAAGGAAAGATGTAGCTCCAATTAAAAAACCTCTTAGACTGTATCTGTTATAAGCCTCAATATTTTTGCAAGTCCCAGCCCACAATGAAAATAACCGAAAATACCTCTTATCAAATCCATGATAAAAAATTTTTGATTCTTAAATCCCTCCTCTCTAATAGTTGTCCGATGAAAATAAAGATTTAGACTGACCCAAATATAAAACCAGCGGCAGTCAAGGACCTGAAAATAAAGTCTTAGACTGCCGCTGGTTTATTGAACTAACGTTCTCTGTTAGCGTAACAAGTGGTGCAAAATTATTTCATGCGATAAGACTGGCTGTTTTGATAAAGTTTATTTGATACAAGATGAGGTTCTTGTCATCCGCCGTACCGATCCAGCCAGTCGCGCTGCCACGCCTCGAAGGACTTGCCACTTATACTCTGCAGCAGCTTGCCACTGGGGAGCGAGAACATGTCATCCCCGTTGATATCTACAACCGTTTCGGTGCTGCCGATCGGATTGCCGTCAGTAAGAAACACACCGAGGCGATAAATTCTCCCTGAATCGCTAGGCTTCCAATCGCCTTAAATCGTTCTACCTCTATGGTTTTGCCGAAATAATCGGCTGGATCAACGTCTTCCATCAGTCCCCATTCGACCATATCTGGCGTACGGGTCAGCAATTTCCGATGCGACTGTCGAGAATCCTCTCTATCGCTGGATATTCCTCGAATCTTCGTTCGATGAAATGTTGAATAATCGCCCCGTAAAGGGGCGGTTTTCTTAGGCTTGCATAAATGCTTCTAACGGTTCCAGAGTCGCGAACGTCTTCTTCGCATCCTTCTTCCGTTGCTCATCATAGAGTTTGGTCAACTCTTCGAATGATTTAGCTTTAATCTTCGTATAACTCGATTTGGTGTATCTGATTATGTACGTCTTTACCCCTTCCTCTTCACTCCACTCGTAAACGACATCATATTTGTCCCTCAAATTCTTTAAATGAAGTGACCGGCGCAACACTGCAAAGTGTTCTTTAATGGCTTCATCACATTCCTCCATAATCTTCTCGTATGTGCAGCCAACTCGCATCAGAATCTCCAATGCCCGTTCATCGCCGTATCTCGCGAGAAATTCCTTCAACGAAACCAGCGCATATAGCATTATTTGTTCCTTGTCATTTGGATTCCTGTATTCATAACAGCCTACAACCAAATTGCGGTCGGTCATTTCCTCCTTACTGAATTGCATATTAAACAAATACTCGAGTGTCTTTTGCTTCATAACGGTTTCCAACATCTGTTCTTTATCAATCCTGATGCCCGTTGTCACCCACGGAAACGGTAGTTGGCCGTTACTTTCACGCGGTATGCTACCCCTAAGATTCAAAATCGGCATACCCGTAGCCATTGCGTACGACCTGTTATATCCGTCGCCCGCGAATATTTCCTGTTCTTCTTGCATGTGTCCTGCCCCTCCTTTTAGTACCAAGTTCCATTCGGCGCGTAGTGCCACCAGTTGTCTGCGAAGTGAATCTCCGCTCGATTTCAGCGAATTGCGATCCAAATTATCTTCCGCACTTTCCAGTAATTTCTTGGTTAAGCTATAGTTCTCCGTTCGTATTATGAGCTGTGACCTACGCTTATGGGCTTTGCCACTCCACTTTCGCTCTTCCAGTCCCGCTCTGTCCATTGTCAGGCAACACTTTTATTTCCATCTCTCCAGGCACTTCATGAATCTCCGTTACAATCGGCTAAACGAACCGGGAATAAGATCCTATAGTAGACTATTGCATATCTATAAAACTACCACTTTTTTGTGTTGGTCTCCTATTAGTTCATCACCGCTGCTTTTCATGAACCCGCGAAGATACTTCTGGGATAAATTGTATCATATGAGAACCATAAGTCCATCTAATGGTTGCGTTATCCTGCCCGTTGGCTAATGCCGGCTGCCAGTCTACAACTTTATTTTTCACGGTCTAATGCTTTGTTTTTCAGTCTAACACTTTATTTTCGCAGAACAATAGTCTCATTAGACTATTTTGTTCTTTCCATAATTTTAAGAATGTATCATACTTCATAACATTCACGCACCTTCCGTATACTTTACCCATATCACTAAGTTAGTAGCCTGATTGAAGACTCTCCTGTTTAAACCCGCCTCTTAATTCTTAGGTGCATGCAAATTATCTTCTTTATCAGATAAATTACTATGAAAAAAGCTTGCTCCCATTTTACTGTTAAAGGAGCAATCTTATAGATATTTATCAATTGCTGTGAGTTATATTGATTTAGGATTTTTATAGCACCAGTTTGGATCATAGGGCAGAGATCTGAACTTCTGCATATCTTCCCAACTGTAGACCCAATCGTAATCAGGAATCCAAAAATAGTCAGTAGGATTTAGCTTGAGATATTCATATATAAATCGAAAAATCAGCTCTTCAACACCATAAACATCTTCAATACATCCTACTTGATACAAGGACAAGCTTGAATCTAATCCACTAATATCTTCATCATGCTCATAATTAATTTCGTAATTATCAATTCCGTCAATATAGAATATAAACTGCTGGTTATTTTCAGCACCCAGTGGGTTATAAGATATATTTAGAGTTGTTGAAAAAAACTGTTCATTCTTATATTTTTTATCATTGTCAAAATATAATCCAGCATCTGCATGAAAGGCAGCTACGATTGCATCTCCCAGTAATTTCTCAGGTGTATATTTTTCTCGTTCTATTAAAATAAAAGCCGAACTTCCCATCACTTAACCACCTTTCTTAATTCCTCTAAGGAATTTACAACAGTTACTCCTAGCTTCTTGATATTATCTAATTTTTCTTTATTACTTTGAGATAGATTGCCCAAAGGCTTATCGATATAAAGTATAACTTTCTTCTGTTCTGGATTAAAATAAAGCTTATCAGTCGTAATTGTCATTTTTTCAAGTTGTCCTTCTTTAACTGCTTTGATTGAAGCCTTAACCTCAATTAATTCATTAGTTGTATGTAACTACATCTAAATCACCTGCAAATTGGCCATCTTTCTTTAATATTTTTTGTCCAACACCAGGAGGGAAATCGATGATATAAATAAGTCGTAAAAGTGGCCCTCCGGTAAACCCATAGCCTCACTAATTTGGTCAAGCTGGTTAATAGATTAGGCTTATTTCCTGACACAATAGCACTTACTGCCCCCCATTCATACCTGCAATTAGCCAAAATTGGGCTATGTTTAAACCTTCTTGTTTTAGGTGTTTGTCTAATTCCGCCCGAATCGTAGGTGTAATTTTCATGAATAAACCACCCTTTCAGCGTGAACTCACTATATGATGCATAGTTAAATATATTGTTTAGTTATGAAACAAGTAGTAAAACATATTTTCTTTATCACTCTTATTTTTCACCATATTCAGGAACTAAATAATATACTTTTCATATTTGGTATCAAGATACCTTTTGAGATAGTCTGCGATGATTTCATAATTAAAAGTATCATCTTTATGCTTATGTATAATTTATTTGGAAAATCAGAATGCAACTCAAGGCTTACAAAGTTACCTAATTGAATAGTCATGTTCGTATTCCCTTGTAATTTATCTATGTATTTACCTTAGATTTGATGTATAGCATATAAGCAACCTTAACGATATTCGGGATGGTACCGAGTCAAAAAATAACTCGAGTGTGAAAGTGGATGTGCTAGAGGCAATTCTGGAAATTAAATAGACGTTTACGATGTAAAATCCCCCCACCCTTTTTTATTGCACCTGTTAATATTGATCAGCAGACACGACAAAAAAACTAGACATAATCGTCTGGGCAGTAACAGTGTACTGGTGTGTACATAATTATTATTTTATCCTGCTTGTTGCTGTTGCTCATATTCCTCTACCCTACGGTAAAATGTGTTTGGTTTCATATCCACACGTTTCATGGCTTCCACTGCTGTTATGCAGCCTTGCTTCCATTCCTCATACACTGTAATGAACTCCTCGCTTATTGCCTGTTTAGGCCGACCAAATACACACCATTGTTTAGCTGCTGCTATCCCTTCTTTTGTCTGCCATTGATCTTCTCGCGTTCACGTTCTGCCATGTAGCTAAACATTTCAAGCACAATACTGGATATAACTTTCTCTAACCCATTATGGTATTGTCTAGTGTCAAGAATTGGAATATCGAGAATAACTATATGTGCGCCTATAGCATAAAACCATTATAATTAACAATTTAAGGCTTGAGCAATTGCAACATACTCTCTGGCTGCATATTAGCCTGTGTCAGAATTGCTTGTGATGTCTGAAGCATAATCTGATTTTTAGCCAACTGGGTCATTTGTTTAGCCATGTAAGCATCACGAATGCGAGATTCCGCAGAAGTGAGATTCTCCGTATAGTTGTTGATATTGTTAATTGCATGCTCCAAGCGATTTTGGTAAGCTCCCAATTTAGAACGTTCTGATAACACTTTATTAGTAGCGTTATCAATATCTTCTACAGTAATTGAAGGGATCACTTTGTAGTTATCGAATGAACTCTCTGAAAAAGCTGTAAACACTCCTGTATATCCTTCAACCATACTTGAGTTAACAGAGTAGCCGTTTATGTCACCTATCCCTTCAACCGAGAAGGTATAATAGTCTTCAACAACTGAATCGGAAAGCTTATAAGTCTTTCCCACATTCGCTGCTTCTGCCCCTACTAGTCCGATATTTCTGTATACTCCATTCACTCTTTCACCTAAGTATATCCCACCATACTGACTATACCAACCAAACACCTGATTATTAAAGTCCTTACCCTTTATAATAATTCCTACATTACCGTCTTTATCAGCAGATGTAAATTCTGCATCTACAGTTATTGTCATCTCATTATCCTTAATCACTTGAGACAATATTGTTTTGTCTCCTATTCCTAATGTTTCTTGCCTAAGTTCTCCATTCTTCACACTCCACTGCCCAGCATCGGAAAACCACTGTGAGAATTTATTATGATCGTCAAAGTTTTCTTTATAGTATAAGCCGAAATCCATGTTATTTATTGTAATTGGAATATTACCATCAGCGTAAACATTCTTAGAGAACGAGCCATCAAACAAATTCAAATTAATTCCATTGAACTCAGTATTGCTAGTTATACCATCAATATGATCAAGCAATTCAACCATCTCATTAAGAATATTCTCTTTATCACTATTTTGTAGTGTCCCATTTTCCTTCTGAATAATTAGTTCCCTGATTCTATGCAAAGAATTATTAACACTTGCCAAGGCTCCATCTGCTGTTTGTAGGAGAGAAATACCATCTTGAGCATTACGTGAAGATTGATGTAATCCACGAATCTGCGCTCTCATGCTCTCTGATATTGCTAAACCAGCCGCATCGTCAGACGCACGATTAATACGTAGTCCTGATGATAACTTCTCCATCGTTTTATTGACAAAACCTGTACGCTTTTTTAAGTTGTTACTTGCAACTGTTGCCACAATGTTCGTATTGATAATCATATGTTCTCCCGTAATTCTCTGTCTTCATAAGATTTTTAAGTACATTATATTGTTTCAGAAAACCATCGTTTTGCTACTGGAGTCTCCAGTATCTAGTTACCTGAAGCGATAAGCTTTTCAGCCTTACGATCCTTCTTCACAATCTTATCCTTATTCCTATAATCATCCCATGAATCCAAACTCATGTAAGGCTCTGCTTCAATAATATCTTTTACCTTGCTGTGCTGTTGTTCTTTGAATAGCTCAATTATTTTAATTAAATCGTTGCGATCCAACAGCTTTACTCCATTATAACTGGCTAACTGTTCACACGAAGTTGTGTATTTGCTTGAAGTAATGACAATAGATTTCTTAGCTCTGTAAAATCGCATAGAACTATACACTTCCTGAACTGCGCTCAAACCAACAGGATTGCTTATTGCATACCGTTTAGCCTGAATGACATTACGGTAGCCCTCTCTGTCCGTAAATACCAAATCTGTTCCAAAATCTCTACTGTCTTGTGTTTTATACGCATCACCATAGCCTAAACACTGGAACAGCCTGAACAGATACATTTCAAAGTCCTTGCCATCCTCCATACGATCTATTTCGTTAATGCTAATTTTATAAGGATCAATATCCTGCGTTACTTTATATCGGTCTTGAACTCTAGGCTTTTTAAATAAGCGTAGCAATACCAAAGCAATTAATACAACAATGACACACACTATCACAAATGTAGACAACAATGCTCCTCCTTAGCTACTCGAAACCCTTTTTACACTTCCTTATAATACAACAGATAGGGACAATTTCCCAATTATTTTTGGATAACTATAGTAAATTGAGAATAAATAACGCCTATTGCTAGATGCTTAGTTACAAAAAATTATTCAGTATAACCAAGCTCCCAGGAAAGGAGTAGATGATGGAACTTATAATTATAAACATCATAAAAGTAATTAAAAGGAAAAGATCATGCTCAACTCAGTGGAAAATACTCAATTGAGGAGGATGATCTAAATTATTCATTTTTCCAAATAATAGACCCGTCAGAAGATGTGATCATGCTAGGGGGGTCATCATGCAGAGAAATTTCAATAAAGGAGCTTTTTCCTTTTTGTAACCATTTATATATACTTCCTTCATCGGTAATCGGCTTAGATACTATTTTTTTAACTTCAACAACCGCAGCATCATATTCAAAGAACCCATTATCATCTTCATCTAAGCCATTGTTTGTTTCATAGATGGTGTCCCTAGTACCAATAATCTTTAATCCACTTTCCCAATAAATAGTTAATTCTTCTTTTGGTACTGAAATAATAGCTTTAATTAAAGAATCATATCCCATAATATTCCTCCTTGGTTTAAGGCGCTGCTGGTACAATATGTGCGCCATCTTTACTATAATGAATAATTCCTTTTGTGGTTTCCTCGAACATACCAGTATCTCTATTATAGTATTTCCCAATAGGTTTTCCGAAATCAATCCTTTCCCGTCCGGCTTTAAACATATCACCTTCTCCAGAATAACTATCAAGCAATTCTTGTGCGGTTTTGTTATCACCATAGAGAATACTCTTGTTCTTACCATTTGCTAAGTCTTGTTTGTAGTTGGGTGTCCCCACAATATGCTTCTCCTGATCCCCATGTTTTACTTTTATAGGGTAACCGTCTACTTCACGGTAAGGACCTGATGGAACAGATTTCTTCCCATAAGAAGGAGCATCTTCCCCTTTTACCATTTGCCATAGTTCTGCTGTTTTTTCTCCTACTCCATTTGCACTTTTAACCGCAGTTGTAGCTCCATGCGTCGCCAAAGCTGCCGATCCAATTAATCCGGGTACTCCGATTATACTCCCTACACCTGTAGATGAAACAGCAACTGATAATCCTTCCCCACCTATTCCAGCTACTACCTCACCAGCCCCTTGCAATGTTGTAGCTACATTCCCGAGAATTTCTCCTACTTTAGCTGCCATGGGATGATCATAATCCCGTTCTTTATCTGGCAGCATCCCCAATGTCAAATTTCCCTGAATAGCTCCTTTTGCTCCCTGTGCAGTATCCCAAAGGATTTCTCCTTGAAGTTTGCTAGCTTCCAATTGAGCTTCAGCCTTGGTGATCTCAGCTCGTCCCATTTGTTCAAATATTTTATGTAACCAGCCTCCACCTGTGGATGCCGTTTTAACAGGGGTACCAAGCCACGGCACATCCAGTACGACTTTCTCCCTGTCCACCTGTGTAAAGTTTTTTGAAATAAAAATAAGTTCTTGTGCTACTGTCGATAGTCGTTCAATCGTTACATTCATGGATTGTCGAGAAACCTGAAATTCTTGAAAAAATCTCTCCTGGGTAGCTCCAGACCAGCCTTGTTGGACAAAATCAATTCGTCCACTCAAAAAATTCAGCATACGTTCCATTTCATGTTTTCCTTGTAAGAACTGATCAGCAACTTCCATCAGTTTGTCAGGTGGAACTAATATTCTCCCCATTCTACCTCGCCCACTTTAATTTAGATGGAAATAATCTTATCAGAAGGAGATGTTTAGGGATATCCACCTGTTATCCTGAAATTTCCTTTTATATTATATGACAAATGGACTGATATAAACGGATTTACTATGTCAAAAGTATTGTATAAATGCCTGGCAAAGTAAATTATTTGACTTCACTCTTTTGATAGCATCCAATTTTATAGAAATAATAGATTCACTAACAGATTCAAGTAATGCAACTGACTTTTTAATACAAACGAAAATATCATTGTTAAATTTTTTCGAAATATTGTGGAGGCACAAAATCGGCAAGCCAAACACCATTGTTAGCGATATAGAACTTCACATTATTATCCAGAGCTTTTACTGTATCGACTTCAAGAATGACTAATTCACCACGTCTCTTACCTGCCAATGTTGCAAATTCAAGTGTCTCAGATAGATGAACATACTTTCTCCCCATTGGTTTAATACCCTCGGTAATAATTTTATCAACTACTTTGCTATTTGTTCCGTGATAAAGAGCAGTTGGTGGAATGGATTCTTTGTAATCTAATCTTCCTGTACTGTGCCCGTAGTTCGCTCGTATGTATCCATTTACCATGTGGTATCGCTTCTTTGGACAATTAGTTACGACTTGATCAATTCCTGCTTCTCCTATATCCGACCATCTGTTCTCTGACTTAAGTGCTGAAATTAAGTCTTGCACGTGACAATAACCTTCATGATCCAACTTAATTCCAAACTGTTCTGGTGTATGCCTAAGAATTTTACTCATAAATTTACTAAGGCTCTCTTCTTGTTTTGGTGATAACATCATATACTCCTTCTAATGTAATATTTGCTTTATCTAAAGTAACCAATCTGATGATTCATAGCGTCTTGTGAAGTAAAGCACTAATCCCCCGATAAGGAAAAATGTAGCTCCAATTAAAAAAACTCTTAGACTATATCTTCTATAAGCCTCCAATAATACTGCAACTCCCAGCCCACAAGGGAAATACCCGAAAATACCTCTTATCAAAGCCATGATAAAAAACTTACGATTCATAAATTTTTCTCCTCGCTAATCGTACTTCATTATATAAAAATGAACAAATTTATTTCATCCATATCCATATATCCTCTTTGTCCCCATTCCACAGCAATCCAAAGTCGGCCAACAATAACTTCCATTCTAAGCCTAATTAAAAAGACAACAGGTGATACCTGCTGCCTTTACTCATCATTATTCAGCTTCCGTCAACATTTTTAAAATGCCAGTAAATGAGCCGTCAATCGACATAATACCTCCATTAACTTGCTTGCTAAATTGAGACTCTGTAAGTTTATCTTTTCCTGCTGTGTGATTCTTAATGAATTTTATAAGCTCTGCTTTCTGATTTGCAATATCCTTTAATGCTTGTTCGCTTTCTTTTTTGTGATTTTTAACTATTTTATTTAGTTCCACCTTAGCCACGCCGAGCTGCTTCTTTAATTTATCACAATCAGCCTTGGCTTGAGCTATTACCACTTTACTAGATTTATTTTTCACTTCGTTTTTATAGCGCGCAGATGCTTGGTTTAATCTCTGAGTTAGCTCACGAACTTCTGCCCCCAGAACAGCATTTAGATGCTTCTGTGCAATTCTAATTTCTTTGACACGACCTTTGTAATCCTCAAAGTATATTTTTTCGATTTCACTTGTTGACATTGCTTTTGTAGATGTTGCTGCCAATGCTTGTGATGGAATTAAAATAATAAACATTAATAATAGTAGAATAGCTTTCTTCATATGTACCTCCTTCTTAGGTAGTAGTGCAATTATCATAAGGGAAATGAAGGGAATAGGCAATATGTCTTATTTTATTATCATGATATTTCTAGGGAAGCGTTAGAATGATTATAGTAGAAATGCAAAACAAATAATAATCAAAATCCATTAAATACTTTTGCAAGCATTTGGAACTTAGCTCTGAACTCTCACATATTAGTTTATTTTAAATGGAACCTCTATATCTTCACCAATTTCATCTACAGTTTCCTCGATGATTTCCCTTACATCTTCATCCAAATCTTTGTTTAAAGATTCTTTCATCAAGTTATAGCTATTTTTTAAGTTCAGATTAACAACAACTGAAGAATATACATCTACTATCTCTGAAGATGTATCATTCCATATTTTCTGGAGAAAGCTGTCTAATCTTTTTCTCAACGAATCACTTAACAATTCGTAAGTATAAGTCTTCCTGTCAGCAAATTCCGAAAAACATTCCAACGTTTCAAGAATATTTATTTCTCTAAATTTTCAATGGAGTCTAAATATTGAATAATATATGACTCTAACTGTTCTTTAGACATAACATCAGGCAATTGTTTAATTTCATTCAAATTCATGTTTACTTCCCAAGATCCACTGGTATATGGGTAATATTTTGCTGATTGTTCCTATACAAATTCCCGTCAGTACCCAAATACTTTCTTCCTATTTTAATTTGTGCGTTCTATCCGTTATAGAAGTTGCTTGTAGCAAGCTCAGATGAAGAAAGCTTACTCCCATTTTTATTGTTAAGGAAGCAAGCTCAAAAATAAATTATTTTGTAACATTAATTATCTTTTCAGCGATTAACCGACATTCTTCAATACTTTTATCGAATTCCTTTTTAAAAGATTGAGCGAATACAAAATGAATCTGCTCTGCTAATTCTTCAACAGAGTTTGTTTCCTTACTTTTTTCATGGATTCTACGTATTTCTGAATAATATTCATCTTCTAATAGAGGATATATTTCGACTGGGTTCCATTCATTAATCATTTGTACAATATCATCGTTCATTTCTATACACTCCTACTCTCCAAATAACGATTTAGATAGTGCTTTATATGCATCATCATACTTACTCTTAGGAATAACTGTAACAAGTGCCCCATCATTAGCAACTACAACAGCACCTTCTTTTGAAAAAAACAAATGCTTACTACCATTATTCTGGGAAAGGGCCTTCCCATTCTCCACCCAAGAATCTGCCATTTCTTTGGTTACGCCTCGCTCCTGCATGGATTGTCGAGAACCCTGAAATTCCTAAAACTTTCTCGGGTAGCTCCAGACCAGCCTTGTTGGACAAAATCAATTCGTTCAATTCAGCATACGTTCCATTTCATGCTTTCCGTGTAAGAACTATTCAGCCACTTCCATCAATTTTATTAGATGGAACCAATATTCTCCACATACTATCACGCCCGCTTTAATTTTGATGGAAATAATCCTATCAGAAGGGGTGATTTAGGGAAATCTACTATCCTGTTATTTCCTCGTAATCCATGTGACATGTGAACTGAAATAAACAGATTTATTATGTCTTAAGTATTGTATGTCCATGTTAGAGAATGTCTAAGCTAGAATATAGCAGTCATCGCTTTTAAATCTCGATCTTCAAAACATGCTAACAAAAGTTTTGGTAACCCCAGAGCCTCGGTAATTAAGTCGAGCTGATTAATAGACATAGGCTTATTCTCTGAAACTATGTTACTTATTATCCCCCTATTCATGCCTGAAATATGAGCAAATTCCAATAAATTCAAGCCTTCTTGTTGTAGATAGTGTTCTAATTTTGCTCTAATCGTAATCGTGGGTGTAATTTTCACATGGATAAACCACCCTTCAGCGTGAACTCACTATATGATGCATAGTTAAAATTATTATGTAATTGTGAAACAAGTAATAAAATGGTTTAGCGCTCTGATGGTACCATCTTTTTGAACAAATCATATACTTTTCATGCAGTACTCGAGATACCTTTTTGGAAATTTTTCAAAATTTTTCTGATAAATAGATCATTTTGAATACTAGATCTTTTGTATTTTACTTAGTATTTGCAAAAAATATTTTAGGAGAATTCATCTTATGAAGAAAATACTAACAGTATCATTGTCTGCTGCATTAATGTTATCTTTGTCCGCTACATCTTTTGCAGATAACAGTTACATAGCAAATGCGGAGCAATCAATATCTGCAACTCAAGATCAAGGTAATGCTGATGGTAATGAAGTCAAGGATACCTGTTTAATTACACCTATGGATGTTATAACTATTCCTGCTGTTCATCATATAGGAAAAGGAGCTTTCAAAGATTTCTTCACACTCTCTCCTCAGAACGGTAAAAAATTGAATATTTACACTAAAAATAATGGTTCGTCAACAGTTTATCTTAGTGTAAAAGTCAACGGTCAGGACTTCGGAGAAACAACTATTCCTGCTGGTGGACAAAAAACTAGGAATTTTGAACAATTAGTTGGTATTGGCTTATCAGGTAACTATAAAGTATATATTTACAACAATGACGGCTCTCTCTATGACCTTAACATAAGTGCTAGACAATTCTAATTACAAGTGGTTTGTCTCTTTTGTAAGATAGACTCCTGTTTTCATTCGAACGTCTTAAATTCCATTTTGAAATTTGTATGGAAGCTAAGTCGTAAAATTAGACCATGTGTAAAAAAATCGCACATTGGTTTCCAACTACTCAAAGGCTTGGATTATGTGTGTTGCCGTTTGATGTACAATATCAATAGTCTTCAATCATTATACTTTATAAATAGTATACTCTAGATTTAAAAATATTAATTAGAAGTTGTAATGTTCACATTTAATGTTTCACCTATTTTTTTGGCATCCACTTTTGCTCCCAACACTTCAGAAACAATTCTTAAAGGAACTTGAACACGAGTTGTAGGAATCTGCGGCGCAGCTAACATGGTTTTCTTTTCATCGTTGACATACGCAATCTTACTACCGATCGCCAATTTAATTATAGTTCCATCCTTTGATTCGATGGTGACTTGTTGTAAAGTTTTGTCCCAGTCCCTTACTTTCCCCCTAGATTTTCAGAAACGAAGCGAAGAGGAACAAAAGCTGTATTTGTAGCATTTTCAATTATATGGAGGTGAATCTGAATTAGTTCCAAAATTAATAGGAACACCGTTTACCTGTATATTAATTGTGTAATTATAAGGATGTTTTGCACTGGCTTGTACGCTTAGTACAAGTATAAAAATAAGGAATACGGAAACCGTAAAGAATCTTTTCACGATGCAGCTCTCCCTTTGTTAAAATCACAAAATTATCAATTTACTGAAAAGATATATCTTTCTGACCTCCAAGATGTAATTTTCCTGTGAGTCCATACATCGTTGCCTAATAATAAGAATAAAGCAAGGGAGTTGTTTTTTTATTCCAAACTTTGCTATTGTTATAGAGTTTGATTATACTTTAGCCACTATAGAATCGCGTATTTCTACCGAGGAGGGATCAAATTCCGATGGATTTAGCCGTCAAGTTGATGCAAAAATTCAAAGACCGCGATACCCAGAATAAGCTGAAAGGCTATCGGGACAAAGCGGAGCTCATTAGGAAGCGGAATTTGGAAGCATGGGACGATCAGCGGCTGAAAGCGGAATCTCTCCGGCTGAAAAAGGATGCAAAATTGGGTACCCCTTTGGATGAGCTGCTTGTCGATGCTTATGCGTTAGTCTGCGAGGCAGCGAAGAGAAAGCTCGGATTACAGCCTTATGATGTCCAGATCATGGCTGCCATCGCTCTGCACGAGAGATTTGTGATCGAGCAGCATACCGGCGAAGGAAAAACGCTCTCTGCTGTTATGCCTGCTTATCTAAATGCGCTGACCGGCGAAGGCGTTCATGTGCTCACTTTTAACGATTATTTGGCAAATCGGGATGCGGAGTGGATGGGTCCGATCTATCGTTTCCTCGGGTTAACGGTAAAATCGGTTCAAGCGGGCTTGAGCTTGTCCGAGAAACGAGAAGCGTACGCCGCGGATATAACCTAGTTACGGCCAAAGAAGCGGGATTCGATTATTTGCGCGACACGATTACACTAAGCGAAGCCGATACCGTGCATCGTCCTTTCCAGTACGTTATCGTCGACGAAGCGGATTCACTGCTTCTCGACGAAGCTCGGGTGCCGCTAGTCATCGCTGGCGAGCCGGATTCTTCCGGCAACGACGTAATTCGTTTCGCAGATGTGACTAGGCAGCTTGAGCAAGATAAGTATTACGACTTCGACGAGTTCAAGCGGAACGTTTATTTGAATGAGGCGGGCGCTGCGAAAGCGGAGTCGCTGCTGGGATGCGGTAATTTGTACGAAAGCCATAATAGTCATTTGTTGTCGTCGTTAAATTGCGCGTTGTATGCGGAAACGTTATTGAAAAAAGACGTCGATTACATCGTCCGGAACGGTAAAATCGAGCTGATAGACGAATATACCGGCCGCGTGGCGGAGAACAGGCATTTGCCAGAAGGACTGCAAGCCGCGCTTGCAGCTAAAGAAGGGCTGTACTCGAAAGTCGGCGGGAAAATTCTCGGAACGATCACCCTTCAACACTTCATTAGCCTGTATCCAAAAATTTGCGGAATGACGGCTACCGCGTACGCTTCCGCAATGGAATTCAAAGAGATTTATGCACTGCAGGTCGTGCAAATTCCACCGAACCGGCCAAACATACGGATCGATCAACCGCATCGGATTTATACCCATAAGGAAGCCAAGCTTAAGGCGCTTGTCCAAGAAATCTTGTCCGTCCATGCGATGGGACGGCCGATTCTCATTGGTACGTCAAGTGTGGAGGAGTCTGACATGCTGGCAGAGGCGCTAGCAGTTGCCGGCGTACCCTGCCATGTTCTGAATGCGAAAAACGATGCAGAAGAAGCCGAGGTCATTGCAAGAGCGGGAGAAATCGGCGCCGTGACGGTGTCTACGAATATGGCGGGACGCGGCGTCGACATTCGGCTCGGCGGTGGCAACCCTACGCAAGCAGAAGTTGTCGCCAAGCTGGGAGGGTTATACGTGATTGGTACGCATGTAAACGAAAGCGTGCGGATCGACGACCAACTGCGCGGGCGTTCTGGGCGCCAAGGCGACCCTGGAGCTTCCGTATTTTTCGTAAGCTTGGAGGACGAGTTGTTACTTCGGTTCGGCATCCATAAAGCGATTCGCGCCCACAGGCAGGATGAGGCTCTCGAAGACCCAGCGCTACGCAGCAAAATCGCGCATATTCAACGTGTTATTATGGGCCAAAACTTCGATATCCAGCAGGAACTGAACTGTTATTCGGATATGGTGGAGGATCAGAGGCGAATTCTATACGAGGAGCGGCTCGCAATTTTAAAAGGCAAGAAGCCGATGAGTCCTTTGGAGCAGCGCGTACGGCTTTTTTATATCGACAAGTTCTGGGCCGACCATCTAGCATACGTTTCTTACCTTCGTGAAGGCATCCACTTGGAAAGCCTTGTCAGCGGCAATCCGATCGACGAATTTCATGCACAAATCACCCAAGCATACGAGCAAATTCCAGCTAAAGTAAATAGCGAGTCGGCGAATATGCTTGTAAGGCTCGGAGGTTCGAATGATCCGGCGAAGTGGGAAGAGTTCGGTCTGAAGAGTCCTACTTCCACTCGGACTTATATAATCAACGATCAATACATCCAGAATATGCGCAGCTCATGGACCGCAATGACTGTATTTGCTTTTGGGATTCGCAAGATTTTGAGGCCGATATTCAAACTGTCAAAGTTTTGATGCAGCGTAGCTTTTTCGAGGATGATCGGGACGAATACGAGCGAACGCTCGATTCATCCTGCGCTGAAAAAGTTGAAGCGAAGCATTGACTCCGTGTTGACTTCGGACGATAAAAAATACATCGCAAGGGCGTGCAGGCGCATGGCGATGTAATCAAAGTTGAAGTACTTTGAATTAAATCTGTTTCCCTAGAATCTGATTAGGTATCTTGTCCGCTTGGATTTCTCAGTTTTATCAACGGTATAAACATACCAACTACTGCCGCCAAAGCTATGGCGGCTTTTTTGCATTCATTTTGAGGGGGGATTTATATGCCGATGGCAACAAGCGTAGCCGCTATAAAGCAGGCATTCTCATTGAATGTAACCGCCATCGGATGTTGGGCTGATAGTCAAGCCTGATTCTGAGATTGAGCCGTTATTCTTCTCTTTTTCTCAGCAATAAGTAAACCTAGCAGTATATATCCTCTGTACAATAATCCAATTAAAAGCACTCCACCAGCAATAGAAAGGAGAATAACTAAAATATTAAGTATAAATAGAAATAACTCCAAAAAGACACCTCCAAAGTAAATTAGCCTTATATTTATCCTATAGTAAGAGTCGTGTCGAAGTATCATGAAGCTTGTCATGAAACAAAATAAGAAAGCAGTTGAATGAAAGAACTAAGTTATTCAAAAAGGCTAGTGGTCAGAATAAAATAATATATCTGTGCAACTTCCTTTCGTTTTTCTGGTATATATGATAAAAAAATGAAATCAGGTGTTTATTGAATGAGACGAATTTTTGTTTCTCTACTTGTAGCTTCCTGCCTTCTTATTTCTGGCCTGCTTCCAACGGCTCTGAGTTATGAGGAGAATTCAAATTCCACTCTTCCCGTTGTAGCAGAGGATGCGGCTGTGTTCTATCTGGTTCCGCACCAACTGACTGCCAAATTAAACAAGTCTTCTTTATCGCTGGATTCCGTCTCCCTAAAGGCCGCTCCACTGCTGAGGAAAAATAATCATTTGTATTTCCCGTTCAAATGGCTGGAAACAGCTCACTTGGCAACCATCAAGCGAGATGCAAAGACAGGCAGCACGTGGGCGGAGTTTGACACTGAGAACTCGGTACCTTTTTCCTCATTTCGGTTGATCCCTAACCAATCAAAGATTTTCAGGTACTCAGACGGAACAATGACAGCGCTTGATGAGTCAATCCCTAAAACATTTATGAAAAACGGTCAATTGTATATTCCAGCGTCACTCCTGCCTAAGATGGGAATAAATTATACATGGAGTAATGGAGTCATGCACTGGATGTGGAACGATAAAGTAGTCAAAGCGCTTCATCCAACGTATACAACGGACAAGGAAAACATCACTTTTAGCGCATTAGTACAAAAAGAGTTCGGGCATGCTTATGTTTTGGTGAATACAGGACACGGTGGTATGACAAGCTCCATTGGAGGTGGCATAAGCACGTTTAAGGGAACAGAAAAAACAACTGAAAAGTCAATTATAGTGAATGGAAGAACATTTCAGCGGATTGAATATTCAGTAGGCCTTCGCCCTGGTCCAAATCCACTGGAAATTACGACAAATGATAAAGGATCTGCTAAGATAATGGTCCATCGTAAAGTATTAAACCCGTCCTCCGTTCCTATCAGATACAACCATCCCGAGAACGAGCAAGACATCCGCTTCACCAATCCGACACAGGGGTACCTCCGTGTACAGGCTGGAGATCCAATAGCAATTGCTGGAGTCGTGACAGCTACGTATCTGGAAAGCAATGAAGTTTCTTTTGGTGTGGCAGCATTTCAAAACGATGATTTTATTGAAGTTGATAAAAAGACCGTTGTCCCACTCAAACAGGATAAATCCTTTAACGGTTCTATCGTTATTCGAAAACCCGGTACTTATTTGGTCAATATTCTAAGTCCTGATGTATTCGTGGGAGGTAGTTCACCGTACGGCTCTGTCAAATGGGCTGAGATCGCAGTCGAAGTGTTGCCTAAAACCAAGAAAAACCCATAATTCTTCTCTTTCAGATCTAACACCAGCTAAATATGGACCAGTATATTAAAGGAGCAGCGGCGGACACAAGACTTGATAAATAAAGTCTTGTGTCCGCCGCTGTTGTCATTGAACTAACGTTTCCCGTTAGCGTAATGAGACTGTCACTTTTTTAAAAGTGGTTTCCAGTTCTCATTACGCTCATCGTTAATCGTTGGCTTACGATTAACACGTCCTTGTAAATAAGCTTTTTGATATTGCCTTAGCGATTCAATATTTGCTCCCCCTTCATAATCGGGATCGTGATATTGAAACATCATCCTCCCAAAAACAAATATCACAAATGTCATAGGTACCTGGTGGTTCATAATCCAGTGTCTTATAACCACAGCATGGACATGCATATTTCATATATAGTGACCTCCACATAAACAGTCAGCACTTTGATGTGTTCGCTATATGATTACCTAGCTTGCCCGCTAGCGTAATGAGCTAAAGTAACTTATTAAATGTATATCTAATCGTCGATCGGTACAAGTTCTTGTCCCTCGACAACTCGACTTTTGATAGGAACAAATTTCTGTCTCTTCAATATGGTGCGTTTGACTGTGTAAGAAGAACTTGTCCTTTTGGTAGACCTGTCCCACCGTAAATAGTCACTTTATAAGCGCCTGAAGGAACAAGTGGCATACTATCATTATTTACAAGTTCTACTGTTGCGTCTGCTGCAACCCTTGCATTAAAAATAACCGTATTCTTGCTATTGTGCTTTACTTCGACCCTAAAAGAGTGTGCTCCAGTATTTTTTGCATTAAGTTTAATATGTGGATATCCAACTGTCACAGAATAATCTTTTTCAGGGTCCACTTTATCACCCGCTAAATCCCAAGTTAGTGTATCTTCGAGTGCATCAGGACTGCTTTCAAAGATTTCATTTTCTTCTTTGGATTTTAAATCAACATTATTTTTCAAGGCACTTGAAACGCCAATAATAAGTAAAATAGATGCAGTGGTAACAATAATCTTCATAACTTTGTTTTTCATTCATGTAACATTCCTCTCAATGAACAAATTTCAACTAGCGTTTCCCGTTAGCTTAACAAGGATTTCTTTTAAATACTAGGCTTTTCCTATACTAATTTGAATGGCTTCATAGTACACAAATTCTCCTTGCCCATAAACATTATTGGAGGCTAGTAAATGAGTAAATTTGAAAAAAAAATCTAATTAAGTATTTGTCTTACGGTTTTTGTGTAAGAATTTATTATTCCTTTATTAAAGGGCCAACAACAACGAGTTCTTCAATCAACGGTATGTTTGAATTTTATACAGTACCCACTTCTACTTTTATTTTCAGAACTTTATCCATCTCGTTTATACTAAGCCTCATTGCTGGAGCGGTGTATACAATCGTTTTTTTATGTATAAAAGGAAATAAGTAGATTTCCCAGAGTAATCTCAAAGCAAAAGGAGCCATCCAATCGCAATAGCTCCTTTTCTTTATTGACGGTTCAAAGCAAATATTGCGTCACAGCTAGCGCCGCTTTAAGCTTGCTCCCACAAAGGAGATAGTTATAAAGAAATATGGAATGCCAATCTTTATTGTAATTATATTTGCAAGCATTTGGATACTTAGTAGCTACACAACTAAAGTCGTACTCAAAAAGAAATACTCAGCTATCTTGTAAAAATTCAAGGTATTTTAATAAAAAAGAGCAGAGTAAAATCATTCAGTATAACCAACCCCCCGTTAAAGGAGTAGATGATGGGATTTATAATTATAAACATCATGAAAACAAATAATATGATCGTCTAGAAACTAAGATGGACTTTGAAGGATTATATCGGAAATATTGTTGTTTGCTGTGTTCAAAAATTCGTACCCTTTATTTGATTGACTAACTATGCAAAAAAGCCTACTCCCATTTTAATGTTTAGGAGCAAGCTTATAAAATATTAATCATACTCAATGAACACATTGCCGTTTCCATTGACGGCTTTCTGTAACAATATAATTATATCGTTCTTAAGATCAGGAAGTACAGGTAATATATTAGTCAAACTTTTCGCTTCTTCCTTAGTCAAATATCTAATATCAAATGAATCAAATAATTGTAGGGCATCTCCAATATTTTCCGCTTCCCATGAACTTTCCTTATACCAGCCTTCGTGGGCATAATATTCACTTAGTATATTACTTTGTGCAGATTCTAGTTGAACCAAACAATCCAATAATGTATCAAAGTATCCATTCCATATCTTCAATACATAGCTCTTCTGAATTTGTATAAATCACTCTTATTTCTGGTTCTCCTTCAAATCCAGCATAGTAGGTATCATTTATTTTATCTGTCTTCATACTCTTACTCCTTCTAATGGCTGTGGTTTTAACTTGAGAGCATTTTATTCTCAGACTGCCACGTGGTGACCCGTTGGTCCGTAATTCGAGCCATTCTCTCAATGCTCAATAGGAGGTGCCTCCACTGGCTACTAACATAAAACTGGAATGGTGGGATCAGCTTACTCTTCATCTTCGTTAACCGCTTTAATCAGATTTCCATAGACTTCCTTCGTGTGAGCAGATGCATGTTCTTTAAAATGTGTAAACAACCTCATACATCTAATTGCTTGTATTCTATTATTAGCTTCAGCCGACTTTTCCAAACAACTGAACAAAAATGTGAATCCATCTGAAAACTTCCCTTTACGCAAAAGATAGATTGCCAATTCCCTTGAGAAATGAGTGTATCGCTCCGTTGTGAATCGTTGAGAATACAATCCTTCAACTTTTTTCTGTTCCAGAAAGGAGATGATTTCTTCTTCAAATTGCTTTAAAATATCATCTACATCAAAATGATATCGGTTAGCTGCCTCGATCATAATATCAAGTGCGGGAAGAATCTCATCTTTTCTTGAAGAAATATAAGTTACATAATCAGAAAGAACGCTCTTATCGCCAGAAAGCAGCTTATTTAAGTACGTATTTACTACTGCCCAGTCTTCGTACTTTTTTTTCCATTTCAGAGCAGTTTCATCTGTAGCATTTACCCAGCTCAAATCGGAATAAGCATAAGTGTGCTGAAGTGCCTTCTCGTAGTCTTTCCTTCCTTCACAAGCTTCTGCCCGAAGCAAATGAGAAAATGCCCAATAAGCAAACAGAGGGAAGCTTGGTTTCTTCGAATTGTCTTTGTGTACATGATGCCGCTGTTGTTGCAGTTTGTATTGAATTTTTGCCTTGTCTCCCATTGCTTTAGCGAATAGTTCTACTTTATCCCATTTTCGTAACGAGCGGTATGTATTCGCCAAGTCTTTTAAGGCATCTAACTGATCTACCTCATCTAATCGATCAACGTAAGGCTCAAATTGAATGGCTGCATCATAGTTTTTCTCTTGATCGTCTCCAATACGAATCGTAAACAATCGATACTGGCAAACCGCCAATCGTTCTGAATACTGATACTTTTCCCCTTCTGCTACATTTTCATAAAGGAACGCCGCTGCTCTAGTATTACCCTTTTTATAAGAATCCTCGGCTACTTCAAAAAGTGAAGGAAGATAAACAGGATTATCTAGCAACATACCTACAACTCTTCGCAAGCAATCAAGTCGCCCTAACTCCGCGCACCGGTACAAAAAAGGGCTGATTCTTCGCCAGTTAAGCGGTTCTTCTTCAATACATTCATCAATATAACGTTCATAAAAATAATCCGATAGTAAATTCATTCCCATAGTGATCCGATCTAGCTGGTGAACAGAAATAGGTCGGTTGCCCGTCACAATGCCACTAACTGTTCCTACATTCAAATCAATTATGTGACCAAACTCGGTCATGGTTAAGCTTTTTCTTATCAGATAGGTTTGAACTTCTGCTCTAATCGTAGGTGTGATCTCCATAGATAAACCACCCTTTCAACGTAGACTCGGCATATGATACATAATTAAACCATGTAATGAGAAACAGTTAGTAAGAATTACTTTAGCCCATCATTTTCTTTTGGAACAAAGTCATATACCCTTCAGTTGTTTACAACAGCACACATAACATTTTTGCACTTTTTACATATATTTCTCAAAAGGAGATTTCCTCATATTGCTTATATACAGCAAAACAGATAATAAAAAGGTTAGACGGATCATTCCGTCTAACCACTTAATAATAGTAATTTTTTAGGTCCTACTGTGCCTTATACTGGAGACTTTTTATTCTTAGATTCCTCCGTGGTGCCCTGTCGGTTCGTAATTAAACCCATCATCTTGATATTGGAAAGGAGGAACCATTATCGTCAATACTAGAAAACTAGTCACCCATAAGGTTAGAACAATTTTACGCTTCATCTTCATCTTCCTCCACCTCTTTAATCAACTTTCTATACACTGCCTTTGTTTCAGATGATGCATATTCTTGATAAGACTCATAGAGCCTTACACATTTGATTATATATGATTTATTATTAATAACTGTAGATTTTTCCAAACAACTCAACAAAAAACGAAAACCTTCTGAATAAATCCCTTTATTTAAATAGTATTTTGCTAATTCATTGGAGAAATGAGTAAAACGTTCTAAAATAATTTGTTGAGTATATACGCCTACTCGATTTTGTTCATTCAAAAAAGATTGAATTTCTACTTCAAACAATGCAAGTATATGATCTACATTTATATTGTATCGATTAGCCGCCTCGATTATGTTATCTATTGCGGGAAGTATTTCATCTTCCTTCGAAGAAAAATAAGCAACATAATCAGAGAGTACGCTTACATCGCCAGACATAAGCCTATTCACATAAGTATTGGCGTCGGCCCATTCTTTAAATTGATTTTTCCATTTTAAAGTTGTATCATCTTTTTCTTCTACCCAGCTTAAATCGGCATACTTTTGAATATGCTGAAGCGCTGTCTCATAATCTTTATTAGCATCACAAATTTCAGCACGAATTAAATGCGAAAATGCCCAATAAACAAATGGAGGATACAAAGGCTTCTTTGTTTGCTCACTCTTTGTATGCTGCTGGTCAATTTTATATTGTATTTCAGCTTTATTGCCCAAGGCCGTAGCAAAGTTATTTGCCTTATCCCACTTTCGCAATGAACGACAAGTATTTACTAAATCTCTTAACGCATCTAACTGGTCCGCTTCATCCAAACGTTCCACGTAAGCCTCAAATTGAACAACCGCATCATAATTTTTTTCTTGATTATCTCCTTGCCTCGTTTGGAACAATCGATATTGGCAAATTGCTAAACGTTCCGAATACTGTTTTTTCTCACTCATAGCTACATTCTCGTACAGAATAGTTGCCGCTTCATAACATTCTTCTTTAAACAGCTCTTCAGCAAGCTCAAATAAGGATTCTGAATAGCCCAACTTATCCATCAATAGATTGACCACATCATGAATGCAGTCCAGTTTGTTTAATTTCGCACAATTATGTATAAAAGGACTCATTCGACGCCAATTCGGATTAGCCTCTGTTAAATACTCAGACACATACCGTTCGTAGTAATAGCCAACAGGATGCCCCATTGCTTTTGTAATTCGGTCTAGCTGATCCACTGAAAGTGTGCGGTTCCCATTAATAATACTGCTCATGGTGCCCGGATTCATTTCTGCCTCTCTAGCTAAATCACTTAGTATTAAATCATTATCTTTCATATGTTTTGTTATCTCTGTGAGTATCGTGGTTGTTGTGTTGTACAAAGTAACCACCCCTTATCAGGAACTTAGTAGGATATCAACTTATTAAAAAAGGACTATTGCAATCCAATGATTGTATAGCCTTTCCGCAATTCATTGTACCATCTTTTGGCACAATATCATATACCTTTCAGAACCTTACTTAAGATACCTTTGAAGGGTTTGCAAAGAGAATTAAGCTCTATAAATCCTGAGACATACGAATCATATCTCTACATTGTATGCCATTCTCATAAATTTCTTCTAGATAGTTGTGTCTGACAAAGAAATCTAGATCTACACCAACAATTCTGAACCCACATTTTTGGTAGAGAGCTAACTGCCCAATGCTAGAGTTTCCTGTGCCCATTTCCATCGTTTTATAACCTTGTGCCCTGGCTGTTTCAATTGCATGTGTTACTAATTGTCTGCCTATTCCTTTACCATGCATACCTTCTGACACTGCTATATTCACTAACTCAACTGTTTCAGGTCTTGTAGGTAAAAGAACATAGACCCCAACAATATGATGGTCAATCTCTGCTACATAACACTCCCCTCTTTTTAAATATTCCTCAACAAGTTGGTGCGATGGATCAGCTAGTAACAAAAGCTCTATTGGATATTTTTCATTTGAATTAAGTAGTCTAATATTCATATATTCTCTCCTGTATGTATTATAATCCCCCGATTTCCACCCCATCGTAAGCTTTATTCCAGAAATCCGGGGGTGGTGGAGATGGGAAGCACTATCCGTCTGATCTCAATTCATACAAACCATTATGCAGTGAAAGACTAGCAGAGTGTGGACCTTCAAACAAGACACTGATGCTGCACACGGTCGGAAGCCTATCATCAGGAAACCAAGGCCGTTGCTTGTCTATGACTATAAATGATCCTTCTACATCCCCTAGCGGCGCGAATTTCTGTCCAGCCCCTCCCCATGAATTAAGTTGGAACGTTTCGGTAATTATTCTAGATACCTCTGGAACATCATCGACCGGAAGACCAATCTCGCTTATACGAAGTATAGAGTTGGGTCCGAAAGCTTCAGCGACTGCATTATCGAGTGTATGGTGGGCAATGAATTCAACGAGGTTATGATCTGGATCATAGAAATAAAGCGCTGTTGCATTCCAGTTTTCGAAAAAAAACTCATCTTCTTCTTGGGGTTTTGAAATCAATGAAATCCCACGGTCGATGGCCCACTGTTTTGCCTCTATGAATTTATTTGTTGGAATCGTAAAGGCAATATGGTAAAACTCATTTTCTATGTGGGAGGATTCCTGAAAGGCAAGAACCGATTCCCCTACTTGAAACGACAACCGCGAAGGCCCCTCCTCTACAACCTGCAAATCCAGGAGAGAGCCGTAAAAAGCTTTCATCGCTTCGAAACTGTGTGTGCCTAAGAGCACTTCTTTTAATTTCAATGCAATCGTCCTCCTCATAAACAATTGATAAGCCCATTGTCTGTACGTATCCAAATCGGCATTTTGTCTAGGACTGTATAGGACCATTACATTGGTTATTGATTATCCTCTAAATCGCTTAGAAGTTTGGCGTTCACATCCAACGCCGCAAATTGAAGTAGTATATCCTGTTCATCCAGAGATTTACTTTTCGCCATTTCTTGATAAAGCTTGGGCTGGTCCCGAAATGCTCTTGCACTTCCAATCAAGTATGCCTTCTGGAGATATTCATGAGCTAATACAGGATTGCTCTGATGAAGAAGTGTTTCCGCCATCTGAATATAAGGTTCAGCATGTATAATCCGGTACCCTGTACCTTCCAAATCTAAAATCTCCTCATTTAAAAGCTCTACTGATCGCTGAGTATGCCCGTTATAATTGAGAATTTGAACGTATTGATGCAAGGTTACACCTGTACATAGAGATGCCTACCCCTTCATTGCGATTAGCGAAAACGCTTAATTAAGGATATCACTCCCCAGATGAGCAACGCCAAAATCCCGATAACGATTACGAATGTCATTAAGATCGAAGTCCATACGAAATGCAATCAACATCACCCCATGCATCATTTTATGGTCATCATCTTCTAGAGTACTCTCCTAATATCTCTCCATATTTTAACGCACGTTGACTTCCGTTGCATTCGAATTGAACAATTTTATTTTTATAATCATAGATAAAAACGCTAGCAGTGCAAACATCAATCCGCTCCAGATGAGCTGGTGTATTCCCAAGTGAGAGATAAACCACCCGCCCATAGCAGCCCCTATCGTAATACCCAGATTAGAAAATGAGACAAACAGACTATTACCAAACTCTGGAGCTTCTTTCGCTTCAGTGGTTAACCATGTTTGACTAATAATTAGCCCCCCGGAATGCACGGCCCCCCAAATGAGTACAACCACAATCATCGGTAGGAAAGAAGCTCCCAGAGCATAAGTGAATACGTAAATGACCATATATAGCAATGGGAACATGATGACGGTCTTGGTCAGATTTTTATGTAATAATCCTCCAAATAAAAAGTTTCCAAAAATCATGACGATTCCAAAGACCATCAACATCATACTGATCCATGACCCGTTCATAAGAGTTACTTCTCCAAGATATTCGGCAAAGTAGCTATACACCGAAAACATAGCTGCAAAGATAAAAATAACAGTCACAATGTTGAACCACAATTGAGGTTTACGTAATATACCAAACTGTTTGCCATAAGACATCTTTTCCTGAACGGGCAGGGAAGGAAGCCATACGAGTATTCCCACAAATGCAATCATGCTTACGACAGCTCCAAACAAGAAAGCAGCTTCTAACGATATCTTTTCAGCAAGATAGGAAGTCAAAGGCACGCCAAACGCAAATCCTACTGTAATTCCAGCGAAAACCTTGGTGACGGCTTTACTACTCTTTTCAGGGGGGACAAGATGAGATGCAGTCACGAGAGCGACCGAAAAAAAGACAGGATGAAAAATAGCAGGAAGAACACGAAAAATGAGCATGACCTCAAAATGAGTGGTATAGGCATAGACAATATTAGAAATGACAAAACTGAATACAGCGGTTAATAGAATGACTTTACGATTCATGCCGGAAACGAGTAAGGTCAAGAACGGACCTGAAATGGCAACAACTAAAGAAAAAATACTGACGAGCCAACCAGCCTGGGCAGCTGATACATTGAATTTTTGGGTTACTTGAGGGAGAACGCCTATAATCCCCATTTCCGTTGTAATAATGCCGAATACGCCTAAAGCCAGAATGATAATAAGTAACGGGTTAACCTTTTTCATTTTAAGTATAAGCCTCCAATTTAATTATATATATAGATTTGTAGATATGTTATGTAAAAAAAAACCTCCTTTCAGTTTATAGTTCCTTTTGAACGTACTCGGCAAATTCCCGGATTGTTTTTTCATTCCGACGATAGTACGTCCACTTCCCAATACGCTCAGACTCTAACAAACCGGATTTTTGCATCGTTAATAAATAACTTGAAATCACAGACTGCGCAAGTCCCGATTTAGCCTGAATATCTCCCACACATACACCAATTTGAAAATTAAGCCCTTGCTTTAGATAAGCCTGTTCATCAAAAAACTCTTCTGGTTTTTTTAACCACAGCATAATTAGACGACGAGTTTCGTTTGACAATGCTTTATAAATCAGTGACGGTTCCATATAAAACATTATATCTATTTTATTAGATTTGTAAATATAAGTCCAATGATCACGTAGAAAAATAAATAATAAAGGCTGCTTCCCCACGGAAAATTCCGCTGGGAAGCAGCCTGTTCAAGTACATATTCAACTACACTGACTTACTCTTATTGGAGCGATACATCAAGTATAGGAAATACGGTGCACCGATCAGTGCGATCAGCAATCCGGAAGGAATTTCGGTCGGCGCAAGCACTGTCCGGCCAATCGTATCAGCCAGCACCAGCATTACTGCTCCCAAGAGGCTCGACAGAACAATGGAGCGGCGTACATGGTGCCCAATCAACGTACGCACGATATGCGGAGCAATCAGCCCGATGAAGCCAATTGTCCCCACACAGGCTACCGCTCCACCCGCCAGCAGCACACCCACTGCCATGGCCAGCAGCCGGGTGCGGCGCACCGGAAGTCCCAGTCCCATAGCGCTGCTATCGTCAAACACCAAAAGATCGAAGCGGCGAGCTAGCCACCAGGCTATTGGCAACAACACGAGCAGAAAGGCCAGAATCGTCGCCACCTGTCCCCAGTTTCGAGCGTAGGTACTACCCGTCAGCCAAATATAGCCTGTGCTGCCCCAAAGCGAGCCTTGGATAATCAGTACCTGAATGCCGGCTGCTCCGATCGCTGATACAGCAATCCCAAGTAGGATGACCACAGACGGGTTTAGGTGCTTGTTCCATGATAAAAAGAAGATCACCGCCGCCGACACCGTCGCTCCGGCAATCGCCGCGATGGGCAGCATATAAACAGGTAGCCCAGGCCAAACGATAATCACTGCAAGCGCACCAAAGCCAGCCCCTGAAGAAACACCAATGATCGAGGCATCCGCTAAGGGATTACGAACGGCTAATTGGATCAAGACACCGCTGACCGCAAGAGCGATACCAGCCCCGGCTGCCACCAGCGTGCGCGGAATTCTAAACTGCAGCAAGGCCGAATTTGCGTTCTCACCGCCGAACAGGCCGGACAATAGATCGCCGACAGGAATTCGCATCCCTCCAAACATCAGGCTGAATACAGTCAACAGCACGGCACCGCATCCAAACAACGTGACCAGCCTGCCATACGGTAATTTCCGAGAGCGCACACCTATGTTCATGGAAGACTGCCCGCTAATACCAGAAGGCAGCTTCATTTTCCACAGAATCAGCCAAATTAACCAAGGAGCACCGATCAAGGCCATCATTGCTCCGGTCGGCAGATCCATGCTTGATTGGTGGACCATTTTCGCCAGCACGTCAGCGCCCGTTAACAGCAATGCCCCCCAGAGGAAGGAACCGGGCAGCACCCAACGATGCATTTTTAGACCGCTTAAGCGCACCAAATGCGGAGCTACCAAACCCACAAAACCAATGGGTCCAATGACGCTGACTGTAATGGTCGATAGCAGGACAGCCAATACAATTCCCACCGCCCGGGTCAAGCTAACCTTTTGTCCGAGCGACGTGGATGTGGACTCATCCAGATCCAGGACATCAAACTGCCTTGACAGCAGAACGGCAATGACCGAGAGTCCTACGACCCAGGGCCAGGCGTAAGTTGTCCCGCTCCAGTCGTTTTGCACAAGCGAGCCAGAACCCCAGAGAAACAATCCCTGGGTTTCAAATGAATAAAAGATATGCAAAGCTCCGGTAAACGAACCGAGAACCATGGATACAATCAAGCCGGCAAGCGCCAAGCGAATCGGACTTCCAGCTCGTCCCCCGCCCATGAAGTAAGCGAGTACCGCTGCAAGCAGGCCGCCGACAGCGGCAAATAGAAACGGCGCCTGATGCAGCAATCCGGGAAACATCACCGCGCCAAGGACGACCACAAAGTAGGCACCAGCGTTAATTCCTAGTGTATCAGAAGCCGCCAGCGGATTTTTGGTGATGGCCTGGAGCAGAGCACCGGCGATGGCCAGCGCACCACCTGCTAGGATTCCGATGACCGTACGCGGCATTCGGAGATCCCACACCATGTTATGATCAAGCGTATTCTGACGCTGGGTCAACGCCTCAATTACTGTATGCAGCGGGATTGAAGCCTCTCCATAACACAAGCTTACAAAAAAAAGCACGATGAGGACGATCAATCCGCCCCCAAAGATGCTTCCTACACGCCAAGTCTTCGATAAACCCGTTGTGTCTGTTCGGGTCATTTCGTCAGAGCTCCAACTACTTGATCAACCAGTACTTTGGATGAGATAGGACCACCGAATGTCCATGTTGTACCGTCCAGCGGATAGGTCCGTTTTTCTTTGACAAAGTTCAGTCCGTTCCATACCGAGTTGTTCTTCATCGCGGCTCCAAATACATCGTCCGTCTTTTGTGTAATATAGATAAAATTGCTGTCCTGTACAGCTGGAAGAGCTTCAATGCCAACGGTGCTAAACCCGTATTTCTCAGTCTTGTCCGACTTCCAGTCGTTCACCATGCCGATTTTCGCAAGCGTTCCCACTACAACCGAATTTTCTTTGAACATTCGTAGACTGGCAGCATTTTGAGCTGTAAAGGCCTGTGTCAGCGCATAGTGAAAGTCTGCTTTGCCCGCCTTCTCCAATGTAGCCTTTGCATCTACATAGTGCTGGTCAAGTTCGCTTAGGACCTTATCAGCCTGTTCCGTTTTACCAGTAGCTACAGCCACTTGCTTAAAGATTTCAACCATACGGTCGTAATCATAGCCGTTCCCCGTGTAAGGATCGAATTCTATCGTTGGTGCAATTCCTTTAAGCTGCGCATAGATCGCTGCATTGTTATCGGCGTTAGAGATAATAAGATCCGGCTTGAGCGCCGCAATCGCTTCTAGATTCGGTTCGCCCCGTGTGCCGATATCAGTTACGGTATCAGCCAGCTTCGCCTCCGGTGTTACCCACAGCTTGTAGTTTTCATTGTCTGCATTGCCGACCGGCTGTACGCCAAGTGCAATGAGGTCCTCGGTAAACGTCCATTCGAGTACCACGACACGTTCCGCTGGCTTGTCCAGTTTGACTTCCCCGTGGTCGTCCTTAACCGTAACCGGACCAGCCGTTGTGGATGTCTGCTCAGACCCTGCAGTACCTTCCGTCTTCGAGCTATCCCCAGCTGCACCGCAGCCCGCCAATACAATAGTAAAAACCACAAATAATAATAGGCTATTCAACATCTTTTTCATTTCTCTCAATCACCCCTGTATGTATATTGCATTGGAAAATGATAATCATTATCAGTAAAAGATTATAGGGGTTAGTGACTTTTGTCAATACGGATAAATCTAAAATTGAATCGCAAACAGGTTCCGTATATGATAGCTTTATCATTGTTTAAGGGAGGCTACATTTACGTGGCAGTATTAATCAACGAGCAAATTAAAGCTGACGAAGTGGTACTCACTGGACTCGCGGGAGAAAAGCTCGGCGTTGTCTCCAAGTCAGAAGCCTTGGCTATGGCCCGATCCCAAGGGGTGGACCTGGTATGTACCTCACTCATGAGCAGCCCACCGCCCTGTAGCTTGGTCGCAAAAGGCAAAGGAAAAGCGCTGGCGCAAAAAGAAACCGCAGCAAGCAAAAATGTCGGCCGAGCCGCAAGAAACAGCGGCAAAGAAAAGGTCAAGGAGCTTCGCTTCACTGCTCATATTGAGGAGCATGATTACGACACGAAGCTGCGTCAGGCAGACAAACATCTGCGTTCCGGCAAACCGGTGCAGTTGGTCGTTAAAGCGTCTGGAGCAAAAGAAGCCCCCGTCGCCAAAGCGGTACTAGAGCGGCTACTAGTCGATCTGAAGGAAGCCGGAGTGAAGGAAACTGGAATCCAGACGGGCGGCAAGGGCTCGCAAGTGAAATTAAACCCGCGCTGAATGGCGAATCCGTAAATTGGAAAAGTCACTTTGACCCTAGGAAACAGAGGGAGGTCACTAATGGACATGAATGGACCTGTCAACATTTCTCGAAGTGAGAGTATTAAAGGAAGCGGCCGAATCCCCAACAAAGGAAGATTTCAGGCATGCCATCAACGAAGTGCTTGTAGGTGAGATGTATGAGTTTATAGGAAAGCTTAGAAATGTCCGTGTAAATGGCCCTCATACCTACTTGCCTTACTTGGGAATGCAGTTTGCCCAATATGGGGCTATGTTAGTTGGGTTGCACAATCAGAAGCTTTTCTCAACGGGTTCAATGGTTCTACCGGAGGCCCTAGAACTACCAAGTCGTCCAGAAGGATTTGATCATATCGTTAAGCTGGTCATGTCTGGAGATTTAGCTGAACCAGCGAAGATCATTTCAGCCTGTGAAGATTTCTGGAGTGGTCTTGTGAGTTGGGCAGTCGAACATGACTACTTTATTCGATCACAACGAATCCCCTTTTGATCGAAAATAAAATTGCTTTAATTGCGCTTACTATAATATATCATTTTTTTGATATGCCAATCCCCCTTTCAATAAGGGGGATTTTACTTTTCTTCTGGATGGATGATACTTCTTCGTTATATTTTTCCATTGTAATATATTTAAAATTTAAACTACTTGATTTCACCCCCTACCTCCTTTATTCTCTGTATATGTAACTCTGGCTTTGCTTATCTGAGAAAATTTTACGCATAGGGCTTTATATAGATTTTATTTTTGTTAATATCCAACAACAGGGCCTTAGGCACTATGATAGATTACGTTTTAATGATATATTGATAGGTACTATAAAAGACTAATTACCCATGGCTTGGGCTGGAGGATGTATGAAAAAGGAATCAAATCAAGACGAAACCAGTTATTTATTTAATGTAGATGTATTAGTTAAAGGTCGTTCGAACGTAGAGGCCCTTCAGTTCCTGCTTAATCTCTTGAGCCAAAATGAACAAATTGCGGATAGCCGGATTCAATCCGGTATCGAACTTGGCAATTTAATTGAAGCTGCACTGTACCTAAAAAAACAGTCGGCCGTGAATAACCCATCTAATGCAGCCGCTACGCTCGCGGAAAAATTCTCTAAAAAGAAATCAGCCGCAATTACGAACAAGCCACCAGTCGTTCAAGAGATCAAACAATCCCACGTACAGCCAAAGCCTGCAATTCAACAAGACCTTAGTACGTATGAATGGATCAAACGCTATATTCAAGATAACACGCTTGTACGGTTAATCGTGAACCGCTATGGCGGACAGCGCAGCATTCCTTGCCGCATCCTCAACCTGGATCATGATAATAGCCTGCTGAGTGTGTATCATGTAGATGAGAAGCAAGTGTACTCCTTTAAAATGAATGAGATCGATGAAATCACATCGTAAATGTAAATATTTCATAAAAAAACGAAGCATGAAAAAAGAGAACGGTCAGGAAAAACATGACGTCTTTCTTGTCCATTCTCTTTTTTTGCATTATCCGAAAAGAACTCTAATCCTCTTTCTTCAGACCCATGGCAGCCCATGCCAGCAATATCCATCCTGCAATAAAACACACGCCTCCTAGAGGGGTAATAGCCCCCAGCACACGGATTCCGGTCAAACTTAGCACATACAAGCTACCAGAAAACAAAATGATACCTGTCAATAACAGACGCGCTGCCCATCTTAAACGGTTGGAAGGACCCCACTGTCCGGCAGCCAACGCAATGATCAGCAAACCGACAGCGTGAATCATATGATATTTCACACCTGTTTCATACACGGCCAAAGCATCCGCGTCGATCCGGGCTTTCACAATATGTGCCCCGAACGCTCCAATGGCTACCGCCAACATCATCATTATGGATCCCACAAATATCCATTTTCGTTGCATGTTTGTGTACTCCTTTTCATCTCATCCTTTTAGCCGAATGTTCTTCTTATTTTATCGAAACCGTATGAAGTTTACCAGCCAGCGTGTGTGAACAGACCGCATACAGAATTGGATGATTAGACCCTGTCTTTTGAAGGGTAATGTGTAGGATGGCTTGCTTTTTTGTTTATTTTGTGGAAAATTAGTACCTGTTCGGACTATGTTCAAGGAGTGGAAAAAATGAGTTACCAAGATCCTAATTTGCAAAAACCTGCTGCGTCTGAGGAGCACCCTGTTTTTTCAGAAGCTCCTGTGTTTCAGCCTCCGGTCAAGCTCAAACATTCCGGTCCCGGAATTGCTTCTTTTATTATGTCGCTTGTCAGCCTGATCGGATATATTATTCTGGCTATCATGGTCATTAATCTGCTGGCTCATTTCAGCCAATACCAAACGTTGAACCCGGAAGTCGCTCTACAGCAAACCGGAACGGTATTGCTTCCTTTTATTTTTTTAGGCAGCCTGTTGCTGAATTGTAGCGGACTTGTGGTCGGTATCATTGGAATTGCGTTAAAAAACCGTAAGAAAACCTTTGCTATTATAGGCTTAATCATTAATGCACTTATTATTGTGGGCTTTATTGCTCTTCTTGCCATCGGTCTTTCCGTTCCGAATAGCACAGCGGATATCTATCCTTCCTCCGTGCAATCTTTATAATTTTTCTGCATCACACAGAGAGGATTCAATGTATGAACAAAATTAAAATTTTTGCCGACAGTACCAGTGATGTTCCTGCTTACTGGCGTCAACAGTACGAGATTAGCATTGTGCCATTGTATACAGTATTTGGTGATGAGGCATTGCAGGATGGGGTGAACATTCACCCGGAACAATTATTTCAACGTGTAAGCCGCGAGGGACATTTACCGCGTACCGCCGCACCTTCTCCGTCGGATTTTATTCAAGCCTTTGCGCCCTACATAGAACAAGGGGACGACATTTTATATATCAGTCTGTCTTCCGAGCTATCATCGACGTACCAGAATGCGCTACTCGCTGCCTCTGAATTTCCGGAAGGTCGCGTTACGGTTTTTGATTCCTTGAATTTATCGTGCGGCTTTGGCCTGCTTGTGATGAAAGCTGCTCGTGCGGCAGCCAACGGCAATACGATAGAGCAGATTGTAGACATGTTGACGAAAACCAGGCCGCTCATAGACACGGAATTTGTCATTGATACACTTGAATACCTGTATAAAGGCGGAAGATGTTCAGGCATGCAAAACCTGATCGGCAGTCTGCTCAAAATTCGTCCGGTGATCAAAGTGATTGACGGAAAAATGGCACCTGCCTACAAAGTCCGCGGCAAACGTGAAAAAGCTTTGGATCAGATGCTGCAAAATGCACTGAATCAACGAGATCAGATGGATAACGATATCATTATTGTCGTGCACGCTTTGGCCGAGGAAGATGCGCTGATGCTGCAAGCTCGCTTGAAAGAAGAAACGAACGCACAAGAGGTACTGCTAACTACAGCAGGCTGTGTCATTTCCAGTCATTGTGGTCCACAGACCATCGGTATTATGTATGCCAAAAAAGCATAGTTTATCCAATATCAAACCCGTTGCCGCATAGGTGGCGGGTTTTTTGGTATTTTTCCAGCAATTTAGCAATGAATAACTTTCCTCTTTTTGATAGTATTATTCGTCGAGTAACGATATATGAGTCTACAATCTATCATAAAAAAGAAGGTTATTTGGTATGAGTTCCAAACGATCACGTTGGTTAACCAGGCTCACGCTTTCAGCAACTGCAGCCATCACAATATTCACAACATTCACTTCATACTTAGCTGCTCCAGCAGCAGCATCCGGCGCTACGTTCCAAGATATTGCACACAGCTATGCCTATCAGTCTATTATTTCCCTGCACGCTAAAGGAATTTTGAACGGTACACAACCTGGTTACTTCTCTCCTAAAAAGGCTGTTACCAGAGCCGAATGGGTTACCGCACTGGACCGTACACTCGGTCTGGAGCCTGTACAAGCGGCCGTTTCCTCCTACCGAGATGTTGCCAAAAAGACGTGGTACTATGGATGGATTGAAGCGGCTTCTCAACTCAATATCGTTCAGGGGGGAACGTCCGCTACATTCCAACCTAATAGTCCCATAACCCGTCAAGAAGCGGCCTTAATGATCGCACGTCTCATCCGCTCTTCGGGCGGATCAGGAGATGCTACTTCCTCCTTCACAGATACTGGCGAAATTGCAGATTGGGCCCTTGATGCGGTAACCACCGTAAATCGTTACGGCTTTATGAAAGGTGAAAGTAACTATTTCCGTCCTGCATCCTCTCTGACCCGTGAAGAAACAGCAGTAGTGCTGGAACGACTGCTAACGTATTCAACAAAGCATGCTAACCATACTGCTTCCACCGCTTCTTCCATCCGAATAGGCTGGCAATATGATCAAACCGTTCAGCAGTTTGAAAATACGGTGCTCCAATCCAACATCAACACCCTATCACCACGTTGGTTTTTTCTAAATGAAACAGGTATTATCAGCGATTATACCAATTCGTCGCTGCTTGCCTGGTCCAAACAGCATCATAAAAATATCTGGGCGATGGTAGGCAACCGTTCCAACCTGGCACTGACGCACCAAATTCTGTCCAGTGAGGTTCTACGAAATACAACCATAACTCAGCTTGCTAATGCCGTATCTGTGTACGGTTTGAACGGGCTTGTCATTGATTTTGAAAATGTAGATGGTCAAGATCGTGCCAATTTAACATTGTTCGTCCAACAATTAAAAGCTAAGTTGAAGAGTCAGAATACGGTACTGGCGATTTGTGTATCTCCTGATTACGGAACGGACTGGACTGCCGCCTTTGATTATAAACAGCTTGGCGCTGCGGCAGACTATCTGATCCTGATGGGATATGACGAGCATTGGGGAGGTAGCTCGATCCCCGGCTCTGTGTCCTCACTGCCATGGCTCCGTGAAAGCGTGCGGCGTTTTGTACAAACCACCCATCCGGAGAAAGCGATCTTGGCGTTGCCATTATTTACACGGAACTGGACGCTTAACGCTAGCGGAAAGTCAATCGCTTCCTCTGATATTTCATTAGATCAGCAAAACCAGCTAGTATCTCGTTCCGGCTCCAAACCAATCTGGAATGAGGATATTCAGCAGTATACCGTGTCTTACAAAGACACGCAGCTTCATAAGCTGTGGCTCGAGGAAGGACGATCCTTCACTCGTAAGTATCGCTTGGGACAGGATGCTGGGTTTGCTGGCTTCGCCTACTGGTATCCGGGCGGAGCAAGCTCTGATCTGTGGTCCAGTGTAAAAAACGCAGACCGATTTATACAGCGTGGTTTATAAAATATAAAGCCTTCAACCTCACATGAAAAGTGAAGTTGAAGGCTTTTGGCATACATACTTATCACAAGCCTATGACCGATATGCAACTTTCCCGTTTACAATTGTCATTCGTACCTTAACATCAAGTAAAGCTTGCGGACTTTCCGATACATCACGGTCAATGACTGTAAAGTCAGCGGCTTTCCCTTCAGCTATCGTCCCTCTTTCATCAGCCTCACCGGCTGCTACTGCGCTTCCCGTGGTAAACAAATGAATGGCTTCATGTACATCCAGCTTTTCAGCGGGAAGATAGCCCTCATGCATTTCTTCCGGCTTGGCACGAGTCACTGCCGCATGAATACCAAGAAAAGGGTTTAACGGCTCAATCGGTGCGTCACTACCTCCAGCACATGGAATGCCTGCTTCCAGTAGCTTTTTCCAGGCATATAAATATTCAGCCCGTTCTTTCCCCACCCGATCCAGTACCCAAGGGAAGTCACTTGCGACAAAACGGGGCTGGATGTCCGCGATCAGCGGCAGCTTCGCCATTCTCTTGACCAAATCACCCCTAAGTACCTGTCCATGGATCAGGCGGTCTGGCAAACCGCTTTCCCCCGTGAGCGCATGAGCCTCCATCGCTGTCAAAATCATGTGCGCCGCCCCATCCCCTATGGCATGCACAGCCACCGGATAGCCTGCTGCTCTGACCGCAGCCACCATCTGATTCAGCTCTGGCTGCGGTTGGATCGCCATTCCACAGGTATGTGGAGCATCACTATAAGGTTCGGATAATAATGCCGTTCTTCCACCAATAGCGCCATCGGCAAACATTTTAATCGCACCGATTTTAAACCATTCATTTCCGGTACCTGCACGCAGCCCTTGCACTTTCGCTTCCTCCATAAATGGATGATAGATGAGCTGGTGTGTGCGAAAAACAAGACCTTCTTCCCTCAGCTCCCTGTAAATTCGCTGCATCGTCTCCACGCTGCCCAAAAAACGTAAATCCTCTGTGTGCGCAGCAGTCAAACCAAGCCTTAGCGCATCCATACAAGCCCGCCGAATCGTATCCTTCTTAACCGAATAATCCGGCTCTGGCTGCACGCTAGTAAAGGCAAAGGATGCTTCCTCATAAATCAATCCGTTCAACCGTCCATCTGCATCTCGCCCATAGGCTCCCGATGCCGGGTCAGGGGTGTCCTCGTTAATACCCGCACGTCGAAATGCCTCTGAATTGGCCAAGAACGTATGAAAGCACGTACGAGTGAGATATACCGGATGCTGATCTGTAATGGCATCCAGCTCGGCTATATCCGGTATTTCAACAGGAATAAACGCATTTTCATTCCAGTTGAGTCCTAAAATCCATTCTCCTAACGGTGTTACAGCGACCCGTTTGCGCAGCATAGCCAGCATCTCTTCCTTGGAGGTAGCTGATGTTAAATCCAGCATAGCCAGCTTCATACCATGCATAGATAAATGCATATGTGAATCGGTTAAGCCTGGCAGTACATAGGCGTCTTCCCAATCCACAGTTTCATATTCCTTACCGGACAACTGTAATTCAAGCTCCCGAGCATACCCGATGGCCTGTATCCGTCCATGCTGTACAACGATAGAGTCTCCTTTGGAAGTCCACTCCCCATACAACCGGCCGTGCTTGAACAAAACGAATGTCAACGCCACTCATCTCCTTTTTTCAACTATACGCATATCCACTTCATATTACGCCTATGTTGCCACTTCCAAGCGTAGTGTATTTATATCTATCTGCTGCACCTGCTGGGCAAATTGGTCATGAGCTGCACAGACAGCCATTTTATAATCCTGATCCAGCTCATACTGCTTAAAATGACAATACTCGGTGGTAAAGCCCTCTGTCGTGAAGCCTATGAATGGCTGTGCCTTTAGCTCAAATGAAAAAGACTTCAACGGTAGGGTTAGTCCCTGCCCCTCGGCCTTCACAAAGCTTTCCTTAAGCGTCCATAGATCGTAAAAATATGATAAGCGGCTGTCTGCGTCCTGACGCATTAACGCATCATACTCTGTGTCTGAAAAGCACACTCTACCTACCTTAAAATCAATAGGACGGAGCTGTTCAATGTCGATTCCAAGCGGGTGATCATCAATAGCGCATACCACCCATTTTCCCGAGTGAGAAACATTAAAATGGAATGCGGGTGCATTGATCAAGGAAGGCTTACCGAATGCATTGTATGTAAATTGAAGACTGGCATTAGATACCTTCAATTGCCGGCAGGCCAACCATCTCAGCAGCACATCGGCATATAACCCCCTCAAAGCATCTTCCCGATGTAAAAAACGATCTAACTTGTGCTGCTTTTCCAGCGAAACCTGATTTACCAGTGATTCGTAATGCTCCTCAGCCTCCGGCTTGCTCGTATCAATCGCGTATATTTTCATGGTTGCCTCCTGTATACCTAATGAATATCAGCCAGTTTGTAACACTCACCGTTCGATGGAAGTCTGTTAGATATGGATGGCGTGTGCCGTGTACATGGTCAATATACTACTCTAGCACTTTCAATTCAATATGGATACAATTGGATAAGTAGCTCTATTAAAACTACTTCATAGAGTCCATTAATGAAAGCGCTTTAAAATAACACATACAGAGGAGGACGAAACAATGAAATATGATTTTGCCCGCTTGCTGTGTATTATGCTCTCTATTTTGCTGACGTTGAGCATTTTTCAGATGTTTTCACCTAAGATCGCTTCAGCCGCTTCAGCGAATGTTGTGAATGGCATTCAGTTTAAAGATACAGATGGAAACGTGGTCCATGCCCATGGGGGTGGTATGATTAAAGTAGAAGGTTACTATTATTGGTTTGGTGAAAATCGTAATCCCAACGGCACGTTCAAGGCGGTATCCGCCTACCGTTCCTCTGATTTAAAAAACTGGGAGTTTCGTAAAAACGTACTGACCAGCAGCTCCGCCGTAGAGCTGAATGTTTCGAATATTGAACGTCCGAAAGTGATTTATAATGAAAAAACACGTAAATACGTATTATGGATGCACAAGGAGAATGGGGTTAATTACAACGAGGCCCGAGTGGCTGTCGCCTCTTCCGATACGGTGGACGGCGATTACACGTATCAGGGCAGCTTCCGTCCTCTGGATTACGATTCGCGCGATATGACCGTATACAACGATAACGGTACGGCTTACCTCATTTCGGCTACCCGAGTAAACGCAGATCTGAACATTTATCGTCTGACACCGGATTTTCTGCAAGTTGAATCGCTGGTGACTACACTTTGGCCTGGACAATATCGTGAAGCTCCGGCGATGTTCAAAAAAGGAGACGTCTACTTCCTGATTACATCCGGGGCAACCGGCTGGAATCCCAATCAGGCCAAGTATGCTACCGCATCCAGCATTGAAGGAACCTGGAGTAATACGATAAACTTCGGGGACGGTACGACATATGGTTCACAGTCAGCTTACGTGATTCCTGTTGAAGGTGCCCAGACAACTTCATACCTGTATTTGGGCGACCGTTGGGCGGGTGCATGGAGCGGTCCTGTGCAGGATTCTCAATATGTATGGTTGCCACTGCGTTTTCCAACAGCGACTTCATTAGCCATGGATTGGTTCGACAGCATTAATATTGACACCGCCAGTGGTGTGGTCGAGGGGATAACGACGCCAATTGCCATTGATCCGGATGCCTATTATCAGCTAGTGAATCGCAAGAGCAATAAGCCACTAAGCATTATGGGCAATGCAACGACGGACGGCGCAGACCTGGAGCAGCGTGCAGATTCCGGGACAGCAAACCAGCAATGGCAGCTCAAGGATGCAGGCAGCGGATATTATAAAATTATGAACCGCAACAGCGGAAAGCTAATTGGTGTTGAAAGCGGTACGACAACAGACGGTACAGTTATTGAGCAGTGGAGCGACGGAGGCTGGTCCAGTCAGCATTGGCAATTAGTATCCGTAACCGGTGGTTATTACAAGCTGAAAAATCGGGCAACCGGCAAGCTGATCGATATTTCTGAAGGCGCCACCGCCGATGGAGCTAAAGCCATTCAATGGGGCGATAACGGTGGGACAAATCAGCATTTCCGTGTAGTTAAAGTAGAATAGCTCAAGTTATTTTCAAAAGGAGCCGTATTCCAAGCAGATCATGGGCGACTGCTAACGGAAAAGACGGCTCCTTTTTACGTAAAACGATGAAATTGATAATCTCTAGTACGTTACAGTTCCCACGGATAATCTGTTGTCAGAAAACTAGCCAGCTGCTTGCTTTCTTCCCTCCGCTGACGCCGTATGGCTGCGCGTGATGGAGCCGTCTGGTGCAATTGTAACTGCTCTTCTGTTTCTGGAATCACCTGCGGCACGGTCACTTTACGGTTATTCTCGTCCAATGCCACAAAGGTCAGGAAGGCGGTGGCTGCGATTTTTCGGTCGCCAGTCATCAGTCCTTCACGAATTACCTTTACGAACACCTCCATCGAGCTACGGCCTGTCCAGGTTACGAACGCTTCCAGCGTGACAGAATCACTCGGATGGATAGGTAGCAAAAAATCCACCGAATCCGTAGAGGCTGTAACTGTGTTCGTACGACACAGCTTAGCAGCTGCAATAGATGCGATATCGTCGATATACGACATCAATCGGCCGCCGAAGAGCGTGTTATGATTGTTGATATCGTTGGGAAATACTCGGGACGTCTTGAAGCAGTAGGTTTCTCGGATGTACTTGCTTTCCATGGGTTCTTTCCTCTCTTTTCCTCGTTGCTCTCTTTTTATATCTCTGGATTTTGCAAAATCCAGATGTGGAAGCCTGTTTTAGACTATGCTAATCATCCCACTAATCCGCATAATAAATCAATACATAAAAATCGGCATCCTCTTCCGAATCATTGCGGTAGGTATGTATGTCAGATACTTGAAATTGCACAGCATCCCCTGCACTCAGCTTGAGCTGTTGCCCCTGCATTTCAAAGTACATCTCCCCACGGATCATGAGAATCGTTTCCTCACCCAGATGCTTCTCTGCCTGGTGTGTAAAGCCTGGCTTCAGACTTACCGTGAACACCTCAAACTTCTTTTCAGCGTGATACGGGAATACAGGGTAAACAAAATAGTTACCATCCTCATCAATAACCGGATGCAGGTCTTCCCTCCGAATCTTCGTGATTTGCGGCGGGTCTTCTTTGAGAAAGGTGGAGAAGGATACATGCAGACCGTTCGCAATTTTCCAAAGGGTTGTTACCGTAGGATTGGATTTCCCCTTCTCAATCTGAGCCAGCATCCCTTTGCTGACCCCTGTCAGTTCAGCCACCTTATCCAAACTTAATCCTCTAGTCTTCCTGATTTGAGCCAAATTAGAGCCAATAATATGCTGCATTGAATCCACGGAACGTTGCCTCCTTGTATCCAAAAGTCTATATAAGAAGAATACACAATTTACTCGAGAGAGGTTCATTCGAAAATGAATCTACAATTAAGTCTTAACAGCCTTATTGCTATCTAGCTTACACAAACTCATTATCTTATCCAATATAAAAAAGTGTCAAATTGAAAAATCAATTTGACACTCGCTACTCAATGAGTTCCTTCGTGAGATAATTAAAATTTGAATGATATCAATAGTTAACGTCTAAACATTCTCATTTCCCCAAATGCTTACCAGATCATTGATCTGAAGCGACACGACCCTTAGTTCTCCACCAATGGCGTAGAGTTCTAAACCCTTACTTTCGAAGTCCGGAAAAATCATGTCTGAAATGATTGCTTTTCCATGATTGCCGAAGACTTCAACACTTGACCAATCCAGATAAATGCTCAACTGTATCCTCTCATGCTCTGGCTTCATAGTGGCCTTGTGTATTGCTGTGAAATCGGAATGAAAATCAGTGGCGCTCGACTTCGTCCGATCGACGAACAATTCCTCATTCGAGATATTATATCCGATGATCGTCTCTTGATTGGCGGACTTCCGTACTTTAAACCCGAATTCCACGGCAGTACCGATTTCAAATTCTGCAATAATTTCTGCCTTGGCTGCGGAAATATCAGACAACACGTTCATACCTGGCTTAATCGTCAAGTCTTGCAGAGACAAAATCGGTTTTCTTAGCTGACTTAATTCATTTATAGGTGCTTGGATTAGGCGAAGTCCCTCCGGATAAGTTCTAAGCTGTAGCTCACGAGGAATTGACATCTTGCCACGCCATTCCTCTGAAGGTAGCGTGGTAGCATAACGCCAATTATTCATCCAGCCGATCCAAATTTTCCGTCCGTCTTCGTTCGAAATGCCATTCCAGGACACGGCCGCGTAAAAGTCTGATCCATAGTCTACCCATTTGATAGTACCGATAGATTCCAACGCTTCATCTGGCGTGAACGACTTACCGTCAAAGCTGCCTACGAAATACATCATGCCAGAACCGCCTGCCGGTGGTTCCGGATCGTCTGGATTCACACCATTTCTATCCCCGACGCTTAGCATCAGAATCCACTTCGTGGTATTAAGATCCTCATCCACTTGGATTCGAAATATATCAGGACATTCAAATATCCCTCGGTGGATATGCGGAATGTCGGAACCGAATTCGCTTGCAAAAGACCATTCTTTCAGGTTTGGAGATGTGTAAAATTCTACACGGTCCCTTACGGCAAGAACCATGATCCACATTGATGATTCATCATGCCAAATCACCTTCGGATCACGAAAGTCTAGCGTGTCCGTTGGAAATAAAACCGGGTTACCTTCATATTTTGTCCAGGTTCGACCCTTATCCTTGCTGTAAGCAATGCTTTGCACCTGCGGCTTTCCAGGCTGAGCCTTGTTGCCCTCATTCGTATAAATGGCAACCAATCCTGATCCTTCCTCGTCGAAAAATCCGCTGGTATTGTTCTTATCCACCACCGCACTCCCCGAGAAGATCGCTCCGTCCTCCCCAGGTGGAATTGCCGGTGGAAGCTCAGTCCAATGCACTAGATCCTTGCTTACCGCATGCCCCCAATGCATGTTGCCAAAATCAGGTCGCGTATCATGGGGGGTATGCTGGTAGAACAGGTGGTACTCTCCTTCAAAGTAAACCATGCCGTTGGGATCGTTCATCCAATTTTTCTCCGGTGAATAATGAAATTGAGGCCTGTACGTTTCACTATAGTTACTTTTTAATTCTTTCATAGTATCCGCTCTCCTTTTGATTGTTGATAAGGTATTTAACATAATAATTTGAGTTTGCTCGTTTGCAAATGAATTTGAGATACTACCATTTAAATGTTTCAGCCTTGATCTTTAAGATATCTGTCATAGCCTTTTTGTTTGATTTCCAGCCATTTATCTAGCCCCAGTCTGGACAGCTCGGCTTTATATTCGGCCCATTCTTCTTCCACTTTACCCGTCTTGATCCATTCCGCCCGCTTGCGGTTAACGTAAGCAAACAAATCGGTTTCCAATGTGGAGATCTGCTTCTGATCCTCCAGCGAGAAGAAGACTTTCGGGAAATTATGGTCAGCCTTCATATAAGGAACGAGTCTTTCCTTCATGAGCTTAAGCCGTCCCACTGCATCATCGGGCTTGGTCGTTACTTTTCCGTAATACTCGTCAAGAATTGCCAATGGACCGCCGATATTCGTTTTTTGCCGCAGCTCGACAGGGGCCGTTCCCTTAAGCGGAAGATGCTTCAGCATATGACTCGCTTCATCGTATTCAAAAATGTTCTGCTGAGTTTTGTCGCCGTAGGTGCCCCAGTTGTCCTGTACGGACTGGATAGGATCATACAGTTGGTCAATCCATTTTGCCGTAAGCTCAAGATTTTTGTTGTCACTGGTAATCACCATTCTCCCCCGGTCAAAGCCGAGATTGTTCGTGCGGGTCACATTGACTTCACCGCTTGGCCCGGCGAGCGGATTCATCAATTCATATTTATCGTTATCTCCTGAGATGTTCGCCTTATCCCATTGAAAGTAGAGACCATATTTTTCATTCTGGCCTTTGGCCAGATACGTATTGTAATCCTGCTCGAATGACTCTTCGTCGATCAGGTTCAGCTTATACAGCTCATTAAGATATTTAATCCCCTCTTTATAACCATCCTGATCGGCAGTGAAGACCACTTTCCCCTCATTGGTCACTACCGTATGATCGCCGTTGTCCCCAAGACCAAATGATCCGAACAGAAAATTCAGGTCCTCATTGCCGTTATTGAGCATAAAGGACAGCGGGATTTCATCCGCTTGGCCATTTCCGTTAGGGTCGCCATTTTTAAATGCGAGCAGAACTTTTTTTAAATCCTCGGTGGTTTTTGGCATTTTAAGTCCCAGCTTTTTCAGCCACTCCACATTGATCCACGGCATGTCGTTTACAGAATGAATGCTCTCCTTCTCAGAACCCAGTTCTTCAATCCAAGGAAAGGCATAAATGTGCCCGTCCTGTGCGGTTATCATGGATCTGTACTCAGGTGCTTCCTTCAATACCTTCTGCAGATTCGGCATATATTTTTGAATCAAATCCTCCAAAGGGATAATAGTTCCATCCTTTCCGAGATTCAACAAATCGTAATCGGAATATCCGGCATCCAGTATGGCATCTGGAAGATCTCCACTGGCAACAGCAAGGTTTCTTTTTTCAATGAAGGAATCAGAGGTGAAGTTGGTAAAATCGATATGCACCCCTGTTTTTTCTTCCAGTCTTTTATAAATCAACTTTTCATTTGGATCGGAAGGTGCCAGCGGCGAGCTTTGAGTCATAAAATGCAAAGTAACTTTCTCTTTAAGCGGCAGAGTAACATTTTCCAGCTTGTAATCTTCGGATGCCGCAGAATTATTGCCTGAACCGCCACATCCGGCAAGCAGTGAAGTAGAAAGTGCCAACACAGACAAGGTTAGTAATGTTTTTTTCATCTCTATTCCCCCGATTTGTTATTTGATCGAACCTACCATGACACCCTTTTCGAAATACTTCTGGAAGAATGGATACATGACAATCAAAGGCAAACTTGATATGACAATAGCAGAGTACTTAATCATTTCAGACAATTTCTTAAGCTCCGCTTGTGCCATCGCATCGGCAATCATGCCGGGCTGAACCTGATTCTGTATCAAAATGGAGCGCAGTACCAGTTGAAGCGGAAACAGCTTCGGATCATCCAGATAAATCATGGCGTCGAAATAAGAATTCCACTGTCCGACAAAAGCGTATAAAGCTAGAACAAAAATAATAGGCTTGGAAAGCGGCAGGACGATTTTAAAGAAAATACTGAGCTCGGAAGCTCCGTCTATACTCGCCGCCTGGAACAGTTCTTTCGGAAGTCCCTGGAAATAAGTCTTTGCCAGAATAATATTGAATACGCTGATCGAGCCGGGCAGAATAATGGCCCAGACCGTATTCAACATGCCTAAATCCTTAATCACCAGATAGGTAGGAATTAGACCGCCACCGAAAAACATCGTTATCAGGAAAAAGATCATAATGGACCGTTTCCCTACCAACTCTTCAATCGCAAGCGGATAAGCCGCGAAGACGGAAAATAATACGGTTGCGAACGCAAAGGCTGCTGAATAAAAAATAGCATTAAAAAAACCGCGGATCATGGCACTGTTGCTTAGGATTTTGGCATATCCCGTGAGTGTCCAGTCTGATGATGTAATGGCAAACCCTTTGGTAATCAGGGTATTTGGAGTTAAAAAGGACGAAAGCACCACATAAACCAACGGTAACAGAATAGCGAGAACAAACAAACCAAGTAGAATATAATTGATGATGAGCAGAATCCGGTCCTTCCCGGTGTAATGAATATCCATAAATACCTCCTTCTTTAATACAGCCCTTCTCCTTCGTTCAGCTTCTTGACGACGGTATTTACGAAAATCAACAGGAATACATTAATTACGGAATTGAACAACCCGATTGCCGTAGAATAAGCATAATCGCCGGATTGCAACCCCACCTTGTATACGTAAGTCGCGATGATTTCCGAGGTAGGTGTGTTCAGAGCCGTCTGCATTAGGTAAGCCTTTTCATAGCCGATCGACATAATACCTCCTGCAGCGAGAATGAACAGGACGGCCATGACGGGTTTAAGAGCTGGCAGATCAATGTGGAAGATTCTCTTCATCAATGAAGCGCCATCAATTGTTGCAGCGTCATGCAACTGCGGGTCCACATTGGCTAAGGTGGCCACATAAATGATAGAGGACCAGCCCGCTGTTTGCCATATACCGGACAAAATATATACCGTTCGGAAATAGGCAGGATCAGTCATAAAAGCAATCGGCTTGCCGGTGAAGGTTGTTACCAAAGCGTTCACAATTCCAGCTGGTGATAGAAAAACAAACAGCATACCGGCAACAACAACAACCGAGATGAAGTTAGGTGCGTATACAATAAGCTGAATATTCTTCTTGAACTTCGCTCCTCTGACCAGATTTAACATTAAGGCCAGAATGATTGGTACTGGGAAGCCGAGAATAAGACCGTAAGCGCTTAATTTAAGCGTATTCATTAAAATGTCATAAAAATTTGGTGATGAAAGAAACCGCTGAAAATGTTCAAATCCAACCCATTCGCTGCCGAGGATGCCTTTTCTTGGGCTGAAATTTTTAAACGCAATGATCGAGCCGTACATGGGAACATACTTGAAAATGACGGTAAGAATTATGGACGGAAGCAGAAACAAATACAATATATAATTTCGAAGCATATAGCTTAACCAATGGTTTCTTTTTTTTGTTTCTGAAGCCTTTAGTCCCCTTTTTTGAACGATCGAATTTGCCAATATTTTCCCTCCTACTGTTCACGGCTTGTTATACGACACAAAATATAAGCCATGTTATGTCATCTCTCTGACATAATTAACCAAGATGTTTTTCAAATACTTGCTTGTAATATCCACACCTCCAACAGAACGAGAATTTTACACATTCCCAAAATGAATGGGCTTACAATTTACATTTGAACATATCTCGCTCTTACAATTTAGCAGATGTACATTTAATTAGTCAATATATTTCGGGTGAAAAATTCATTAAAAAAGCGTATTTCAAGATAATTATAATTTTTTTAGCAAAAAACTATCAAAAATACACAATATAAATAAACAAACGTAAACTTTTATTGTTCATTTGAATAAATGCATTGTTAAAAACATGAAAATACTATATATTTAGAAATATGAAGAATCTTAATTCGGAGAATAAGGTGAACAATATGACGAGAAAGTCAAAGGTTACGATACAAGATATCGCTGATGCCTTGGGGATTTCCAGAAACACTGCCTCCAAGGCGCTTAATGGAGTGGAGAGTATTCCCGCCGTTACTAGGGACAAGGTAGTCAAAAAAGCAATGGAGCTTAAATACAAACAATTTTCTTATATGGAAACAGCTTCTGAAAAACAAGGCAATATCGCACTTTTGACCTGTAATCTTCCTAATAGCTCACACTTTGGATCATTGTTGATTAGCGGACTGGAGAAGGAAATCAGCAAACAGGGCTATACTTTATCTATTTATTTTGTTCGTGAGAATGATATCAATTCGATGACCCTACCCGGCAATTTTGAACCTTCGAATGTGGCTGGCATCTTCTGCATCGAAATGTTCAGCAAGGAATACAGCAAGCTGATCACAGATCTTGGCATCCCAACTATTTTTATTGATTGCGCTGCGGACATGATGTATCCAGAATTGAAGGCGGATCTGGTATTAATGGAAAATGAACACAGCACATACTGTGTTACCCGGAAATTAATCGATTATGGCTATGAAAGCTTCGGTTTTGTAGGCGATTACAATCACTGCAAAAGTTTTAATGAACGCTGGACCGGATTTAATAAGGCCTTAGCAGAAGCAGGAATCGCCGTAGATCCTGCCCATAGCATTGTAGCGCCTGACCGCAACTTCGTTCTAGAGGAGAACTGGATGGAACAGCAGTTGTATGCCCTGAGGGAATGTCCCTCCGTCTTTATTTGCGCCAATGATTTCATTGCCATCAGCGTGATCAAATCTTTGAAAAACAAAGGGATTAGAGTCCCGGAAGATATTGCTGTCTGCGGGTTCGATGATGCATCGGAATCCCGGGTTGTCGAGCCTCATCTTACAACCGTGCATATTTACAGTAGTCAGATGGGGATTATTTCAGCCGAAATGTTATTGTCCAGAATCAAAGACAATACCATGCCATACCGAGTGACTCATGTTGCAACGGATATCGTATACCGAGACTCGACCCCTGTTCTAAACTAAATCTACCAAGAGGTGAATCAAAGTGAAAAATGACAGAACGGTTCTTTGTGTGGGCGAGTTGCTCATTGATTTTTTCTGCACGGATATTGATGTTAATCTTGCCAAGGGTCAGCATTTCTCCAAGCAGGCCGGCGGCGCTCCGGCAAATGTAAGCGCAGCCGTAGCCAAGCTCGGAGGAAAAGCGTCATTCTTGGGGAAAGTCGGGGCTGATCCCTTTGGCATGTACCTGAAGCAAACGTTGGATGAGCAGCATGTGGATACGTCCATGCTCCTTTTTGATCCGTCAACGCCGACTACACTGGCCTTTGTTTCCCTTGCCGCTAACGGCGAACGGGATTTCGTGTTCAACCGGGGAGCTGACCGTCAACTGTCTCTGCAGGACATTGATAGAGAATGGACCCGACAGGCTGCCATTCTGCATTTTGGATCGGCAACGGCCTTGCTCGCCGATCCTTTCCGAGAAGCGTATTTGTCTTTATTGGATGGAGCGAAGGCCAACGGGCAATTCACCTCCTTTGATCCCAATTACCGGGGGGACCTCTGGAAAGACAGGCAGGGGGAATTTATCACACTGTCCAGAAGAGGAATACACAATGCGGATTTGGTAAAGGTAAGCGAAGAGGAATTAAACATCATTACAGGGCTGGCTGACCGCGATGCTTCATTGGATCTTTTGCATGGGTTGGGAGCCAAGACGGTGGCGGTTACCTTGGGGAAAGAAGGAACCCTCATCTCAAGTGGTGCCTCCCGTTCGTTAATCGGCAGTATCGCTGTCAAATCGATCGACTCTACTGGTGCCGGAGATGCCTTCGTCGGAGCAATGCTGTATCAAATCAGCCAGCTGAGTCAGCCTAAGGCATTTACCTCCAACGCGAAGCAGCAGCAGGAATTTGTGACACTTGCCAATCAAGTCGGCGCCATCGTGTGCACTAAAGTTGGAGCGATTGCAGCCTTGCCGTCGTTGGAAGAAGTTAATCGTTTCGTAGCGCAAGGTTGAATCAAGGAATGAAGCGTAAGAACAGCAAAAGGTGTCCGACGATCTCTAAGGTCGCTGGATACCTTTTTAGTCATTCTTTTGAAGATGAAGTGAGAAACTAAAACATATCGAGGGAGTTTAATCAAAAGAAAACGAGTACTTATCCTACGTAGTCGTTTTCTTTTATATAAGGCAGGCCAGAATTTTTTTCGATTGCCAAAAACTTTTCATCTTTAATTAACTCAGATATTCTCATAAACCATTATAATTCATATTGCAGACTTAGCATTTATCCTGATCGGATTGCAAAGCTATTGCTAATGCAATAAATGATCCTGATGATACATCTATGAGTAAAATGATAATTCGACCAACTATTCAGGCATTGTAAACAATGACAGTGGACAGAACGAGAAAGCTCTTGCCTAATTAACCTAATTAAAACAAAACATTGTTAAGTTACTGCCATCATATTATAGAGTTTTAGTATCCTGATATCATTGGTGTTTGGATATCCAATGTCACTGGATCATTTCAAACGGACAAAATGTATTCCTCCAAGCCTATTTTCAAACCGTCTTCATCATTGCTCGATGTGACCCTGTCGGCAATTTTCTTAACTTCCTCCGGCGCATTTCCCATTGCAATCCCAAGGCCTGCGTACAAAATCATATCCATGTCATTATAGTTGTCTCCAATGGCCATCGATTCACGATAAGTAATATTAAATATCCCCTCGAGCTCCTGAATGGCATACGATTTGGACACCATCTCATCCATAATTTCCAGATAAGTTCCCTTGGATTTATAAACACTGATACCAGTAACTTCTTTATTGATTTGTTGTACAAGCCGCTCAATGTCTTTGGGATCTCCCATGCATAAAATTTTGTGAATATCATGATCTTCTTCTATATATGAGGGGAGTAACCTCTGTATGGGGGAGCCATTAATAATTTCCGCTTCCTGAATTACCCAAGGATTTTGAATGTTGCCAACGATCCACTGGTCATGTCCATACAAGTTAAAACTGATAGAAGGATAATGATCCATTACAATATCGTATATTCGTTTAATGCTCTTTTTCGATAAACAGATGCTATGAAGGATTTCCCTGTTGCCGCCCAATATTAGAGCACCGCTATAACATATGACGGGAGCGTGAATATTGAGCTCTTGCTGAAGAGGAAAAATGCCGCTTGGCATTCTCGCTGAAACAAGTACAAAAGGGATATTTCTTCCCACAACTTTTTGGATTGTATTTTTGGTGTCGGACGTAATTTGATGTTTTGAATTTAACAACGTCCCATCAATATCGCTAAAGATTGCTTGTATCATGGCCGATGGCTCCCTTGCGATTATTTATCACGATTCTTCCTCAAGCGCCTTGATAATTTCTACTCCGCTATCCTGCAACATCAGCAATGAGTGCTCCGGTGCATCCTGATTTGTAATTAAAATATCAATTTCGGATAAATTCAGGCCTTTAAACGGGCTTGTTAAATTAAATTTTTTGTAATCAGCAAGTAAAAATACTTCTCTGGCACGTCCCGATACCAGCTTTTTAACTAAAGCATCATCACGGTTTGCAAAATACACTCCGTCTTCCATGATGGCGGCAGCTCCTAAAAAAGCTTTGTCAAAAAAAACATCGTTCAACTGCATAGCCGTGTAGTGGTCATAAAAAAAACGATTTTCATGATTAAATTTGCCCCCGAGCAAGTTTATGTTAATTTCACTTTTTGCTGATAAAGCTTCTGCATTATCCAACGAGTGTGTATAAACCGTGAGATTCTTGTCCAATTGCCCACAGAGCAGTTGAATGGTAGTCGATACATCCATGAAACAAACATCTCCGTCAGCGATGTGCGCGGAAGCTGCTTTTGCAATGAGCATCTTTTGCTTTGTTGCTGAAGTTACACGTTCCTTGTAGGCTCTTATTTCTTCTTTTAATAAGGGCAAGGCAATACCTCCATGGGTTCTGATAACCCCCCCTTCGTGAACAAGCTTAATAATATCCCTTCTTGCCGTATCTCTCGAGATGTTCAATAAATTACAAATTTCCGAATTTGATAATTGGTTACGGCTTTGGAGATACTCCAAAATTTTTAAAAGTCGTTCCTCTTGGTAAATATAAAGCCCCCCCTATCCCTATATTCACTATAAGCGATTAGACGCTTTTTGTTAAGTGTTTTTAAGTGTTTTTATAAAGATAAGCAAATTGCTTATATTGTGTATTTCACATAGCAAGTCCCCGGTCCGTGTGCATATTGCATTAAGAGTCCGGGGACTTTATTCATTTTGCCTATTTATTGATAAATTCAATCTTTTGAAGCAAACGTTTTATCATAACTGCCGCCTCGGCGCGGGTAGTTGTTGCATGTGGCTCATAGTGTCCAGTGTCCATACCTTGTGCGATGCCCTGAGCTGTAACAGCGGCTACTGCATTTTGCGCCCAAACCGCGATAGACGAGTGGTCGGCATATCCATCTAGCGATTGCCCGTTTTTGCTGTTGACTGAGACATACCCGGTATATTGTAATGCTTGATGGACAAGTAGAGCCATCTCCTGGCGGCTAATTCCCGATTCAGGACGAAAAGCACCGTCTTCATAACCTTTGACCAGCCCAGCTGAATAGGCTGCGCTGAGATATCCGCTGTACCATGAACCCTTGACTACATCCCTAAAGGCTGGAGTCGCCCGTTCTTTAAGCCCAAGTGCATGAACAAGCATAGCGGCAAATTCGGCGCGGGTAACAGGCCTGGATGGCTCAAATATTCCTTTTATCGAACCGACAACAATTCCTTTTGCGGCAAGCAGCTCTATGTCGGCTTTGCCCCAGTACCCAGCTGGTAAATCACCGAAGGTTGGGCTGCTGTTGACAACGGTATATACACCATTGGAATTATGCTTTATTTCAACGGAGGCTCCATCATCCCCAGCCCGAAAAATGCTCGGTACAAAGATAAGTTTCCTTCTGGCTTCGTCGTAGCAAACTGCGGTGGAACGATTTGGGTCCATCGCTGATGAAAGCGGAAGTGTCCGGCTCACATAGGTATCACCGAAATCAAGAGCGGTTGTTGTACTGCCTGTTACTGCTTCAGCCCTAAAGTCTATAGGAGTCGTTTCCACGGTTGCGCCCGCTTTTACAGCCGCTTCTTGAATAGCCGCATTTTGCTGCATTGTTGCCTTGGATAACGTAATTCGCAGCCCTGGCACGCTATTGGAAGGTGAGGTATTTCTATTCACCCTGCTGGCTGGAAGGGTGTACGTCCCCAGTTCTGTAATTAACTGAAGATCCAGAGTTCGATGCTCGCTCCAAAGCTTATTGGCCATGCTGGTCAGCTCAACGATAACCACGTCAGCCCCAGCAGCTTTCACATGCAAAGTTAGTGCAGAACCTTTTCTTACCGGCAAAGCTTTAAGCAAAGTAAGATCATCCACGACCACTGCGGCTTCTTTCCTGCCATCAGCCTTTTGTGTAATACCCGGAGCATACTCCAATATTCCTGAAGTGGCGGAAGCCGGAATAGATGCCTTGACTGGCAGCTTTACTGCCTGGCTGTCGCTGCCCTTGTTGTTCTGAAAATTGTCACCGGAATGGCCGGAATTGTAACTTGATATTCGAACACTATTAAAGAATGCTGTTGTATCCCTTACATTTAACCCAAAGTATCCTCGTGTGTAACTTTGGTCTTTGGTATCAATCACCAGTTGTCCGTCCAAATAAGCCTTTATGGTATCCCCGACAGCTACAATTTTGAGGTGATAATCCTGATTTGTCCGTAGTTTCAGCTTCGCGTCATTATTGTAGATGGCAAGATCACTACCGGTCCCTTTAACAAATTTCATCAACTTAACTACATTATTCTTTACATCCAGATTAATTGCATACGCATTTTTTGCCGTAGGGTCTGAACGAAAGACCAAGGCACCTGCGCCGATGGGGTTTTCTATGTTATCTTTTTCAGGATCATCGGGATGCGAATCTGTATCCGGCACTTTAATGTCCGCTTCATATATAAAGTTCTCACCGAAATTACTTGCCAGAATAAACGCATCCCCTACGCCCTGCCCCTGTTTTCCATTAATAGTATCCGCCCATTTGCCGCTGATCGTCGTCCAATCTGACAGTACGGAGACACTAGATGGGGGCGTTTTCCAGACACTTTTTAACGGAAATATTTTTAAAGACTTTAATTCCACATCCCCGCCCTTACTGTAGATTTGCATTCCTTTACTCGAAGATTGAGGGAATATTTGGTCAGTTATCACTGTTTCTCCATTATTCCCGAACACCTCCAGCGCTGACCGGTCAACAAAAATATGCATTTTCACCGTACCGTTTAAAGCCTTCAGCGGGCCCTCATGTTTATTTGTGATATCAGGTCCGAAATCATAATTCCCGGAATTCGTACGGTCAACGAACAGCTTTTCATTGTAGACATCATACCCGACCGTTGTATATTCCTCAGTTCCTTTACGAACCTTAAAACCAAACTCAGTTGCTTCGGTGTTGGAAAGATCAAACTCTGCAATCATTTCAAATGTATCGTCAGAAAAGTTGGATAGGAGGTCGCTTTCTCCCTTAATCTTTTCATTTATATATGAAATTCCCTTTGTTTCAGCACGAATGCCGGCCAGAGAAATTGGTGTTTGTTTTAAGCGTAACCCTTCCTCTGTCTGGGTCAGTTCCATCATTCGCGGCAGTGACATGGAACTTCTCCATGTTGAAGTAGGTGTATCTTGAGCATAAGTCCAGTTACTCATCCAGCCAAGCCAGTATTTCTCGCCCTTCTCCCCTTCAATACCGCTCCACTCCACACCGGCATAATAATCAGCTCCATAATCGGACCATAATATTTGGTCGGAAGAATTCTCATTGGTGAAGGTTTTCCCATCAAAGCTTCCTACAAAATATTGCATTCCGGATCCGCCTGCAGGTCCTCCCGGATTTATACTTACCTGCAGAACCCATTTCTTTTTTGAAGGGTCGCCATCAATAGGCAATTCAATTAATGCAGGACATTCCCATACGCCGCCTATACTTCCGTTTGTAGAAGGTATCCACGAACCTGAGACGGCAGACCAATCCGTTATGAGGCCACTTTGTGGCAAATTGCCTTTTTCCGGCTCTTGTGCAACCTGGTCAACGTCTTCCGGAATTGATTTGTCATTATAAACATTGATATCATCCAGGTTGATATGCCCCCAACGTCCCGTTGCATTGTCTACAGCTTTGATATATAGCACTTCACCAATATAATTGGAAGCATCCCATACGTATCTGCTATACGCTTCCTTTTCGGATTTCGTATTTGTTTGACGAAGCAATTCCTGATCGTCAGAAGCTCTGACTAACGATAAATAACGGTTGCTGACGTCTTTGCCTCCGCCCATCATCAGGTTAATCTCTCCGGAGCCACCCAGTTTGAAATAGGATGAATGCAGTTCTCCAGTAGCATCATCCCCCTTGTGACTATCGGAAAACCCCCATAGATGATACTTGCCTTGCTGGTCGAAAGTTCCACCCCACCAATCCTTTCGATCTGTTACATGGTCATTAGTAAATGCTTCCCCTTGTACACTGGTCCACCCAGTCAGATCCCCTGTTTCAAAATCATGGTTAAGTATTTCATTCTCCTCTGTGATGATATTTTTGCCCAACTGAACATTCTGGAAGAGCACAGAGGAATTCGCCAAATGCAAGCCGAAAACGCCGGAGGAAAAGGTAGAATCATTTACATCCTGAGTAAGTTTACCATCTAAATATACTTTTATATTCTCTCCATAGGTCCTCACCTCTAAAGGGTAATCCGTATACGTAGCGAGAGATACAGTGGCCTCGGCCAGAACTGATTGCTTCCCGTCCTCAAGCTTCATCAATTTTATTTTATCGTTGTGAGCGTCGAGGCTCGCCATATATCCATTTCTCACCTCGGCATCTGCCCGAAAAACAAGTGAGCCGATTTCATCTCCGCCATCCGATAATTCAATGTTCGCCTGATATCGAAAGTTTTCCCCGGCTTGCCCGCTCATTACATATGAATTCACCGCGGAAGTCCCGGTCATTCCTTTCACGGTGTCTTCCCAGGAACCGCTTACAACAGTCCATTTTGACAAATTGGTCACAAAGTTTGATGTATTATTGAATTTCACATTTCGAAAAGAGGCTGTTGAATTCCATGCGGTTAACCCATAGTAGCCGTATACAAATTCATCATCCGTTTGTTCGATAACCGATTGGTTGTTTACAAAAACCTGAATGTGATGTCTATCTGTTACAATTTGTAAATGATAGGTAGATGAAGTATCCAGGCGCAAAGAACTGGCCCCAAGTTCAATGCTTTCTCCATTCCTATTTTTGGTTAAAGTTACGCGATCATTTTTGGCATCTAGATTGACTACATAGCCGTTGGCCGCACGCTTATCAGAACGAAAAACCAGTCCTCCTGATCCTTCCCGGCCATTTTTTGCATTAAGGGTAATGTCGCCCTCATAGTTGAATGATCCACCTTCTTGTGAGGAAATCGCGTAAGAAGTGGAATCCAGACTATTGGCCTGTATTCCACCATCTGGACCAAATTCACTGGCATAAGTCCAATTTTTTAAATTGGGAGAAGTATAGAACATCACCTTATTGTTAGCAACTAACGACATCACCCACTGATTGGATTGTTCATGCCAAAATACTTTGGGATCGCGCCAATCGGCGGCGGGAGGTTCAGGCATTACCGGATTCCCTTCATACTTTTTCCATGTTCTCCCTTTATCCAAGCTGTAAGCAATGCTTTGAACCTGACCCTTATCACCTGAATGGGTAAAGATGGCTACCATTGCTTCCTTTCCAAAGCCGGCTGTATTTCCCCAGTCGATTACAGTGCTTCCGGAAAAAATCTGTCCGTGGATATCAGGAGAAAGTGCAACAGGTAGATGTTCCCAATGAACAAGGTCTCTACTCACAGCATGCCCCCAATGCATCGGTCCCCATGTCGTTCCATATGGATAATTTTGGTAAAATAAATGATATTCACCCTTGTAATAAACCATTCCATTGGGATCGTTCAACCAGTTGGCCTCGGGAGAAAAATGAAATTGATTGCGGTACGTTTCCTGATAATATCCTGGATCTGATGCAAACGCTTTCGTGAATGAAGTTAAAGATAATAATAAGATGATACTAAGTGCTAAAGAACAAATCCGATTCATATTTTTACTCCTCATCTTGTTCACTCCCTTTATAACTAATTTTATAAATCAGTTCAAAACGCCTTATAATGAAAGCCTATCCCCGGTGATGGATAACTCCTTGACCAAATAGTTTTAAGAATTATTCAAGCCAAGACACCGAGAGCGTATCCAATAATACCAATTGCGAATAGCGCAAAAATGAGAGCCATGGCGTTCACTTTCTTTTTAAGCAGTCTCATGCAAAGGAAGGTCAGTAAGAACGGTAGTAACCTTACTGTACAGCCGCTTAATCGTCGGAATTAAGGAACCAAGAACGTACAAATATTTTGTTTGAGTCGTTTTTGGTCATCATCTTTTCTTCCATATGTACTCCCCTTCTTTCATAAAATATTTTCTTATAGCTCTTCAATTTCCGCCGTATTTCGAACTGAGCTGGATGTATAGCAGAGCCAGCACAGTTCCTACGATCCCAAAACCAACTAGATTGATGTTCGTGAAAGCGGCAATGACAAATCCCAGGAAGAAGAAGGGATGTTATAGCCCACTGCAAATAAGCAACATACTTAACTTCCTCTTCACCATCTTTCATATCCTCTTTTAATATTTTGAACTCCAAGTAATGTTCTTGACAAAGCGTTTATATTTAACTCTATAGTTCAATATCTTATGTTTACGCTGCTTTGGTCACAAAAATCCGACAAAGTCCGGCCAAGGATGACTCCCTGACCGCACGTTTTAAGCCAAAACACCAAATGCGTACCCAATAATGCCTACTGCGAATAAAGCAAAAATCAGAGCGATTGCGTTCACTTTCTTTTTCAGTAGCCTCATACATAAAAAGGTCAATAATAGTGGTAAAAGTCCAGGCATCAATTGATCCAAAATCATCTGAATGGTCGTAATAACCTCTTTTCCATCCGTTCCCACATATCTTGATACCACCAGCGGCACATTCAGGGTAGTCCATTTAGAAACAAGTGCGCCCATAACGAAAAGCCCCAGTATGGAGGCTGACTCCGTGAGTTTTTGCAACCGGTTTCCCGACATATCGGAAACAATCTCCGTACCTTTGTGATAACCGTATTTCAGACCGTACCATTTCGTTGCCAAGCGTGCAGTGTTAAAGAGAAGGAAGAAAAGAATCGGTCCGACAAGGCTGCCGGATAAGGCGATTGAGGCTCCGAGTGCAGCCAGAACCGGGCGTAAAGTCCCCCAGTAAATGGGGTCACCCACTCCCGCAAGAGGTCCCATTAAACCGACTTTGACTCCACTTATGGTGGCATTGTCAATCGGCTGGCCGCTCGCTTTCTGCTCTTCCATCGCAGCCGTTACACCCATAATAGGCGCCGAGATAAACGGTTGAGTGTTGAAAAATTCCAGATGTCTTTTCAATGCCTCTTTTTGATCTTCTTTCTTGCTGTACAGCCGCTTAATCGCAGGGATCAAGGTGACACAGAAACCGATCGACTGCATTCGCTCAAAATTGAACGAGCCTAACAGGAAGCATGAACGGACAAACATCTTATTTAAATCACTTTTAGTCAGCTTCTTTTCTTTCATAGTGCTCTCCTCTCCCTTCAGGTAGTTACTATAACTCTTCAATTTCTTCCATCTTCTCATTACGCTGGTTGTATTTTGGGCTCAACTGGATGTAAAGCAGAGCCAGAACCGCGCCAATGACCCCAAAACCAACCAGATTAATGCTGGTAAAAGCTGCAATGACAAAGCCCAGAAAGAAGAATGGCATCAGGTATTTGGCTGCCATCATATTAATGACCATCGCATACCCTACGACTACGATAAAGCCGCCCGCAATTTGTAGTCCTCTGGTGATAACCTCCGGAATTGCGTTAAGCATAGCAGTCACCAGGCCCGTTTCTGCGGCAACTGCCACCAAAACAGCGGGCAAAGCAACGCGCAGACCTTGCAAAAGTAAGGCAATAAAGTGACATAGCTCAATTCCTTTGAAATTTGCAGATTCCGCATACTTATCAGCTAAATGCTGGAAGAAGACAGTAATCGTCCTGACAAAAATGGTAAGCACTTGTCCGGCGGCTGCAATTGGAATCGCAACGGCAATTCCGGCGCCGATCGATTGATGGCCGACGATGACCAAAATGGTTGAAACCACGCTGGCTAGAGCAGCGTCTGGTGCCATGGATGCTCCTACATTCATCCATCCCAAAGCCATTAATTCCAGAGTACCGCCAAGTATAATGCCAGTTTTGAGATCGCCAAGGACAAGGCCAATCAACGTACACGCAATCAGAGGACGATGGGTTTGCCCTTCATCTAGAACGCTACCCATACCACATATGGCCGCTACCAGTGTTACCATCACAATTTGAAAAACAGTCATTTCTATAACTCCTCTCTAGTTGCCGCCTGGTATTTACGATCACATATCCTGCAGTTTGGTAATCAAGTTGATTTTCGGATCACTGGCTACTTTTCTGATTTCCAGCTCAATGCCTTTTTCATGCAGCTTACGAAATGCATCTACATCCTGTTGGTTTACGGATACCGCCCCGGTAATCTGTGTCTTTCCTTCCTTAAAACACATTCCTCCAACATTCACCGAGCGGATGGGTACTCCCCCTTCCACAACCCGCAGTACATCCGTAGGGTTGGTAAAGAGAAACAATGTTTTAAAATCACTGTATTTGGGGTTATTATAAGCCTCTATCGCTTTGTTAATCGTTACGACATACGCCTTAATTCCAGGCGGCGACACCTGAAGCAATAAGGTTTTGCGTAATGTATCCGCTGCGACATCATCGCTAACGGCGATAATCTTATTGCACTTCGCTTCTTTCACCCAAACGGTCGCCACCTGACCGTGAATCAGACGGTCATCAATACGAACTAATGCAATTTCCATTCTATAATTCCTCCTCTAATTGACTGTTTCGAATGGTACGAAAAGACATCATGGAATCGTGCCCTGCACGGATCGCTAAATTTACCAAATTCTCCACTTGTTCAATTCCTCTGTTTGCAAGAAGGTCAACGATCATTGGCAGGTTTACTCCTGTCACAATATCCATTTTTTCATGGTTAACTGCAATTCGGCTGGCAGCATTATAAGGACTGCCGCCGAATAGATCAACAAGGAAGATAACACCGTCCGTCCAATCCAGCGATGCCAACGCAGCCTTATATTTCTCTACAAGTCCGCTGACACTTTCACCTGGTTCAAACGTAACACCTGCCACATTATCCAAATGGCCGAAAACCATTTCTGTTGACCTCAGTATTTCTTCAGAAAATTTCCCGTGTGTCCCAACAATTACACCGATCATCTGTCTCACCCCCTTTTTTTCTCTCCACATATCTATGATGCAAGTTCTGTGCCAAACTTCTGTATAGATCAGAGGAAATTTTGTAAACAACAAAAAAACCCCCGTTGCGTCGGAGGTTTTTTTCCAGTCTGAACAGATCATTATTTATCAATCTCCACTGCTTTCATACACATATGAAAGCGTTTTATACTCTTTGGCCATTACTGTGGAATAAAGTTATATACTTCGCTCAGCATTTCGCAAATATAATATTTTTCGTCTTCAGAAAGTATAAGATTCATACCAGAAACAAATATGCTGCATGAACGGTTTACCACCTCGAATATGTGCTGGTCGAGCTGTTTCACTTCCCCCTGATAAACAAGTCCATCGCGAATAACCATACGTTCCAGCGCATAAGCTGTGTGAGTAGAAATTTGGACTTTTGTTGCATAATCAAATTTGACTTCTAATCCAAGTTCCAGCTCTTGCACAAATCTCATCACCATTCCCAGAATTTTGTGGGGATTCAAATACGTCATAAATTCTTTCAGACTTTCCTCGCATAACTCCCTGACGACTACACTTTGATCCACAGCAGGGATCTGCTTGTTATTCAGCAGTAGCTCTCTCAATGTCTGCTCACCGCTCGCTTCAATCAGCTTTTCCAAGGGAATAAACGGGATTTCCGGCTCGCTTGGCCGTTTTACTCCAATCACGGCAAGAATGGTTCGCTTAGACCGCATATCCTGGACCACTTTATCCAACTCTCTTACGTTTGCCGGGACAACCAGTATCTCCTCATCCGTCAAATCGCAGACAACTTTCTCTACAAACTCTTTCAATTTGACCGCTGCACCTTTGCCGGAGGAGCAAACCGTCACAATTGCCTTATGAACTACTTTCACTGCGGCGCTGCTATTGTTATATCCCCTGAAATCCTTTAACGATTGGTATATCTCCTCTATCCCCATGTCAAAAACACTGGCCTTTCGGACAGCCTCCAGCGTGAGCGGAGTTGAAACCATATCAATAGTCTTTACATTGATTCCAACACGTTCCATAATAGTTTCTTCAAGATTGAGCAAAGAGCCCATATCAACCAGCAGCAACACGCCTCTACCACGGTCAATGCTCTTTACTTTATCGATAATAAGCTCCAAAATTTCCCTAGGACTGACATCGAGGGGCATATCAACAGCACAAAGATTAGAACTGCCCAGCAAGCTGTCTACGACGCCGACGATGCTGCTCGCTGTACTGGTACCGTGTGCTGCCACAATAATTCCCACACTACCCTGTCGTTCTTCCTCAACAGATTTCAGAAGAATCGCCATATAAGTTATTTCGGCCTCCGGTACATGTACACCAAACTTAGTCTCGATCAAACTTTTGATAGTCTGGGCCAGTCTGTACTCTTCATCATGTTCATTCATCGGTTCATAGATTCGTGCATCACCGTATTTTTTCTCTCTGGTGCGCTTGAAAAAGGCGCTTAAATGAAGACTGAAAGCATACACGAATCTCTCACTGTAAATTCGGTTTAGTTCCTTTTTGGCCATTTCCTTAATCTGCTCGGAGAATTCAAGGATGTCTTTGTTCACAATTTTCAGAATTCGTTCCCTGCTCCCCTTGGTGTTATAAAAACGGTTATAAAAGCTTTTAATATGGATATTGACATCCGTAGCAATAAATCTGTGGATGTAGGCGTCGTCGAGCCCTTCTTCCTTCAGCATGCCAATCTTGTCTTCAATTAGTTTGTAAAGGTTAAACGGCAGCTCGGAAACAACCTCTTCATCCAAAGCTTTTCTTCCTTCTGGAGTAATGTATAGGCACGAGGAAATACATCCGATTTCCTTCATCTTATATTGCGTTTTATCAATATTAAACAAACCATCTCGGATATTTCCCGGCAGGTTTTTAAAATCAAGTCCTATTTCTTCTTTGTTTTCATGTATGCTGTTTAAAAAACCTTTAGCGCATACCAGCTGGATGTTCGACTTTAACTGGCCGATATTGCCGTAGGTGACGCTGCCGATCAGTGCTCTTACTACCTCTGGTTCAATCCTAATCGGCTTGTTTACCCTATTGGCCTCGTTAGCAAACAAATGCTTCAAAATCAGCATTTGCTCCTCAATAGCACGTTCCTGAAGGGAAGGGATATTGATCGTGATGGGTATGCGCCTAATGAAGGTTTTCAGCATGGATGATCCGGGATCTTCCGTTGTAGCTCCAATCAATAACACACTCGCATCTCTTTTTCGATCCGTTTCGCCCAATTTGTTATAGGTGTGAGTATCCATGAAATAGAAAATCATTTCCTGACCTTCCGGGGGTAAACGGTGAATCTCATCCAAAAACAGGATGCCTCCGTCAGCTTTCTCCACCAGCCCTGCTTTTTCATGATCAGCGCCTGTAAACGCCCCTTTAACGTGACCAAAGATGTGGGAAAGTAACAAGTGGGGGTTATTGAAATAATCAGCGCAGTTAAAAACGATAAATGGCGCATGCTCTGAAAACCGCTTCATATATTTGCCATAATGGTACATCAACCTGGCAAACATAGTTTTTCCAACACCCGTCTGCCCGACTATCAGGGTATGCAGACCTCTAGGAGGATACAGAATCGCTGCCTTCCCCTGCTCAACCTGGTTACGCATGCTGCCCCTGAAACCGATCAAAGCATGGAACGGATCGATCTGTTCGTCAGGCAGCAATACCTCTTTGATGCTTTTGACCTCAATTTGTTTCTCTTTCAGCCGAACCTGAAAGGTGTCCTCGATAATCTGCTTGTGCAGAAATCTGACCGGTCTTCCTTTGATTTTAAGGATTAGATCGTCACGCAGCAGATTATTCAACTCTTTGCTCACATTGTTTCTCAACATCTTTTGATCATCAGCAATTTCCGCAGCCGTAATCCCTTCCCCCGCAAATAAAGCCTCTTTGGAAATTTTCTTGGTGCTTTCGGCAATATACTCTAAAATCTTATCTATTCTTTTCACCTGTATTCCTCCAGCCTGAATCAGTCATTGGAAATTGATTTCAACCTGCTTATTTAGGGAACAGAATATGGTTTTTCAGTGCATGAGCTACTCCATCCTCGTCATTCGAGAGAGTAACGGTGTTGGCAGCAGCTTTGACCTCAAGGGGAGCATTTTCCATGGCAATGCCAAGTCCCGCAAAGGCCAGCATGTCGATATCATTGTAGTTGTCACCCATAGCCAGACAATCGCTTTGTTTCAGTTGGTACTCTTTTAGCAGAATTTGAATGGCTGCCGTTTTGGAAGCCTTTTTTGACATGATTTCCAGATAAGTAGGCTTGGATAAGTAGAGATTTACTTCTTCGCCGTATAGGGGTCGCAATACTTGAAGGACGCGTCTGATCTCTTCGGGATCACCCATGCACAAAATTTTACTGGTTCCATCAGTCTCTTCCCTCCAACCACTGGTAAGCTTAGAAAAACTATAAATGCGAGGCTCGATATTGGTGATGTCACGTTCTTGAAGCGCCCATGCATCCAATTGCTCAATATACCACTCATCATCCTTATACAGGCTTACGTGAAGATCATAGGCAGCCAGGCTGTCAAGCAAACACTGTGTCATTTTCTTATCTATATAACGGGTGTTCAGCTTGTTCCCGTGTTTATCTATAACAAGTGCCCCACTGTAGCATATGAGAGGCTCAGAAATACCAAGATGATTCTGCAATGGAATAATTGCTTTTGGCATTCGCGCAGAGACAAGAACCACTGGAATCTGCTTATCATTTATAACCTGGAGAATGGTTTCTTTGGTTGCTTCCGTGATTTGATGCGCCGAGTTAAGCAGCGTCCCGTCAATATCAATGCAGACAATTTTATAAGTTTCCATAAATGATTCCTCCAGCTCCAGTGTATTTTGTTATTCAATGAATGAGTATACAAGAAAGATAGTGTATATAACCAAAAATACAACACACATAATAACTGTTACTTATTACGACAATCTTTGGCTTGTTTATGAATCGTTTCTATCAGATAAAATTACTCGGTAACGTTAACATCTAGGCAGGAGAATTGCATAGGCTTAGAGAAGTAGATCTTTCATAAATGACTGACTGTGAATTTGTACCGGAAATGTATGGAAAAGGAGTTTGAATAAGTCAATGATACGATATGGATTACAACAGGAACAAGGATTCAAGCTGGTTATGACGCCCGAATTGCGACAAGCAATCACGATCTTGCAATATTCTTCGGCTGATTTAATATCCTTTCTGCATGAACAGGCGAACAATAATCCAGTCATTGATTTGCAAGAGTTTAATATGTCCATAGGCAGTATCAAAGAAGAAGCAGAGCGGTTTTCACAGAAAGATCAAGGAGATCTGCTTGAACATTATCGTGGCGGAGAAAAATATCCATCGGTCCAGCGAGCAAATCCCGTTACATTTCTGGATTTTGTCCCCAATCCGAATGATACCCTGTTTGAACATCTGAACAGGCAGCTTGGACTGGTATGTGGGCTTACAAATTCACAGCGTATGGTGGCACGGTACCTCATTGGCAATTTGAATGAAATGGGATATTTAGAACTTGATGTTCCAACGGTCGCCTCACTATTGGACGTTCCCATAGCCGAAATTGAGGATATGCTCTTGGTGATACAGAGTTTTGATCCACCAGGGATCGCCTCTTACAGCTTGGAAGAATGTCTTCTTCTCCAGCTCCAGCTTGCTGGCATGGATGATGAATGCATAGTCAGAATGGTAAGCAACCATCTGGCCGATCTGGCGAACAATCGGATACAAAAAATTGCGGATGCTCTTGAAATCGGTAGGCAAGAGGTTATACAGATGGCCGATCGAATTCGCAAGCTAAATCCATGCCCGGGCGCAGCATTTGCTCATAAAGAGCAGCAATACATCATAGCAGATATCACGGTCGAAAAAGCCAACGGGGAATATCTTGTCCTGATTAATGACATTAGTGCGCCGCGGGTTGAGATCAACCCTTTTTACCGGCAAATGATGCAGGATCTACCGAATAGTGAAACCAAACGTTTTATCCATGAGAAGATGAATACGGCAAAATGGCTGGTCAATAGCCTGAAGCAACGTCGGCTGACCCTTCTACGGGTTGCCAAGGCCATTGTGGAAAAGCAGCAGGATTTTTTTGAGCATGGCGTGTATTTCCTCAAACCAATCACCCAAAAGGAGATTGCCGATAAGACGGGCTTACACGAATCCACAGTCAGCAGGGCGGTCAGTAATAAATTTATACAGACGCCTCGCGGATTGTTCGAACTCAAATTTTTCTTTACTTCCTCCTTGACGTCAGCGGACGGAGATGTTGCCTCATCGGAGAGTGCAAAAAAGCGTATCAAAAATTTGATAGATGATGAGGACAAGCAAAAACCGTTATCGGATCAGGCTATTACTACCCTGCTGGGAAAGGAAGGTTTGCATCTATCACGCAGAACCGTGGCGAAATATCGGGAAGAACTGAGATATCTTTCTTCTGCCAAAAGAAAAAAGTTTGAAGTTTAAATGTTTAAGGAATAGTCGCGTTTGATCTGGTTCCATATTTTTCGATTTGGCTTGATCCTGAATGATCCGACTCGCTAGTTCTTGAATTCACCATTCCACCCCCTTTCTTGAACTGGATGTTTTCACTTTTGAAACGCTTCCAATTTGCTGTGAGAAAAACATCAGTTAGTAGATCCATACTATGAATCGACCGAATGAGCTAATATTTTTACAATAAAATCATGTAGTTTCGCCTTGCTTGAAGACAACGGGGAGACGATACACTTGCTGATCTAAAGTTTCACCTTCGATTTTCTTATAAAGCAGTCTGATTGTCATACGTGCCATCTCCTCCACTGGCTGCCTGATTGTAGACAATATCGGATGAAAATAAGGATGGTCCTGAATCCCGTCGTAGCCGATAACCTTTACATCCTCTGGAACGCGAATGCCCTCCCTGCGTGCTCTTTCTATATAGTTGGCGGCTAACATATCGGTAATAGCAAAAATGCCGTCCACATCGCGATGCTCATTTAGGAACTCGTTAAAATAGGCATCGTCGTTCACTATAGGGTCGGGCTTCTCGTAGATTACATAATCGACTCCCAATATTTGCGCCTCATGAATGAAACCTTTTCTCCGATTCATGGTTTCACTGAAAATGGAAGTGACGCTTCCCATAAAAGCCGGTTTCTGGGCTCCCACTTTAACAAGCTCCCTCAAAGCCAGACGCCCTCCCTCATAATTATCGGAGGTCACACAAGTAATTTTTTTGTTGAAGTGCCTATCAATACTTACAATCGGAATGTCATTGCTTACGCTATTTTCTATATCATTGTAAGTAATGCCGACAATACCAGCCACTTTGTTTTGCCGTAGCATATCCAGATAATACAGTTCTTTTTCGGGCTTGCCGCCGCTATTACACAACATAAGCTTAAAGCCTTCCCGATCCAACTCATCCTCAATGTAATAAGCCAGTTCAGAAAAAAAAGGATGCCAGATACTTGGAAGCAGCAAGGCTACCATCTTGGATTTCCTCATCTTGAAATTTCGAGCGACTTCATTAGGAAAATAATTCAGTTCTTGTATAGCTTCCTCCACTTTTCTGCGTGTATCTGGTTTTACAGAGCCCGAGTTGTTAATAACGCGGGATACAGTTCCTACAGCTACGCCAGCTAAGCTAGCTACATCTTTAATACTTGGCATCGGCATCTCCCTCCCCCTATCTCTCTTTATGAAAATTATAATAACACTAAGATGGAAACGTTTCAATTTTGTTGATGCTCTTTTTTCGCTGAAGCTCTTTATCTTCCTTACCGGGCTGAAGCACCAGCGCGGATTCCATTAGGTATACGTCCTTGTCCTCTACATCTGTTCATATTCATCTCTATCCTTCTTGTTTTAGTATGGCCACTTTTTGAAGTCCTTCTTTTACAATCACTTCTGCACGATCCTTGTACTGAAATGTCCTTCCATAATAACATCGGTAGTTTGAATAATTCATCATAAATCAGATCGTGGATGCTTGTAGTGCATAATAGACTGCAAGTTTCTTTTTACTATAGAGATCATAGGGTCAAGTTCTAAAAAGCAATAAAATAAACATTCTCCTGTCGGCTGTAATTAGTTTTGTCATTAATACAGCCTATAAACGCCACTTTCTGTACTATGAAAATGACACTTTCTGTACTATGAAAATGACACTTTCTGTATTATCATTTGTCACTTCTTATATAGACTGTATTGTAAAATGTCATTTATCTGTTGCACCTTAATTGGAAACTTACACGTCTAAAATTGAGGGGAAATGCTTATCTCAATTCTCCGTCTCCATGCCCAATACTAGTTAGCGATCACTACACTAAAAACAAATAATATCATTCGTAGGAGTTCCATTCGAAAATGAACCTACTCATAAGTCTTTACAGATCTTTTGCAATTTAGGAACGGATTTTTCCGACTCATGTGTAAATACAACCTTTATTAGGAATACTTTACGAACAACTTGGTTCTTATTGGGAAATGAATTGAAACGTTTAGAGGTGATCATCATGTGGTCTAAAATAATTCCTTATATTCCGAGGTGGGTTACATTATTTCAGGCCGCTCTCGCGTTGATTACCCCTTTAGATTACAGGGAATTATGATTCCGACTTAAAGACAATTCGTGAGGCTATAGGTGAAAATAGTGATGTGCATTTTCGTGAGTTTGTGGTGAAGAAATGCACGGTCCGTGTTAGTCTTCATAGAAGGTATGCAGGATGAAGAGATTATGAACAAGCAGGTATTGCAGATTTTTGATGTTTAAAGATCAGCAACCCTAACAGGAACAACAGGAAAGTATAAGTAACTGGAATTTTTGTATTCCTAAGCTCCTATATCTCTGATGAAAAGAAGACCTATTATGATGAAAACGCAGCAAAGCAAACGTAAGCCATGATGCTAAGACGAAGGAGGAGCTATGGTGTTTACACGCTCTGATGATAAGATCACAACGAAGCAGGCCGCTGTATTCCTGACCAATACCGTATTGGGGGCTGGGATTTTGACACTGCCGAGAAATGTAACTGAAAAGGTACAGACTCCTGATGGATGGCTTTCTGTCCTCATCGGTGGATGTATTGTCATATTAGTCGTTTGGCTGATGGTGAAATTAAGTCAACAGTTTCCTGGAAACACCGTGTATCAATACTCCAGAAAAATCGTGGGCATCATCCCAGGAGGATTTTTAAGTGTATTATTGATTATATATTTTTTAATCATCGCTGGCCTCGAGATTCGGGTTTTTGCTGAAGTGACGATGTTTTATCTGCTTGAAGGCACACCCATCTGGGCGATTGTGATTCCATTTATTTGGGTAGGAAGTTATTTGGTTTTTGGAGGTATTAACCCCATCGCTCGGCTATACCAGATTGTACTTCCGATTAGTCTCTTTTTTCTGCTCTTCTGTTTTGTCTTTAGTTTAAGGATATTTGAAATTGATCATCTTCGTCCCGTATTGAGTGACGGGATTTTACCTATCATCAAGGGACTAAAATCGACTATTCTTGTTTATGCTGGATGCGAAGTCGTCATGACACTAGTCGCTTTTCTGCAGCACCCTGAAAAAGCATTTAAGGCCATGGTAGTGGGGATCAGTATCCCTTGGGTTTTGTACTTTCTGACCGTAGTTATGGTGATCGGCGGGTTATCGACGGACTCCACTGTGACAAGTACTTGGCCCACCATTAATTTAATACGCAGTTTTGAAATCCCCGGATTTCTTTTTGAACGTCTGGAGTTTCCGCTGCTGGTGATCTGGATGATGCAAATGTTTTGTAATTTTTGCAGTTTTTTCTTCAATGCATCCTTAGGAATCTCACAGGTATTCGGTCTTAAATATCGTTATGCGATTTTTGGCTTAATTCCGATTATCTTTATCTCCACAATGACTCCTCTCAGTATGATGGACGTGTTTAGCCTTAGCGGTGCGGTCGAATACATGGGAATCATTTTGTTTTTTCTGGTTCCGGTACTTCTCTCCATCGTGTTCGTGATCAGAAAGAAGGGAATGAAGCAAAATGTGTAGACGACCTATCCCATCTTTACTGCTTGCTTCATTCTACTTAGATCAAGTCGGCTGCTGGAGCAGCAAATCTATTTTCTTCACTCCCACTGTAGAATAGTTCGTACATCGGCCTGTCGGCTGTTTTAAAATACTAACTACTGACGTATGCAGGGCGTTTGGCAAAAAAAGGGAGCACACATGTCCTTAGCCACAAGGGAAAACGAAAGCACCCTGATCCTAAAATTATAAAAAAGTAGACATTATGCTATGTGTTCCTCGCATAATGTCTACTTTTCTAGCAAAACAATCAAGTATACATGGTATTAACTGTGAAGTGTATACATCGAAGTCACTTTAACGTTTCTTTCAATGGTGTTTCTCACAGGTGATATTTCTATGGCTTTTGCAATCAACTTTTCAACCTGCGCTTCATCTGCGTCACTGTCCACATTGAAACGAACGTTTATTTCATCAAAGCCAGAATTCCCCTCTTTTAAGCCAAAGAAAACGTTCAGATCTATTTCGCCAGTAACATCAACGTCCAACGAATTTACTTTAATCCCCATACCACTAGCTGTTGCAATGAATCCAACACCTACACAAGCACCAAGTGCACTTAACAAAAGCTCAACGGGATTAGGCCCTTTTCCAGTTCCGGATAGCCACTCTGGTTCATCAATGGGTACCGGCTTATAGTCCCCAACCTCGGCCTCCGAGTAAAACCCATCTTTCCATTTTACTGTAGAAGCAAAACTTGTAATCGCATCCTCGGGATTTTCCTTATAATTTTCTGCCAAGCTTCCGAGCATATTCACATCTACACCGTTCATTTTACTCATATTTAGGACTCCTCTATTTTATATTTTTCATAGACCAATTTAATTGGATCCTGGCTTGTCCTTTATGACTTTTTAGGCGGGATCGCACACCCTTCATCAGTACATAGTCCTTCACTAGAGGTTTCATCAGAAAGAATTTCAAACTTAGCTACCGGATGCTCTTCTTCCCAAACTTTCTCCAACACTTGAGAAAAAGATTCTGTCGGCTGTGCCCCTGAAACTGCATATTTTTGGTTGAATATAAAGAACGGTACCCCGCTAATCCCAACTCTACGAGCTTCATCTTGATCTTGTCGTACTTGATCTTTATAGAGATCCTTATTTTTTAATACTTCGAGGGCTTCTTTTCTGTTTAATCCAACCGCTTCTGCAATATCGGCCAGTGTATCATAATCTCCTACATCCCTTGATTCAGTGAAATGTGCAATAAGTAATTTTTCATTCAACGTTGTTTCTTTGCCATTCGTTTTTGCCCATTTTAATAAACGATGAGCATCCAGTGTATTGGTGGGTTTAAGACTATCTAATTGAAAGGATAATCCCACGTTCTTGGCTTGTTGAGTTAAGTGGCTAAGAAATTCTTTTGCCTGTTCTCTTCCGCCAAATTTAGGGGTTAATTTTTCTACAAAACTTGTTCCATCATACGAAGAAGCTCCCGGATCAAGCTCAAAGCTTTTGTATTCAATACTTATTTCATCTTTATGCGGTAATCCATCTAAGGCTCGCCCCAGATTTTGTTTACCAATATAGCAGAATGGACATGCAATGTCAGACCAGATTTCAATTTTCATGTTTCTACCCCTTCTCAGTTTTAGTTATTCGTCAAATGCAACCAGTGCATTTACTCCATGAGCAAGAGCGGAACCAGCTTTTAAAGCAGTAGCTACCATAATCGACTCAGCCAGTTCTTCTTTGTTTGCTCCGGCTTTTTTGGCTGCTTTCGTATGAATATCAATGCAATATGGACACCCAGTGGTATGGGCAACCGCAACCGCAATCAATTCTTTTTCCTTGGTACTGAGTATGCTGGCTTTCAACGCTTGCTGATCAAAAGAAGCAAAGGATTTGAACGAATCACTTAATTGGGTAAACTCCCGTAGTCTATTAATATAAGATGCACGGTATAACTCGTCGTCATCGGTACCATCATACGCATTTAAAGCATTAACGCCATGAGCCATCGCCGAACCGGCTTTGAGCGCGGTGGCAACCATTATAGCTTCTGCCATTTCCTCTTTTGATACACCATGTTTCTTAGCTTGTTTTACATGAACCTCAATACAATAAGGGCATCCCGTGGTGTGGGCTATAGCAATTGCAATTAGTTCCTTGTATTTTGCTGTAAGTTTCCCTTCAGCCAATGCTAACTTTTCAAAGGCTACAAACGCCTTGAAAATCTCTGGAGAAACCGAGTTAAATTCTCCAATACGTTTAAAATTCGATTTTTTAAATAAACTGTCTTGATGACTCATAGAAAACCCCTCTATTCATTAGAAATTTTAGTGTACTCTGAGCTTTAATTCATTACGCTCAGAATTTTTTCCTTACTTACGTTTTTCATAGATCCTACGATTGAATCAAAAAGTTTCTCTCTTTAAATGCCTCCTTTTAATCGAAAACAAGAAGACATTATTCAATTGATTAATTGAATAATAGAATACATAGGCATTTAAGTCAAGTGTTCTGTGAAAATAAAGTGTTTTCTTAGTGCTTAGGTTAAGATAAGTCCCCTGTTTAAGCACTACATGCTATCCGCTTACGTTCTTTAATTAGTAATTGGAAATGGAATATAATGAGGAGGACGTAGCCCAAGCGAAGGCGCGGGAGCGTCCTTTTTTTGAAAGGGCAGTTTTGCTAATTAAATCTGCTGAGTAGTGGAGCATCTGGCCTCTCACGGTTGGTTGCGGACAAGAAGATTAAAAATAGTAAGGTAAGGAGAAATCCGGCAGATACGATGGCGATCAAAAACTACCCATGACGGACATGCGTCATGGGTAGTTTTTAATCATTTCCATACGTTCAGGAGGGGGCCGTGGTGCAATAGCGATATCCTAATCACTTCGTTGGACAGACAGAGTTTTGTGTAAAAATGGCCACCGCTCGGGAACGGCCTTTCTTCATATACATTTCCGAACTGACTTACTTGACCGGCCCCATCCAGGTTGAGATCGTCTTCTGCTGGTGCGGCAACGGCGGTTTCAACTTCCCGTTATCGACCAAATGCTTCAAAATATAAGCGACAAGCCGGCCTCCGCCGGTGTTGCCTCTCACCATGTAAGCAAGCTGTGGCTCCAAATGCTTCGGCTGATTTTGCAGGAACAGCTTGAGCATTTTGTCGTAGAGCTTGCCGACAGCAGGCGCATACAGAGCGGACAAATCCGGCATTGCCTTGTTCAACCGATCCAACGTTTGCGGAGAGTCGATCCAAACCGCATTGAACTTGTACCCCTCATCCGTCTTGCGGATGTACCCCTTCTCCAGCAGGAACGAATATTGCTCGCTGTTCTCTTCGTTGTCGGGCAGTTCCCCTTGTTGGAACGCATGACAAATCTCGACATTCCGGTATTCCAGGAAACGCCAATCCATCTGGCGGTCACTCCAGTAAGTATTGAATTGCCACAAGTATAAGGGAGTGTCTTCGACGTAGCGGAGCGACGGACCGAAGGTGACGTAACTACTCAAATCAAAACCCGGATCGGCATTGCGGCTCCGGTTTAACGCCGCATAGGCAATATACTGACCTCCGTCCTTTCGCATTGGTGCGACCGCATCGAAGTTTTCGCCCGCCGGCATGCTCCGCCAAGATTGCTCCTCGACGTTCTTGGGCAGCAAGGTCCAGAGCAGGAAGTTATAGTCGCCGTCCGGAACGTACACTCCGCTATCCTCGACTTGCCGGCGAACTTCCATTAACGCGTCAAAATGAACATCGGCCACTTCGGCGGCGCAATCTTGCCAGAATTGATGACCGGCTACGGCCAACTCGAAGAGGTCCCAGACGATGGTATTGCTTTGATATTTGCCGGGAGAGGTTTGGATGAGAAAATTGTAATCGGCCAGGTGCCGGACTTCGCCTTCCAGCAAAGACGGCGGCATTCCGAGCTCCTCCGCGATTTGATGTACGGTACGCGCCTTGTGATAAGCCGCGTAAACGATATTTTGCGCCAAGGCGCGTCCAAGAAAATCGTTGGTTTCGCCCAGTCTGCCGGCCGAACCGGAATGGCCCATTTCCCCCATGCTGACCGGATTGACACTTAAAGTTCCTGTTGCACGCATACGTTTCATCCCTTTCCGTAACTTCTTTTTAGCCTCGCTCAAATGCCATTTCACCGTGTTGACAGGAATGTTCAGAGCAACCGCGATATCGCCGATTTTAAGCTCGTCGTAGTAATGCATGACCACGATCCGGCGATGGATGTCGGACAGGAACGCGACTTCTCGGCGCAACTCGCGGTAAGCTTCGGTTACCAGCAGCCGGTCAAGCGGCTCCCGGGAAGGGGCGGCAGACAGTTCGGACATGCCGTTGATTTCGATCGCTTGGGGAGCGTGCGCACGCTTTTTCAACCAGTTCACCCAAGTGTATCGGGCAACCGTCCAGACGTAAGCATCAAGGCTTCTAATGTCCCGCACCCCGGAGAAGGATTTCAACAACTGCAGCATAATCTCCTGAGCCAGATCCTCCGCCTCGGCCCGCTGCTTGACCCGGTTTAACGCAAAACCGAAAATCGGTTTGACATAGCTCCGAATCGCTTCCGCCGCTTCTTTTCCGTTTTTACTAATTGAATCCATTTTTTTCCTCCATAGTTGCATCTGTAATTCCTGACAATTATATAGTGTGCCAGGCGAAATAAAGGTTGGGATTATTTCAAAAAAATTTGGGCATCCTAACGGATCACTTCATACATGTATAATTACAAACTTCATGAGTAGGTCATTTGAATGGTTAAAGAGACGTTATGAACTTTTTGTTGAGTATATTGGAAAAGAATTAAACAAGCTGAAGATTACTTTAGATGTAAAGGTCTCACTTTTAGTATATAAAGATACTTTTTTCCGTTCAACTAAGGGAGGATACAAACTAGGAGCACGAGCCGAAGTTCTTCTTCGGGTACTTGGGGTATTCCTTCGTTCCGTAGGTAAACCAGGAGTGGTCTCGATTAATTATTCAAATGCATAATAGAGGTTCATTAAACTAACGGAGAACGTTAGTTCAATAAATTGGCTTTTACCACTTTTGAGCAACCTGCTAAAATACATTTGTACCAGTTAACCCCTGAGTCTAACGTGGAGCTTATAAGACTTCTATAAAGTGTTTGTGGTAACTGGTACATCCGTAGAGGATTTGGCGGTAAGAAGTCGTATATATATATATTGTGCAGTGACCTCTCAGGAAAACAACCGCCCCAAAAAAGGTTTGGAGCCAGCAGGTATCCCCTCCTGGACTTCTTTAACAGAACTGAGGCGCTCCATGTTCTTGGCGCTGCACAAAATGATAAATTATCAACTTGTCGATGTGACAAGTTTTTTTTATGTAAACAAAGAACTTAACAGAAGAAAGAAGGAAAATGTTTCTATCTGTCGAAAGAACATAACAGAAAGCCCTTTAAAGTGTTGAGGCGAATACTCGACCTCTAAGTTTATTTTGGGTAATGCACTGACTCTGAAACCTGACATGCTACATTGGGCCCGTTTTGGAGCTCTTAAGAAAACTTGGTTAGTCTGGTGCTAATTGAATGCAAATAGGTGATCATAAGTTGAATAATTTTATGCTTAAGAATTCAACCATTAATAAAGGCCAAGACAACTCTAGAGCTTTTTACGCCTTCTATGTTGGAGTAGATATCGGCTCGGATTTCCATGTTGCTGCTTGCATTCCATTTGAAAAGTTCCGCAGTGAGAAGGAATGGAAACGCAATAAAACAATGAAGTTTAACTCGGATAGCCAAGGGATTACAAAGTTTATCAATGCCTTAGAAGATATTCAAGCTCAATTCGGTTATAAACCTCAGGATTTCTTTGTATTGCTGGAGCCAACTGGCGGACATTATTCATATTTGGTTGTTCGAGTGCTGTTAGATCGAGGCTATTCTATATTTCAGGTTGAAAATAAAGCTGTAAAGGATTTTCGTGAACGCCAGCTAGGACTTAATGAAAAGTCCGATGAAATTGATGCTAGAATCATGGCCTATATGGGATGGCACAAAACCCTTCATCCCGATATGCGTTCGGTGCGAATAGTTCGTCCTGCAAGTGCAGAGCAGGTTTTGTACCGCACATTAACTAGGGATCGCTGGTTACTTACTACTCAATTAACAAGACGTAAGAATCAAATCCAGCAATTATTTTCTGTAACCAATCCTGAACTTAAACAAGCTTTTAAAAAAACAGGTGCGCTAAGTGTCCTCAAATTGGCTTTGAAGTATCCTACAGCTCAAGAAATGGCCAAGGTAACTCAGGATGAACTTAGGCAAACTCTAATAACTATTGGTGCAAAAACTATTGCTACGAAAGCCTCTACGACCTTGGCAGAACTGTTACCCAACACATTAGCCTTGAATATTCCACACCTAGCTGAACGGCAAACGTGGCTAATTGAAGAAGCTTTGCGTATAGATGAAGCGATAAAAAGCATGGATAAACAGATAGCTTCCCTGCTTTATGGTGATAAAGAAAAAGGATATTACCCTCATCCTTATACAAAGATACTTATGTCCTTCCCTATCATGAGTGAATCTATGGCCTGTACATTTATCGGTGCTATTGGTGATATTGAACGTTTCTCAACATATTTAGAGCTTAAAAAGTACCTTGGTGTAGCTGCGGAGAATAAAATCTCGGGCACATCCGTTTTTAAGAGTAGGCAGACATACGAGGGTGTTCGAGATACTCGCAGAGTTCTATTCTTAATGACTTTGCTACTAATATCTCCAAAAATAAGTGAAAATAGTTTTCGTGTTTACTATAAGCGATTAGTTGATCGAGGAATGGCGAAGAGAAAAGCAATAGGGCATGTATGCGGTAAGATTGCCCAAGTTTTATACTCATGCCTTAAAAACAATGAACCGTATGATCTTTTCAAACACGCGAGCAAAATGGGAGTAATCCTTGACGATGATAAAGTAAGATTAAAGATCCCAGCTAATTTAGAAGATTACGAACGCCAAGCGGATGAGTTAGCAGATGACGATGTCTTATAAACGACCAGTATCTTACACTGCCTTACACTGAACATAAATAGCTCATTGCATGTAAAATTGGAAATAAGAAGCTTCCAAATTACGGTGATGGGCTCATTTACATTTTTCTAAGCGCTACACTACATTAGACTGGAGTCATTGATTTAACGCGGTTTTTGAATTGAAGAATCGTCAGCTTTTGAAAAATAAGTTTTAGTCTGATCCATTAATAAAAGCAGCGGCAGTCTAAGACTTGATAAATAAAGTCTTAGACTGCCGCTGTTGTCGTTCAACTAACGTTTCCCGTTAGCTTACTCCCTTACTTTTAAAACTTCGATCGTAATCTGCACTACATCAACATCCGCTGTGATTAGGATTTATATTTAGCATTATTCCGCAACAGGATACTACTATTAATAACGGCCACCAAACGCATTTGGACTAACAGCATCAATACGGGCAAAATCATCAGACGTAAGATGAATATCAAGTGCCTTGATATTATCCTCCAAATATTTACGGCGTTTCGTACCAGGAATCGGCAATGTGCCTCTTTCTACTGTCCATGCTATTGCTAGTTGAGGTACCGTACAGTTCTTTTCTTTGGCGATTTCCGCTAGTTTATCAACGATGTTAATATTCTTTTGGAAGTTCTCACCTTTGTAACGTGTAAAAAGATTGCGCATATCATCAGCTTGGAAGTTCTCATTCATGTGACGTTCCCCCGTAATAAAGCCTCTGCTTAGAGGACTGTAAGCTACAAGGGTGATTCCTAATTCTTTTACGGTAGGTAGAGCTTCTTCTTCAATTTCCCGACTCCAAATGGAGTATTCCGATTGGACTGCGGAAATAGGGTGTACTTGATGCGCTTTACGAAGTGTAGATGCACTAATAACTGATCCATTTAGGCCATTAGAAAGACCAAGATAACGTACTTTACCTGCTTTAACTAAGTCAGCCATAGCACCAACTGTCTCCTCAATTGGAACATTAGGATCTACCGCATGTTGATAATACAGGTCGATATAATCGAGACCAAGACGTCGAAGGCTTTCATCAATTGCTTTCTTTACATAGTCCGGGTGTCCTCCGATGAATTCCCAATTTGGACCATACGAAAACTTGGTAGCGACAATTGCCTGTTCTCTTCGTCCCTTCAACGCTTTTCCTAATAGCTCCTCATTATGGCCGTTGCCATATGTATCAGCAGTATCAAGCAAAGTTACCCCGAGATCAAGCGCCCGATGAATGGTTTTAATGGACTCCTCATCATCAATGGTGCCATATATGCCGGGGGACATGCCCATCATACCCAATCCAATAGAAGAAACGACGATATCGCTGTGACCGAGCTTTTGCGTTTTCATTTTAGTTACCTCGCTTTTTATATGTTTTAGCTTCGAGTTACATCTTAGCATAAAGACATTTACAAAGTAAACACTTTTAATCATTTCTGTATAATCTGCAAAATATGTTTGTGCCGAAAGCGAAATTCCGGTTATAATAAAAGTAAGGGGGGCTGTATGTGAATAGCCAGATATCAGATAAAAAAAACGAAACACGAGCTAAGCTTATGAATAAGCTGCTTCCTTATTTACGAAAAAATGGCCTTCAGTCCGTTCGGATGGACGAAATTTCTAGAGTAATGGAGATAAGCCGAGCGACTTTATATAAGTATTTCTCAACCAAGGAAGAAATTGTCGAGTTCATCGTAGATGGTTTTATTGAATACATGAAGGAACTGACTCACAACCCTTTGGATTCGGTTCAAAGTTTCGGTACTCGTTTTTTGCAAATATTTGAACAAACCATATCTCTAGTCGTTTATTTCTCGGATATTATCCTTCAGGACCTCGAAACCAGTTACCCGGATTTATTTGATCGCTTTAATGAAGCTATGAAGGAGCGAGAAGAGAAGATACTGGCTTTCTTTGAGGAAGGTAAACAAAAAGGGATTTTCAATCAACTTAACGGCAGGCTATTAATAAAGCAGGATGAAATTCTTAGAGGGATGTTCGATGTTAAATATCTGATGACCAATCAATTCACGGTTCAACAAGTTTTATATGATTATTTTCAATTAAAGAGGATTCAGTTGTTTAAGCCCGAAAAGCTGACAGCAATTGATGATGAAGTGTTGATGCCGAAAATAGAACATTTAACTCAAAAAGTGACCAAAAACCTTTTTTAACATTTACTAACGCGATACCACAATGATAAGAGGCCCACCAAATTAAATTAATGGGGGTTCTTCACTAACCTGCCCGTTAGCTTAATGAAGCATTGTCAGTCTAGAACTTTATTTTCTTTTGACATCAAGTACTTTTTGTACGAAGAGTGGGACACCTTGAAAACCATGAATAACCAGATATTTAATGAATCTTTTATATAAATCCAACCTTTAAAAATATGGAGGGAAATAGCCATAAAAAAAATGAACCCTTAGAATACATTGGTTAAACCCAGGGTTTATCTAATGTATTCTAGTGGGTGCATTTCAAATCGATATAGGTTCTTCGTTATTTTTCAAACTCCGTTTAATATAATGTGTTTAGTGCCTCACGCGTAAACGGAAGTAATTCTTCTGTTCGTCCATCGCGGATTTTGTTTACCCAGTCAGGGTCAGCCAATAATGCGCGCCCGACTGCGACCAAATCGAATTCTTCACGTTCCAATCTCTCGATTAAATCGGCCATCTTGTTGGCTTTGCCATTAGCCTCTTCCCCGGTGGCAAAGAAATCCAAAAAATCAGCGTCAAGACCGACAGATCCAACTGTAATTGTTGGTTTCCCTGTCAGTTTTTTTATCCATCCTGAAAGATTCAAGTCAGATCCTTCAAAAGCTGGTTCCCAAAAGCGACGAAGAGAGGCATGAAAGATGTCAATGCCTGCATCAACTAATGGCGTTAAGAAACGTTTTAGTTGTTCTGGAGTTTCAACTAATTTTGCTGTATAGGCATCATATTTCCACTGTGAGATTCGCAACACGATTGGAAATTCTGGTCCAACAGCACGTCGGCAAGCTGCGATAACCTCACTAGCAAAGCGTGCACGTTTGACAATGTCGCCACCGTATTCATCGTTACGCGAATTTGTTTTTTCCCAGAAGAACTGATCGATTAAAAATCCATGGGCTGCCATAATCTCGATGCCATCAAAACCAACTTTTTTAGCATTGACTGCTGCCTGTACGAAAGCTTCAACCAATTCCGAAATTTCTTGTTTTGAGTAATCATTAACGTTGCCTCGTGCACCCATATGCCACATTTGAGAGAAAATTTTCCCACCGGCCTCGTGTACTCCATCAACTACTTTTGACCAACCGTTTAGCGCCTCTTCTCCGTATAAGTGTGGTACGTCCTCCTGCCATGCTGGCACCTCAGATGCAACATCAGGATGGTTGATAAACGTACCCTCTGTCACAATAAGTCCAACACCATTTTCAGCTCTACGACGATAATACGCAGCGACATCCTCCCCTGGCACTCCATTTGGAGAAAAATTTCGAGTCATAGGTGCCAATATAATACGATTAGATAGTTTGAGATTTCCCATTTCGAATGGTTTAAAAAGAGCTTCAACAGATTGAAAATTATTCACAAAAAAACCTCCAAGTTTTATTATTGTCATTCTATAACGTAGACTTCGTATATTAGCAACAATTAAATCAACTTATCTAATCCCTAACAGTGCATATAAAAAGACTCTCGTTCTAACGTTTATAAAATGAACTGAGAACCAAGTTATGGCTACACCACCACAGAAGCCTGTTAAATAGGACAGCTCTCCTCCATTAGAGCAGATATCCAAAATCGGCTCCATCTTCAGCTTAGGGCTTGTTTAACTTAAGCGATTGATTTTCATGTAATTTGGGCTTCCATCAATGAAATTACTTGAAATTAAATCCTTGCTGCTGCAACATTCTTCTCACTTCAGGATAATAAAATAAATGTGGTTATAGAAGAAGGATACTTATTGACTCCAACCTCTTGTTTCTTTTCCATTTGTACGTTTATCCATGTAGTTAGAGATCGTTTGTTCATATTTTTTAATGAGGCCTTCTAAGTTGGTGTCGTACCGTTCTTTATGCCAAATTGCTTTTTGAGGTAAACGTGGCTTCTTCGAGTAGTTTCTATATTGATACGAAATAGCGAAAAATCCCTTATGAACGTTTGTTATATACCTCAACAGCACTTTGCAGAAAATGTTCTATTTCTTCGCGTGATTTACGAAGCTTGTTGACATATCGAGTAAGCTCTTTACCGTCGACATAGGCAACAAAGCTTGGAATACCCATAATATTTTGTTCTTCACTTACAGTCCCTACATGATCTACATCCACCTCGATGAGATCCAGATCATTCGCAAATTTTTCTTCAACTTCAGGCATGAATGGATCAATGAATTTGCAGTCTGAGCACCAGTCTGCTTTAAAAACAGCAACTGTAATTTTGGGGGAACGGATAGCTGTATCAAATTCTGATTTAGAGGTAATTTTTTTCATTTTAAGATCTCCTTTTTTAATGGATGGTTTACCATTCCAATTGATGTTGTTCAATATAGTTACTTGTCAGATCATCTCCAGCATCAATCGATACCTTACCTTCGGTACCTACCGGCACACCTGCTTTGACAAGCAGCTGACCAATGTGGCATTTTTCTTCTGCTTGTAAAAATAATGCTTCGACCACAGTGATATCTTCCTTTGATGCACTCGAGGATAAAACAACATGCGGACGATGTGTAATGCTCAGTTGGTCCCCTCTAGCTATGTCCCCTTCTGTGTCCATAAAGAACCCGACAACGGGTACTTTCTTGCGATCGAGCATGTACGCTAGTGTCAGAGCATAACAAGCAATGGCAGAGGACATCAGGAGTTGTTGTGGATTAGCACCTTCTCCACTTCCGCCTTTCATAACAGGGATAGCAATTTGGGTTTGTAAATTGTCGCCTTTCATACGACCAAAACCTTTCGCGTCTTTGAACCAAACCGTATTCATATTCACTTTTTGATTCGGCATTTTAAAATGCTCCTTTCCATATTTTCAATACTTGTACTTGTCACTAAAATCCTTAGATTCCGAGAAACTTCAAAACGTTCTATTCGGTTACGACGTTTTAATTATTTTCCAAAGAATCGATAAACTTTTCGCTATCCATGGCCGCCATGGCTCCAGTCCCTGCTGCAGTAATAGCTTGACGATAGCGAGTATCCTGTACATCTCCACAAGCAAACACACCTGAAATATTTGTCATTGATGTGCCGGGTACTGTAACGATATAGCCGTTCTGATCCGTTTCAATTTGACCATTTAAAAAGTCCGTATTCGGATGATGGCCGATGGCTACAAATACACCATGTGCATGTAGGATTTCCTCTTCGCCTGAGATATGGTTCCGGACTTTCAATCCTGTCACTCCACGCTCTTCCGCAACAACTTCAAGTGGGGTCCTGCTTAAAGCCCACTCAATTTTTGGGTTTGAACGAGCGCGATCTTGCATAATTTTTGAGGCTCTCAGTTCTTCTCGACGATGCACCACAGTAACTTTGGAAGCGAATCGTGTTAGAAAGTTTGCTTCTTCCAATGCAGTATCGCCTCCACCCACTACAATGAGTTCCTTATTTCGAAAGAAAAAACCATCACAAGTGGCACAAGTACTAACTCCCCGGCCTACATTTTCTGTTTCGCCTGGTATTCCTAAATATTTCGCACTGGCACCGGTTGAAATGATCAGAGTCTCAGTAATGATTTCACCTTTGCCCTCCACTTCCAGTTTAAACGGCCGTTTTTCCAAATCTACCGTCTTTACCCAACCATTAAGAAATGTAGCCCCGAAGCGTTCCGCTTGTTTACGCATATTATCCATTAATTTGGGGCCCATGATGCCTTCTGGAAATCCAGGATAATTCTCAATTTCAGTTGTTGTTGTAAGCTGTCCTCCTGGTTCAAGTCCTTCAATGACGAGCGGATTCATATTAGCACGAGCCAGGTAGATCGCTGCGGTCAGTCCTGCTGGACCAGTTCCAACAATTACAGATTTATACATATTCATCCCTCCAAATTCGATATTTTTTACAGTTGTTTATAACCATATTTTTTAATATTCAATTGATTAATTGAATTATAGCATTAGGAAATCTGCTCGTCAATACAAGGATGGAAAATGGCTACGAATGAGACACACATTGTAGAAATATATTTAGGGGCGGATGTTTGACTAATCTTTGTATAATGAAAAAAGCTGACAGAGCGCAATGGCAGTGTCAACTTTTTTTGTGAGAGTTTATGTTTCATATGCGTTGTATGTTGGAGTAAACCAGAATTTAAGGCTTTCTTTTTAACTTTCTAAATAGGGTATTCTTATAAATTTTATCAAGTTATATCCTTTTGACTTGACTCCACTCGGGTTGTTCATGTTAAAATTTTAATATTCAATTGAATGAACAAGAGCCGATTTCATGAGTAAAGTCAATTTTTGAGTATATAATTTCCTCATTATGATTCTTCAGTTATGGATTATAGTTTAAGGTGTATTCTAAGGCTTCTCCTATGCATGATTGGAATTGGGGATTCCCGTTTTATAATACGACAAGAATAGAGGTTGAGAATAATGGAAGATATGCTGAACTCTGCGAAAATCTTTAAGGAAGATCTCTATAAACAATTGGCTAGAATCGGAAAATGTTTATCCAGTGATAAGCGTCTTGAGATCTTAAATGTGCTATCCAATGGTTCTAGAACCGTAGAAAAAATAGCTACCTGCACAGACATGAATATTGCTAATGTATCTCGCCACCTTCAAGTTCTGCTCGATGCAAAACTGGTTAAATTTACAAAAAAAGGAGTATATGTGATCTATTCTTTGGCTGATCCAGAAATCATCGAATTTCTTTCCTCTTTATGGCGAATCAGTGAAAAACAACTTCCTGACATTAGTAGAATGAAAGACGATTTCCTAAACAATCTTGATGACGTTCAAACGCTTACGATGGATGAGGTTAGGGAGAAGATTAATAATGATTCAATAATTTTGGTGGATTTACGTCCTAAAGAAGAGTATGACATGGATCATATTGCGGGAGCAATTTCAGTGCCGATGGAAGAATTAGATGCACTAATAAGAGAGATACCGAAAAACACAGAAATCATCGCATATTGTAGAGGTCCACTGTGTGTCTACTCAGCTCTGGCGACGCAGAAATTACAATCTGAAGGCTTTACGGCTTTTCGCATGGAAGAGGGCTTGAATGAGTGGCAAGAACATTTTCAGTTACATTAAGCTGACTTCTAAGAACAGACGAATAACAATTAATTTCTCCAATTCTTAACTAAAAGACTTCAAGGCCAATATTATTAGGCTCTGAAGTCCTTTTTAGTTAAGACAAACTTAGGAAACATTATATGATTTCTCTTAAGAGGTGGTTAGAAGTGGCGAATATTCAAGAAATTGCTCGCTTAGCGGGAGTATCCACAGCAACTGTATCACGAGTAATTAATAAACACGGCTACGTAAGTGATTTAACCAGACAAAAAGTTTTAGAAATTATCGAGGAGCTTGATTATGTCCCCAATGCTAATGCGATCTCTCTAAAAAAAGGTAAAACTTGTCAGATTGGAATAATGACGGTCTCCTTTAGTCCCATTATTATTAATTTTGTTCGTGCATTCACTCTTTATGCTGAGAAAAACGGATTTATCGTCACTCTTTTTATCACGAATGGAGAACCTGAAAAGGAGCTTATTGCCCTGGAAATGCTAAAACGGAAGCAATTAGATGCTATCGTGTGTTTGATACGGTCCAATGAATGGGATGTCATTGAATCCTATGCCCGGTATGGCCCCATTGTTATATGGCAACGTCTTCAAAAGGAGAATCTTCCTTCTGTCTTTATGGATCAATTTCATGCCTATTCGACAGGTCTTGAATATCTTCATTCCAAAGGTTACCGAAAAATACTTAGCATATATCCGATGTCCAAAGGACTGAATACAAAGGAACGCATTCGTGCCCATACAGAATTCGTTAAGAAACACAATCTCATGGCGTATCCATTTCCTCATTTCGAAGATAAAACTTTAGTTCGTGATGGGGAAGAGCTTGCTAAATGGTGGGTATCGCAGGAAGACCGACCTGATGCTATTTTTTGTGCCAATGATGAAGTGGCAGCTGGTCTTATGACAGCCCTGCGTCGATTGGGATTTTCCATTCCGGGAGATTTGGGGATTATGGGCTTCGATAATACAGAGGTGGCTCACTTGCTCGATTTGACAACGATTGACTATCCTATCGACCAGCAAGCTGAGAATGCATTTCTTATTTTGCAAAATAAGTTGAATAACATCAAAAACAGGCTAAACACTTTAACATACAAGTTAGTTGAGCGAAGTTCGACATAACGCAGTATCTTTAGTATTACTGGCATATGGTAAATCCTACAGTACATTAAAAAAAAACCACTTGTCCAAATTGAACAAGTGGTTCTATTAACCCGTGAATCGTAGGCTACCCACCCATGTAATTATATAATCACTCAGAAATACTCAGGACAGCACGGAATCGAGTCGATGCTGACATCATTTTATCGTATGCTTCGCTAGCACGATCTAATGGATATGACTCAATCATGGGGCGAATATCCGTCAGCACACTGAAATTAATCGTCGCTTGGATTTCTTCCGCTCCGCCTGTTAACGTACCTTTGACCGTGTTAGATCCTTTCAAAAAGTCCATCGCTGACAATTCTAGTGGATCAGTGGAAGTTGCCACAATGATGAGCTCGCTGTCTTGACCCAACCCGTTGATCAGAGAGGAAACGGCCTTCGCGTTAGGTGCAGTTGCCAGGATGACTTTAGCACCGCCTAATGCTTGTAATGCCTCAGCCGGATCTTCTTTGGTCGAATCAATGTAGTGATGGGCTCCAAGTTCACGTACGAGAGCTTCTTTATCATTTCCTCGTGAAATAGCCACGGTGCGATATCCGGCTTTGCTTGCAAACTGCACGGCAAGATGTCCCAGTCCACCAATCCCCTGAATCGCTACTAGATCACCAGGGCGAGCTTTACTATTTTTGATGGCACTAAAGGTCGTTTCTCCAGCACACATTAATGGAGCAGCTTCCATTGCCGAAATTTCATTTGGAATACTGGACAAACTATCCTCATAAGCAACCATGTATTCAGCATATCCTCCGTCCATTGTTAATCCGGTCACATGGCTATGTCCCCCATGCCATCCAATGCCGACACGTTCTCCAATTTTCCATTTTGACGAGCCTGATCCAAGCTCATCAACGATTCCTATCACTTCATGTCCAGGAATGCGGGGATATGCTGACGCCGCACCGCCCATGGCCATTGAATCTCCATTACATACGCCGCAAGCTTCAACGCGGAGCAATACTTGCCCTTCTGCCGGCTGCGGAACCGGTACCTCAACTAACTGCATTTTTTCTCCTGCAGCTGGAATTTGCATGGCTTTCATTTTCTTCATGAATAAACCTCCTTAGTTTTAAAATAGTGGTACTCCATTAGTATAGTTTACACAGGTCGGATATTCAATTAATTAATTGTATATTTGAATTTATTATTTTCATTACGGATGAATAGATTCGTTGCAACTTCTTGTAAGTTTTGTATTTTTGTTATCTGATTGATGATTTTTGAGACTACTAGTTCAGCTGACTGAAGTGCACCTTCAAGATGTCACCAAATTCTGCACTTGCTTCTGTTCCAGCAAAGGCAATTTATTTTTCCATTCCCCAGATGCAGGTATAGGTTCCGTAATGCGGAAAATTTTGAAGTGGAATACGATCTTCGGATATAGCAGTGCTCGCAGGTCACTTAAGCCAGCACCAATAATAATCACGGGGTTCTTCATTCTTTTCTCCATCGTATTAAATAGTTTTATTTTCATGTTGATATTACCTTAGAATTTATACCGCATTGTACAACTGTTCTAATCGTGCTTCTAATTGTTCAAACTGAACAAACCGTCCTTCACGAAGATATTCCTTTTGATCAAAAAATAAGATGATCGTGGGAACTGTAAAAATCAATAATTTGCCTGCAACCGCCTCTACCTGACTAGCATCTATATGCGCAAGTTTTATTTCTGGATAGTTGTTGAGTAATTCTTTTAGTTTGGGATAAATTGCATGACATACATTACAATCCTCTTGAGATACATATAGCATACTTAATCGGTTATTTTGGATAAACGTATCTATTTCATTCACTGAAGTTATTTCTTGGACATTTATCATTAATCTCCCGCCTTACTGTATGTTATTCGGAACTGAATGGCTCCAGATCCAATATTATTCAATGCAGTTTTGTTCTAATTTACTTTTCTGACTCCATTCAATTAATTGAGAAACTGGATCTACTAATAACTAATAAATACAAATCATGAAATCCCTGTTTTGGTAAAATACGTGCCGCTTTTTTTCCTTTAAAATATTAATCGGTCAATATAATTACGCTATCTTTTGGAGACAAATCTTTTCCCCAAACAAACGGCAATCGCCCTAGGAAGACATTGTGGATTCCTGAAATGCTATTTTTCAAAATCGGAACTATCTCTTAATGTCAATCCATTTAATATAAACAGGCACCTGATTTTGTTTGATTATAAAGATAACATCTTACACCGCAAGGAAGCGAAAATGTTGAGTTAGCCAGTAAATTATCCTATATCTATTCCGTTCTGTCATATTAAGTCGAATCATTAAAATCAATAGAACAGTTGAATTTAATGATTAAATTTCAGTTTTATCAACTCTCTTAATCCAACTTTAAATGTTAAAAGCACTATATTTTTCACTTGCATCTTTTATTTAAATTTCATTCCTCATTCTCCATCGTAAGCATTCCACTCTCGGGCTCCTTCTTCTATTCGATACGCTGTGAAGCCCTGTTTTTGAATAAAATCAACAGCTTGAGATGCAAGAGAACAATAAGGGCCTCGACAGTATGCAGCAAGTTCTACATCAGCTTTATTTAATGTTTTTAGGTATTCTTCCAACTGCTCTAAAGGTACAGATATAGCACATGGGATATGAGATGTTTTATACTCCTCAACTGGTCGGAGATCTATGAGAACCATGTTATCCTGCTTCATTTTTGCCAATAGTTCTTTTTTTGTGATACTTTGAACACCTACATATTGCCTTTTCAACTCATCTTTAATCTGTTTTATGTCAGAGAGTCTGTCCTCACACAAATTCCATAAAGAGGACAAAAAATGAGTTACAGATAAATCACTAATATTATATATAACGAAAGTACCTTTTTTTTGAAATCTAACCAATTTTGCTTCCAGCAAAATTTGTAAGTGACGGGATACATTCGCAACACTCATACCAGTTTGTGTAGCCAAACTTTCAACAGATTTTGGTCCGTTTGATAAGAGATCCATAATCTCAAGTCTTTTGTCACTGGATAAACATTTCCCAATTCGAGCAAATTGCTGATATAAACGTTCTTTAATATCCGATTCAGGACATCTACTTTCCATTGGAACCTCCTCTTTGTTGCAATACCTTAGATTTTCGGGTATGCCTTCCTGCATGCGAATCACTCACTAGTATGTCCAAATATAAAATAGCAATCCAACATTTACTTTCCGTTCATTTTGGTTCTAGCTTAAGAATTCACTTAATAAATTGAAAAAAACGACGGTTCAGAAAAATCCAAATCCGTCGTTCTCTTCAGATGTATTTCAATGATTATTACAAAAATGGATTTGTTGAATACTCTGTTAATTAAGCATTCCTAGAATTTTTTCTCTAAGAGCCTGCTTTTGCTCAATCCCCACCATTGTCTCAGCCAATTTACCATCTTTAAATAAGAGTAGCGTAGGAATACTTCTAACTCCAAATTGTTGAGCCAATTCGATTTCTTCATCAACGTTGACTTTGGCTACTGTTGCTTGTCCAGCCAGATCATCAGCTAGCTCATTTACGATCGGAAGTTGCACTTGACAAGGTGGACACCATGGTGCCCAAAAATCAACTAGTGTCACTCCGCTGTTAATGTTCGATTCAAAATTCTGTTTTGTTAAAGATACTGCTCCCATAAATAGAATCCCCCTTAATTAACTTATCAATTATTCAATCGATTAATTGAATTATACTTTTGAAATCGAATTAAGTCAACTTTTTAATATCTATGAAGTTAAGTTCATTTATACGGCACCAGTATTTTTCTTGTATTATTTGCCCCGTTTGAACTACGTCTAATTTGCTTTTAAACAAAAAAGCCGAAGATCTTTTGAATTAGATCACCGGCTAAAGATTCAACTTATTTAAGATTTTGATTAACTAGGGAGTGCGCCTTTAAACTCAAGTAATCCACTCCATATAACTGCCAAGATTAAATAAAATCCTTCTTCTCATTCAAACATTATTTTGCTCGTGAAATAAGAAAAAAATCACAGAGTCGAATCCCAAACTTGGAACTCATCTGTGTTTTGCTTTTCTCGAATATTTTAGCTTTGGCTTGTCTGTTTATTTAATGCAGATCTATGTTTCAATTACGATGAACTGAAACCACTCGCTGGTCTTTTCATCTCTCAATTTGTTTTTTTAATATTTCCATGTTGTTTTGAATAATAAGTCTCTGAGTACCAATTAATTTGAGGCTCTCTATTCTTCTCATAAATCTTTATTAGTTGGTTTAAAACGAAAATCTTTTGTACGATATTTTCACAAAAAAAGTTAAGCTGTCGTTTATAAAAATTAATATCCTTTTGATAAGGATGGCGAAACGTTTGATTCCTCTCATATACATCAAGAAGCTGAATATGTAAATTATATATATCTTTATAATTAATCTTAATCTCCTCCGTTCTATTTTAGAATCAGTATTCCCATTTAGACAAGGAAATAGACATATGATTTCAATCTAATATTTCTTAGAAATTAATCAACAAAATAAAAAAACTGATGAGATCGTTTCGTCCCAACTTAAAAATTACAATGTATAAACAGGTCTGCTAATTATCTAAATACCTCGGGTAAATTAAAGCCTAAGTACCAAAGATGCATTCTCCAAATAGCAATGATGAGATTTGAATGAGTGCAACCTTTTTCTTGAAACGGTCATTTCACCTGCTATACATAAAGTAAAAAAGCCCCTTTTTAACGGGACTATTTAGGTTAGATATTTGATTGTCCTGTAGCTAAAAATGTTATAACAAAATTTTAGCCGAGCAAAGGTGATTTTTCCTTCAAATAATGTTTGTCTCACTTCTTGTTATAAAAAATAGGCTATCCTTTTTCACCATAAACTAAGAAACTTAGATTAATCATTAACAGATAATTTTGTGTTTACTTAGCCTTAATTCCCGATTTCACTGGGTTTTCGGGGATATTGCCTGTCTCATTTAGATGATATAAATAGTCTTGTGAGTTATAACTTCAATTGAGACAAAAACAGCCTAAAATAGGCTGTTTTTATATCATGAATTTTGAGAAAATTATAACATGAGCTAGGATAAACCCACTGTTTCTATACAACAAATTGAGATTTTATCAAAACAAAGAAACAAAGTAATGCTTTCTAAAAGGGACAATGAAATAAACAACGTCATTATCAGCTGCGACTATAAAATATCAAATGCTTTAATTAAGTGGCCATTTGTCTCGTCTATATCTTTTACTGCAATCATGCTTTTGTTCAAATCTTAGAAAAACGACAAGGGTAGTTATTCAGTATATAATAAGTTACTGTCTTGTACTTGCTTAAAAATCACACAATATTCTATGCCAGTTAACATCCTCAATAATAAAAGACATTACAATAAGTGAATTAGGAGAAGCCATGCTTCTTAATCAAACTACGGTTACTCGGAATGTGAACATCTTAAAAAAGCAGTTTCGTTGACGTCGTACAAAGTACAATTGATTCAAGAACTAGGATTATTACAGTGACAGAATTAGGATTGGCCAAGTTACAAGAAGCTATCCTATTTGGCAGGTAAGCCACTCCAATAGCGGTAAACATAATACTAACGTTAACGTTGGTGGTAACATTAATATCTGTATTTCTTGGAAGTGTAATCTATGATTTTATTGCAAATAAATGAAAATTCCAAAGAGGAACGCTCTAACGATCTTTTTATCACTTCTGATCAGAATCCAGAGTCCCCAATTCGAACCACCTGCTCCAACGATTTCTCCTAACGAAACATAAACAGTTGGCTCTTAGAAGTTAATTGACATTGGGATGCTATATACAGAAGTAGTGGTGCTAAGATAACTGTATATTTAGAAAGTACTAAACTTAAATTTCATTTTCTAATATCGACTCGGTTCCGAAAAAGACAAAAAGAGCACTGCCAGTAAGGCTGTGCTCTTTTATTGCGCTTGGCAACGTCCTACTCTCCCAGGACCCTGCGGTCCAAGTACCATCGGCGCTGGAGGGCTTAACGGTCGTGTTCGGGATGGGT
>NZ_JBMOUI010000012.1:0-191863 GCF_049319765.1 Paenibacillus sp. S29 | reverse complement strand
TTTTAAAAGATGCGTCTCCCCATATAAAAATAGAAGTGTCGAAAAGTCCTCTGGACTTTCTCGACACTCTGAGAACCTCTGTGGAGGTTCTCTTTTTGTTCAAAGGAAATAAAGTTGCAGACTGAGAAAATAAAGCGTTTTCTTAGTGCTTAGATTACAGCAACAAGGAATTCACCGAAAAAAGGTTGTTTTAGTTCATTCACATGATTAAACTAACGGTTAATAGTAGTTTCAAGTAATCGATGAGACGAAGAGGGGGAAACCGAAATGAAGACGATCAAGTGCATGATGGACCACCTGTACTGGGCGGACGGACGCATCTTGGACGCACTCGAGGAGAGTGAGACGAAGAACAAGGACCTTCTGAAGCTGGTTCGGCACGTCGCGGTCGCGGAACGAGTCTGGCTGTCCCGATTGCAGGGCAAGGGTAGCGCGCAATATTCGTTGTGGGAGGAAGCAGAAGACCTGACGACGATTCGGACGATGTTCGAAGAAAACGCCGAACAATACCGCGTCTATATCGAAGGGCTCGAGGAATCCGAGTTGGACGAGATGATCGACTATGCGAACCAGAGCGGGGTTCCGTTCCGAACGTCCGTCCGGGACATCCTGTCGCAGGTCCTCTTACATGGGCAATATCACCGGGGACAGATCAACCGGGCGCTTCGGATCGAATCGGCAGAGCCTGTCCAAATCGATTACATCACGTTCGCGAGGCTCAGAGCCTAATAATCACCATTACTCGGAATGGGATTGACATTGAACGACGGTATGATAGCTCAACAAATTGCTTTTACCATATAAGAACAATATGCTAATGTATATTAGCAGACGATGATATTTTATAAGTGATAAGAACCTACACTGCCTTATTTAGGATCAAAGAGAGCCCATACCCTTATAAATTGGAAAATTAATTTACCTTCCAAATACGGTTATGGGCTTATTTACTTTTCATAAGCACTACATTAGACTGCCGGTAATTGTTTAAGCTAACGGGCAGGGGAGTTACAATATGTAGAATTGTATGATAACCAACTCGATGGAAATATTATGTCATTCAAAAAGAGCATAACGATTCTTTACTGATCGTTCTCAATATGTTATATTAATTGAGGGAGGGAGATGGGAATGGCGAGAAGCAAGGAGTTTGAAGAGAAAGAAGTCTTGGATAAGGCGATGCGGCTCTTTTGGGAGCAGGGGTACGAGAAAACGTCCATGACCGAGTTGGTTGAGCATATGGGTATTCATCGAAGAAGCTTGTATGATACTTTTGGAGATAAGCATAGTCTGTTCCTGAAAGCGATGGATCGGTTTGACGACAAAATCATCGCCGCGCTTGCAGGAGGGGTTAAAGGATCAAAGACCGCATCGGAGGCATTACAGTTTATTTTTAGCTTCATGATCGACGGGGATGAGGACTCGCCAGCCGGATGCTTAATGGTGAATTCGGCCGTAGAATTGGCGGCGCGCGACGTCGAGGTGGACAACAAGGCCACGAAAGCATTCACGACAGCAGAGCAATTGCTCAAGGAGATTATTCTTTGGGGACAGCGTGAAGGTGAATTCACCTCCACATACAATGCTGAGGAATTGGCGGAATACCTGCATAATGTATGGATTGGGTTAAGGGTAATGGCAAGAACCTCGGCTTCCAGAGAAAAGCTTCACCGTATTACTCATATTTCGATGAAGCTCCTTGAAGAATAAGGGTAGTTGTGGTAGTCAGTTCAGATGTGAAGTGTTCCTTCTGCTAATCCATGCTCTTTGCGATCGAGTTATCTTACGCTTAATTTAGAATGAACATTCTAAAAACGCCGAAAGAAGCTCTAAAGCATAGTTTACAATGAAGTTTATCAGCGCAGTTAAAACAACAAACAACACAACACATAAAAACAACAGAGTAAGGCACTCAGTATTTTTTTTAACGATTTTGAGAATGAACGTTCTCGTTAGAAAACAAGTATCGAGTAAAACTCGCTTACCGTAATTACTACGTATCAAAACGCAGACCAAATAGCTTCAAGAAAACAATTTCATAAACAAAATACAATAAAAGGAGCACATGAAAATGAATATTTCTCAACAAGTTGTATTTGTCACTGGCGCGAACCGAGGTTTTGGTCGCCATCTTGCCCTTGAACTTCTATCCAGAGGGGCTAAGGTGTATGCCGGAGCAAGAAATCCGCAGTCCATTGACATTCCCGGTGCAATTCCTGTAAAGCTTGATATTACGAACCCTCAAGAGGTAGCGGCAGCTGCTATGGCCGCTCAAGATGTTACGCTTCTGATCAACAATGCAGGCTCGGCTACAGGAGCTACTTTGCTTGACGGTGATCTCGATCAAATACAGTTGGAATTTAATACGCACTTCTTTGGCACATTATCCATGATTCGCAATTTCGCACCTATTCTTATTAATAATGGTGGGGGATCCATACTGAATATCCTTTCCGCATTATCATGGTTCAGTAGTGGCGGGAGTGAAGGCGCTTATTCGGCTGCAAAGGCGGCTGCGTGGGCAATGACGAACGAGTTGCGCTTAAATCTGTATCCTCAAAATGTGAGAGTAGCTGGCTTGCATGTGGGCTTTATGGATACAGACATGACGTCAGGCGTTGAAGCTCCGAAGTCCAACCCTGCTGATATTGCAAAAATTGCAATTGATGGAATAGAGTCCGATAGCTTTGAAATTCTTGCTGATGAACCGAGCCGTCAACTCCAGCGTGCTCTCGCTGGCGGTGTAGCTGCTATTTACCCACAGCTTAAATGATGAGCAAAACTGTACTAATTACCGGAGTGTCGGGCGGAATTGGAAAAGAGCTGGCGGATCGTTTCGCCAAAGACGGATACGATTTGGTGCTGGTCGCACGCAGCGAGGACAAGCTCGTGGATCTCGCGAGGGAATATCGGAAAAAGTACCGTGTCCAAACGACATACATCGCCAAAGATGTTGCATTACCTGGCGTGGCAGAGGAAATCTACAGGGAGCTTAAAGAAAAAGGGATCACCGTCGACTTTCTTGTTAATAATGCGGGCTTCGGCTTGTACGGGGAATTCTTGGAGACACAGTTGGAGCAAGAGATGAATATGATCGACATTAATATCAAGGCTCTGACTGTAATGACTAAGGTGTTCTTACCGGATATGGTCAAAAGGCAGCAAGGGGGCGTGCTGAATGTGGCTTCGTTGGTGGCTTTTTTTCCTGGACCACTGATGGCAGTTTACTATGCGACAAAAGCGTACGTACTATCGTTCACTGAGGCTTTGGAGAATGAGCTGCGCGGCACAGGCGTGACTGTGTCCGCACTCTGTCCGGGAGCGACAGCGACTGGCTTTGTCGATCGTGCTGGGCTAGCCACCTCAAAGCTGTTTAGAAGCGGCGTCATGGAGGTTGGGCAGGTGGCTGACATAGGATATCGCGAATTCTTGCGGGGCAAGACTTTAATCATAACAGGGGGGCGCAACAAGTTCATGGCGTTCTTGCCGCGGTTGCTGCCTCGCAAGCTCATGACAAATGCGGTCAGATCCGCACAGGCTAAAGTGGAGCGATAATCGAAAGACATTGGAGTTAATAAACTCAATTCAAAGAGGGGGTTTTAAAATGGAAAAACTGTGGAGCAAAACGAAAATTGGCAACCTGGAATTACCTCATCGGTTAGCGATGGCACCAATGACACGTAGTAGAGCGCAAGAGGATGGTACGCCGGGAGAGCTAACTTCCCATTATTATGCTCAAAGAGCATCGATGGGTTTAATTATTACTGAAGGCACACAAACTTCTGATGATGGTCAAGGTTACTTAAGGTCACCGGGCATCTATACGGAAAAGCATATTGAAGGTTGGAAAAAGGTTACGGATGCGGTACATGAAGAAGGTGGATTTATATTTATCCAATTAATGCATGTCGGTCGTGTTTCGCACCCCGACAATACACCACATCATCGTCAACCCGTTGCACCATCTGCGATCGCACCCGGTGTAGAAATGTTTACGGCTAAAGGGATGCAGGAAATACCCGTTCCAAGAGAGTTAAGTGAAGAAAATATCCAGACGACAATTACAGACTTCCGGAAAGCAGCAGCGGCAGCTATTAAAGCAGGAGCCGACGGCGTTGAAATTCATGGAGCAAATGGTTATCTGATTAATCAATTTATTGGGGAGAATTCTAATATACGATCGGATAAATACGGTGGATCGATAGAGAACCGTGCTCGCTTTGCAATTGAAGTAACGAAAGCAATCGTTGAAGAAATTGGAGCAGAACGAACAGGCTTCCGTATTTCGCCGGGAACACCTCTTAACGGAATTGATGAGGGCGAACACGGTCTTGAAGTTTATCTTCACCTTGTAAAAGAATTAGCTCAATATAATTTAGCTTACCTCCATGTTATGCATTTAGGGAACGAAACACTGCTCCGTGAAATTCGCAATATCTGGTCAAATCCATTATTAGTCAATAGAGCTGGACGGGCTCTAGAAGATCTTAGTGTAGATATTGATAATGGCCTTGCTGATATGGCGCCAGTCGGGGTATGGTCATTAGCTAATCCGGACTTAGTTGAACGCCTTAAAGAAGGCTTTCCTTTGAATGAAGCAGATCGTAAAACATTGTACTCTGGTAACGGAAGCGAGGGTTACACAGATTATCCTACGATGAAAGAACTTCAATCTCAACATCAGTAAAGAATAACATGGATATTGCTTTATGATGGCGTACAAGTTAAAGTACGCCATCAATTTTTCCAATAAACGAATGTGGAATTAAGATAAATGAGAAAAGGAGAAGATGAAGAATTGAAAGCTGCGCAAATGCAAAAATATTCAAAACAAATCCAATTTAGAAATAAACAATATAAAAATACCGGAAATCAATAACCATGAGGTTCTTATCAAAGTAAAAGCTGCAGGTGTAAATCCCTTAGACATTCTTATTTTAAATGGTAGTATTCGCATGATTGCCGATTATGACTTCCCTTTAACTTTAGGAAACGAACTATCCGGCGTTATTGAGGCTGTTGGAAAAGATGTTGTGAAATTCAAGGTTGGAGATCCCGTTTATACGAGGCTGCCAATAAATAAAATCGGAGCTTTTGCTGAGTATGCGGCAGTCCATGAGGATGCGATTTCCGTTATGCCTAAAAATCTTTCTTTTATTGAGGCCGCCGCGGTACCCCTCACGGCTTTAACTGCATATCAAGCCTTGCATGATGTACTTCATGTTCAACCCGATAAAAAACTATTTATTTCTGGAGGAACCGGCGGCTTTGGTACGATGGCTATCCCGATTGCCAAATCGATGGGGTTATATGTGATTACGAGCGGCAGTGAAAGAGGGAGATCACGAACACTGTCCATCGGCGCTGATCAATTCATTAACTATAAAGAGGAAAATTATTTTGATTTGCTATCTAATATTGATTATGTTATCGATACATTGGGGGCAAAAGAAATTAAAACGGAACTTGCTATTCTCAAACCCCAAGGGAAATTGGTATCATTGAAGGCTTTACCCAATTACCGCTTTGCTGCTGAAAATAACTTTCCAATATGGAAAAAGCTATTGTTTGGTTTAGTAGGTGCTCGTTTAGATCGATTAGCAGTTAAACAGAATAAAGAATATCGCTTCTTATTCGTGTCCGCTAATGGCAGGCAATTACAAAAACTGACGAAACTAGTTGAGGATGAAGATATTAAGCCCGCTATAGATTCAGTTTATAATTTTGATGACATTAACATGGCTTTAAATAAAGTTTCTACTGGCCACTCCGAAGGAAAAGTGATAGTAACCTTCTAAGGAGAGGATATATGAATTTTGGAAATACGCTCGAAAGGTGCCTTGGCATAACACCACATTCACGCTTCGTAGCATGGAGCAGCAAAACTTTATTTTCTTCTGACAGTTTTTTCTTTGACAAAAGTATACTTATCCTATAGGATTAAAAATATAAAACTGACTGACTGATCAATCGAGAGGAGGAAACCCATGCAGCCACGAAAGGCGAAGCAGTCCGAGACCGTCTCAAATGACCAACCTGCTGAGCACGCGGGGGAAGAAACAGACCGCAGAACACAGCTTCTTCACATTGCATTGAAGCGGTTCGCCGAGCAGGGTTACCATCAAACGAAGATATCAGATATCGTGGTAGAGGCGGGAGTAGCCCAGGGCACGTTTTATTGGCATTTTAAAAGTAAAGAGGCACTGGCGCTGGAGATTATCGCTACCGGTCGTGAACAACTATTGTCAGCGATTGGACAGGGATATCGCCGTGATGCGGGAACGCTGGCTGATATGGTTAAGGCATCGGAGGCGCTGTTTGTTCGGTTATTTGATTTTGCATTGGAGAACCGCTATCTGATGGGTTTGCTGCTGATCGGCAGTGGTGTCGATGAACCGGTGCGCCAGAGTATCCGAGAGACAAGGGCCGCGATGGAGCTGGCATTCCGGCGCAATATGGAAAGAGCGATCGAGCTGAACATGTTGCCTGCTGAATTGGATGTCGAATTAAGGGCGGCACTACTCATGAGTATGATCGAAGGTGTCATTACACGCTGGCTATTCGGTTCAGAGGGAACATATGACCACATCACGCAGATAACTGCTAAAAGATTGGCAGCAGAGGCGGCTAATTTTGAGTTTTATGGACTACTAGGTCAAAGCTAGAGGGTCAACATCGCATGAATGGGTAGTTGGAACAAATAATATAGCCAAATCACATATATGAACTCAATCATATACATCCAGATAGGAGAGAAGGATACATGAAAACACGTAAAAAAGGGTTCTTGGTAACTACACTCATGGCTGTGGCATTGTTCAGCCTTGTGCTAAGCGCTTGCGGTACTAAGCCAGAAGCTTCTAATACTAGCAATGGAGCGGGTAGCAGTAATGTGGCAGCGAGTAACCAGCTCGAAGCAATCAAGAAGGCTGGTGTAATTAAGGTAGGCATGATGGGCACTTATCCGCCGTACAATTTCTTGAACGATAACAAGGAATTGGACGGATTTGATGTGGATATCGCCAAAGAATTGGCGAAGCGGATTGGAGTGAAACCGGAGTTCACGGCACAAGAATTCTCGGGACTGGTTCCAAGTTTGCAAAAGAAAAAATTCGATGCAGTGATTAGTCAGGTGACGATTACAGAGGATCGTAAGAAGGCTATTGACTTCACAGAGCCTTATATCACAAACAATGTAAACATTATCGTAAACAGCAAAACAAATGATATTACCAAGCTGGAGGACTTTAAAGGCAAAACCATTGGTGTCGGCTTGGGAACGAATGATGAATCTTATCTGCGGAATGAAGTACTGCCGAAGGTAGGCGATTTTGAGATTAAAACGTATGATGATGTCATTACTTCCTTAAAGGATCTAAACTCTGGTCGTATTGACGCAACAATCAACAATCTGTATGCTCTCAAGCCTATTATCGATAAAAACGGGTTCCAAATTAAAGCCGTAGGCGAGCCGATTAAATCGGATCAAGCGGGTGTAGCCATTAACCAGAAAACTCCTGAGCTCAAAGAAGCCTTGAACAAGGCTTTGAAGGAAATGAAGGAAGACGGCACTTACAAAACAATTTTCAAAAAATGGTTTGGCGAGGAGCCAAAAGAATAACGTAAGCCTGTTAGAGGCGTCTGGCTCCAGTCTTGGCTTTCATGCTGACATGGGGCCACTCGTCTGAAAGAAGGGAATATAACCAATGCTTGAATTAATGTGGGAGAACGTCCCTTTTTTATTAAAGGGTGCTTATTATACGCTATATATTACGATTGTCTCTATGTTTTTTGGCCTAATCATTGGTTTGATTGTTGCTGTGGCCCGGTTGAAGGGGAATCGACCTGTTCGATGGCTGGCGCGCATGTATGTATCGATCATTCGGGGGACGCCGGTTTTGGTGCAGATTGCAGTCATTTATTATGGGCTGGATGATTATGGAATATCATTCGGATCGCTGACAGCCGCTTGTCTGGCACTTAGCATTAATACAGGGGCGTACTTATCGGAGACGTTCCGTGGAGCTATTTTAGCCGTACCCCAGGGACAGACCGAGGCAGCTTATGCAACGGGAATGTCGCCCGGTCAAACGATGTGGCGTATTATTCTTCCTCAGGCGGTACGGATCGCAATTGCACCGATGGGGAATACATTTGTAGGCATGCTTAAAGAAACGTCGCTGGTGTCGGTTATCGGGGTCAGTGAATTGATGCGGCAGGCACAGCTTTTACAGGCGCAGTATTTGCTTTACATGCCGTTTCTGCTCGAAATTGGCCTGATGTACTGGATTATGAGCATTGGATTCTCCGCTATACTGGAGCGGGTGGAAAAGCGTCTGGCTCGAGCTTATTAAGGTGGAGATGATAGATGATGATAACAACTAACGGATTAGGTAAACGATTCGGACAGGTAGAGGTTCTGAAAAGCATTGATTTTCAGGTTGCCGCTCGTGAAATCGTCGTATTACTCGGCCCGAGCGGTTCAGGTAAAAGTACCTTGCTGCGCTGCCTGAACGGTCTAGAAGAGCTGTCTTCCGGCAAGTTTGAGGTGAATGGGATTGAGGTCGATGCTACGGCTCCCGTTCGTGTCCGCCAAGCAGCCATTCGTGAGATTCGCAAACAGACAGGGATGGTGTTCCAGCAATTCAATCTGTATCCGCACAAAACCGCAATCGGCAATGTCATTGAAGGACTGCTGACAGTAAAAAAAATGCCGCGCGACAAGGCTATGTCCATCGGACAACGGTTGTTGGAGCGGGTAGGGTTATCGGACAAGCAGGATGTACATCCTTCTCGTCTGTCCGGTGGACAACAGCAACGAGTAGCCATTGCGCGTGCGCTGGCGATGGACCCGGCGATTATGCTGTTCGACGAGCCGACATCGGCGCTTGATCCCGAGCTGGTAGGGGAAGTACTGGGAGTTATGCGAGAGTTGGCTCAAGACGGAATGACGATGGTCGTCGTTACTCACGAGATGAAATTTGCTCGCGAGGTGGCGGACAAGGTCGTATTTATGGCAGATGGTATCATTTTGGAGGAGGCAGCGCCACAGGCGTTTTTTGACACTCCCCAGCATGAGAGAACACAGAAATTTTTACGCCAAATCAGTGAATTTTAAAGTAAGATCGAGGATAAATCATAGATTATTAAGATGGAAAGAAGGCCTTTAGACATGAAAGTATCTACAACTTGGCACGGCAAACGCGCGTTTACTTCGGAGGGACCATCCGGTTACTCTGTAGGAATGGATGCTACGGCGGCTTATGGCGGTGATGGTAAAGGGATGACACCCATGGAACTGCTGTTGGCGGGTCTGGCGGGATGTATGGGCATTGATATTACGATGATTTTGGATCGTTTTTTGTCGGACATCACTCGCATTGATATTGACGCAGAAGGTACGCGCAAGGAAGAAATGCCGACAGGCTTTACCGCGATTGATCTGACATTCCACGTAGATGGCAATATTCCGGATTACCGCGTATGGAAAGCGATTCAGATGGGTAAGGAAAAATATTGTGCGGTATCCGATTCCTTAAAAGCGGAAATTCGGATGCACCTCATATTGAATGGAACCGAAGTACCCTATCCAGCATAAGTGTCGAAGGATAGTGAAAGAGAGTCAGCCTGTGTTATATACAGGAGGCTCTCTTTTTTATGTTATTTGAAAATATGACATGTAATGAAACTTTTTGTACTGTGTTTTCGTTTAAAATAGAAATTGAAATATAAAAATGGGAAAATAAACCTGTATGTAAAGCGCATACGGGGGGAGGTAAGAGTGAAACGAAAGCGCCTTATCGTGGTAGCAACTAGTTTGGCTACAGTGCTCATCGTTATGGGTGTAGCGGCAGGCTTACTATCTTTCATGCAGAATCAAGTGGCTAATCCCCCGAATACCGTCCGGCCCACAACTGCGATTGCAGCTGACGTTAAGGAAGAAACGAAGGAACAGGATGCTGCCACGCGTTTACTTCATTTTGTGGAGGCGAATGCAGAAAAAGTTTCGATTACGATTCTGAGAGATGGAAAAAAGCTGGCAGGTCAAGAGGAAAACCGGATGATGCCTTTGGCGAGCACCGTCAAAACAATCATAGCGATCGAATATGCCAAGCAAGCGGTGGTGGGTAAGATTAACCCGGACGGGAGAGTGAAGCTGATTTCGCTGGAAAGGTTTTATTTGCCGGATTTGGATGGGGGTGCTCATACGGCGTGGCTACAGAATATGGAGGCTAAAGGGCGGATACAGAATGAAACTGTATCTGTACGAGACGTCGCCAAGGGGATGATTCAATTCAGTTCCAACGCCAATGCGGAGTATTTAATGGACAAACTGGGGGTGGGTGCGATCAATCGGACGAGAGCCAAAATGGGGCTGCAAAATCATGATCCCATTTATCCGTTTGTATCCTCCATTTTGATTCCCTACGAATGGATGAGGGAGAGTCAAGGTGAGAATTGGAATAATACAAAGAATAGCAATTCAGCCAAAGAAGCCATCCAGGCGATGTCTGATACGGAATTTCGCCGATATGCCCGCATGATTCATAACAAACTGCGCCGTGATGTGAGTGGTTCTTACAAGAGAAACGCAGATATTACGACTTGGTATGATCAGGATTATGATCGTATCAATACGGATCGCTTTATAGCTTCAACGACAGCCGATTATGCCTCTTTAATGAGTAAGCTGAATCGTCGTCAAGGGTTCACAAAAGCTGAGCAAAAGTTATTGTCCGAGGTCTTGGAGGAACCATTTATGGTTCTTCCTGAAAACCAGCAATCCCTGAAACATACTGGGCAAAAAGGTGGCTCCACGGCTTATGTTTTGACACTGGCCATGTATGCGACAGATAAGGAAGGGCATTCGACAGAGCTAGCTGTCTTTTTTAACGATTTGGACCCAAGCACAAATGCCAGCTTTCCCGAAATGATAAATGATTTTAAAAAGAGGCTACTGCATGATGAATCGTTTAGAAAAGAAGTTAATCGGCGTATCGGCGTACAGCTGGAGAGGTAGCGCAGCTAAACGCTAGGGTATAGTACTGCGTTTAGCTGCGCTGCGCAACTTCTTATCCTCATCCTATCCGCTGTCTTTTTGTTTGCGTTCCCGCAGCAATAGATACAGAAAATATGGCGCGCCAATGACGGCTGTCACGATGCCAGCGGGAATTTCGAGCGGCGGCTTCAGACCTCGTCCCAGCGCGTCAGCGAGGACGAGAATCAGGGCGCCGATCATCGCCGAACCGGGCAATAGATAGCGGTGGCGATTGCCAAATAACCGCCGTGCCAGATGCGGTGCCAGCAGTCCGATAAAGCCGATGGAGCCGATGGCAGCGACACAGGAGGCAGCCAAGGCGACTGATACAGCTAGCAGTCCTGTACGCACACGCTTCACGCTAAGTCCCAGCCCAGCAGAGCTTTCCTCATCTAGGCTCATAATGTCCAGCTTGCGCTGTAGTGTATAGGCGAGAGGCAGCAACACGATTAACCACGGCAGTAGCCCATACACTTCGTCCCAGCCTTTGCCCCACAGACTTCCAGCTAGCCAAGTGAGCGTGTCGCTGGCTTCGAGTGGATACTTGACCAGTATATAATCGGTCGCAGCCTGAAAAATAGCGCCCACCGCCAGTCCGGTCAAGGCTAGCATATTGGGACGCATGCCTCCCTTCATCGAAAGCTGTACGAGCAACAGTGCAGCTAGCCCGGCCCCGACAAAGGCGGCTACAGGCAGCAGTGCCACTGGGGATGAGGGTAGCAGCACGATGACGAGAACCGCCGCAAAGCCGGCCCCCTTGGATACACCTACCACATCTGGCGAGGCTAGCGGGTTGCGAATCATGCCTTGCAGCAGAACACCGGCTACTGCCAGCCCAGCTCCGGCCATGATGGCCAGCAGACCGCGTGGCAGCCGATAATGATGAACGATGAACCAGGAAGAGGCACTCCGGTCCGTCAGAGCCTTGATCAGCTCAGAGGGCGTAATGTAGGTGCTGCCCACGCCTATAGCTATAAAAGCAACACCTAGCATGAGCGAGAGTAAAATCCACAGTTTTTTCATCGTGAAGCCCTCCCGTTCTTATGCGCCAGATATAAAAAGAAGGGCGCACCCACCAGCGCGGTTACAATGCCAACGGGTGATTCATAAGGAAATGCAATAAATCGTCCAAGCACGTCTGCATATGTCAGCAGCAGAGCTCCGCAGATTGCAGACAGGGGAATGACCCGTTTGTAATTGTCGCCTGTAAACATCTTGATGATATTCGGTACCATCAAGCCCACAAAGCCGATGGACCCGGCTACCGCTATGGCAGAGCCTGCCAGCATAATCACTGAGGCCGAGGCCAGTAGGCGGACAAGACGTACGTTTTGTCCCAATCCCTGTGCGACCTCTGTACCGAGGCTCAGCACAGATAGCGAGGGGGCCAGCGCCAGCGCAAGGATCATACCCACGGCGAACCATGGCAGCACCAGACGTGTGTCGGCCCAAGTGGACCCGTCGATGGCTCCGGCGAGCCAATACAGCACATCAGATATTTGCTCGTTGAACACGAGCAGTCCTTGGGTGATGGAGGCCAGCAACAGATGCACGGCCATCCCGGCAAGGGCCAGCTTGACCGGCGTCATGCCCGCCGTTCCGGCCAGCCCGTATACGAAGGAGCCACCTGCGATGGCCCCGGCAAAAGCAAAATAAATGCTGCCGGACGATCCGATATTCGGCAGCAGCACGATGGACAGCACGACAGCCAGCGAAGCGCCTGAGCTGACCCCGAATACCTGCGGCGAAGCCAGCGGGTTGCGTGTGATGGCCTGCATCAGGGCTCCAGCCACGGCAAGCCCGGCCCCGACGATTAGGCCAATAACGGCACGCGGTAGGCGTACCGTCAAGACAATGAGCTGATCCTTAGACGGATGCTCAGTGAACAGCGCAGTCAGCATGGTGGGGATGTCCATCCTGACTGGGCCAATCGCCACGCTAAGCAGCAATCCAGCCAGCAACGCAGCGATAAGTGCAAAGAAGACCGGCTTATTCAGCCGGTCGCGTGAGGCTTGTCCGATCAACGGGAGCCGTCTCCTTTACTTTGCGCGGGATACAGAAGCGAAATGGCTTGCTCCAGTATTTTTTCGGCTGAGCCGAGTCCACGGTATCGGGTCCACAGTGCCCGGTTTACTTCGTAAACTTCCCCTTTTTTGACGGCCGTAATGTTTTGCCAAAGCGGGTTTTGCTTCCATTCCGCAATCAGCTTCTCATCGGCTTCCACCAAAAAGATCACATCAGGATCCGCTTGTGAAATTTGCTCCAGCGTCAGCTTGACGGTAGGCTCGCTTGTATTTTGAAGGGCATTGTGGATACCCGCTTGCTCCAGTAGTTGTCCATCAAAGGATGAAGCGCCGTGAGCCGATAGTGAATCAGAACGGAATACCCCTAGTAATACGCTGCGTGGCTCACCAGCTTTGATGCCTTCTTTCAACTTTTCCATTGTAGCTTTATGCGTAGCGAGAATTTGCTCGCCTTTTTCCTTCTCACCCAACGCATCGGCGATGACACCGAAGGATGCCAAGTTTTGTTCATAGGAAGAATTGCGGCTCTTTAGAACAATGGTCGGAGCAATCTCACTAAGTTCTTTGTATATGCTTTTATGACGATTCAGATCAGCAATAATCAAATCCGGCTTCAAGGAGCTGATCGTTTCCAGGTTTGGTTGTTTGCGTGTGCCTACTGGTGTGAAGTCGATTTTCTTGCCGAGCAGCCCATCAATATCATCGTCATTTTCCTGAGCTATACCGACAGGTGTTACGCCCAGTTGGGTTGTGGCATCGACAAAAGAGAATTCCAGGGTTACGATTCTTTTGGGTGTACCTGTAACTTTGGTTTCTCCCATCTCATGTTTAATCATTCGAGTGTCGCCTGTTGCTTGAGGTGCTACTGCGCTGTTATCTTGTGACTGGCTTCCACATCCCGCCATAATGACCGTCAGTAGTGCCAGGACCGCTGCAAGCAGCATACCTGTGCGCAGTGGTTGTTTCGGTGTTGCCATATGTTATCCCCCGTTCCAGTATGATTATCAGAGAAACTGATAATCATTATCAATCAACTAACTGTTGATCATTCTAGCAATCGGGAAGGAGGACGTAAATAATGTGGTTATTTAAACCGTTTTGATCGATTAAGTGAATTAAATTCAATAAAATTATGAATAGGAGGAGGGGAAGTACCAGGACATCAGAGTTGGACGGTTTATGCATCCCTCCGCTGTCGGCGATAGATACGCTCCGGTCTGCCGACGGTTCCGTACACCTGATCGTGGTGCGCGTCGCCACTTTCCACTAAATACTCCAGATACCTTCTGGCTGTAGAACGGCTCATACCCAGCTCGATTCCCACTGTACCTGTAGTCACCTCACCCCGTCGATTCAGGAGATCTAGCACTTTGTCGCAAGTTACTTTATCGATGCCTTTGGCCCATAGTTCTCCAACTCCGTTCCCCGCCATCCGACCGGTGCCCGCGCTTTGAAGCAAACTGTCAATTTCAGATTGTTCGACTGTGGATTGTTCCTCTTGCCATGTTGTGATTTGTCGCCGAAATCGGGCATATTCCTCCAAGGTCGCACGCAATCTCTCGAATATAAGCGGCTTTACGATAAAATCAAACACGCCTGCTCGAACGGCTTGTACCACTGTTTCAGCTTCTTTGGCGGCAGTCAGCATAATAACATCTGTACCCGGATAGTGTTGCTTGATGAACGATAGCAGGGTTAGACCATCCGTATCGGGAAAATAAACATCCAGCACGACTAGAGGAGGACGGAGCACGTCCAGTTGAAGTTTTGCCTCAAATTCGTTCGTCGCGATTGCACATACGGTGAACCCGTCCACCTTTTCAATAAATCGGCGGTTAATCTCCGCAATTCGCGGATCGTCTTCAATAATAAGAACCTCAATGTCCGATAAAACCCGCTCATTCATGGGCATAACCTCCTTTTGCATCATTACTCGTATCTGTTGTATGTAAAGGAATGTAAACCTCAAAAATACTTCCTCCACCAGGACGTTTGTGCACTTCTATAGAGCCGCCCATTCGTTCAGTGTACTCCAGCACGAGAGCAAGGCCATATCCATGTCCTGCTTCTGCTTTGGTCGAAGCTCCTCTGACAAACAACTTTTCTTGGATATCGTCCGAAATTCCCGATCCGTTATCCGCAACTTCGATGATGATGGCTTCAGTCGTTTCTTCAAGCCGGAACCAGACCTGTCCGTCAGAGATGGAGGACATCGCAACAGCTTCCATGGCATTGTCCAGCAGGTTTCCGGCTATGGAAGCGAGAAAGGACCACTCCAACGTAGGGGACTGGGTTGAGAATGCTCCTTTAATATCAGAATGGAGTAAAACCCCTTTTTCCAGCGCCTGTTTCTTCTTACCGATCAGTAGGCTGGCGATGATTGAATCGGTTAGGAGAGCTGTGCCAATCGGCCTGTGTACACGATATTCCTCTGATTCCTGGGTGATAAAGTCCACCGCTTCGTCATAACACTCCAACTGAATCAGGCCGGATATGAGATACAGCCGATTGGCGTATTCGTGTGTTTGTGATCGCAGTACTTCCGCGTAATCTTTGACCTCTGTCAACTGTTGTGTCATGTGGAGCAGTTCGGTCTTGTCACGCAGACTGGCAACCGTGCCCATGATGCGACCGGAACGATCCTGGATCGGCACACGGCTGACGACTACAATTCGCTGCTGGACCTCAATTTCCTTATTCCATATGTCCTGTCCCTGATCTGGCTCCATCGTTGAATGCTCTACTGTGTAATCGGCAACAAGCATATCAACCAGTACATCCGGAACACCAGTCAAGTGACGAAGGTCGCATCCGTAGATAGAGGTTTCCGGTGGGAGTCCGATCAAGCGAGCGGCCTGTGGATTGGCAAGTGTGATTTGTCCGTTACTATTCACCGCGATAATCCCTTCGCCGATGGACTCAATAATGGCTTGCTTTTCCTGATACAACCGTCCGATCTCCACTGGCTCCAGTCCATGCAGTGCGCGGCGTACCCGTTGCGCTATAACCAGGCTTCCCAATATGCCGATCATCAGCGCGCCCACCATAAACCAGAGCCATGCATATGTGTATGTACGAATATTTTGCTGCACATCTGTCATTAAAAAACCTACAGAGACGAGCCCGATGGCCTTACCTTGCGTATCATAAACGGCTGTTTTGGCGCGTATTGACGGTCCGAGAGAGCCCGTCGATTCAGTGATAAAGGACTGCCCTTGCAGTACCTTATCATTCATGGGGTCTATCATAGGCGTGCCGATACGCTCCGGGTTTACATGCCACTGCCGGATGAGATGACGATCAGCAATAGTAATAAAATCAGCGCCGCTGCTGGCTTGGACAGGCTTTATGACCTCGTTGATACGCGAACGCAATTGCGTCGTCTCAGTCTGCTCCAGAGCGTCTCTGACCTGCGCATCTACGGCGAGGGTATTGGCGACGGTAAGCGCCCTTTCTCCGATTTCATCATATAGAGCGGAGGTGATCATATATCGAAAGGATAATCCCAACAGCCCGGTAACTACCAGTACTAAAAGGGATATAAATACCATTAGTTTTGTCTGAAAACGCACATGCCTTCACCGCCGTTAAACAAAATATAGGAGGAACGGATCTGCTGATCTTCTCCCCCATACGATCTATTTTACTGTATTACAGAAACGCCCGCACTTTTATTCTTTCGAAAGAATGGTCTATAATAGAAATAGTTACATAATACGAGGAGGAACATAATATGATTATTATTCATGCCGATATGAAAGTTTTACCTGAAAAAAGAGAGGCTTTTTTGCAACAAACCCAAGGGCTGGTCAGCGCATCCCAAGCTGAAGAAGGCAATGTACGCTACACGTTAATGCAGGATCTGAATGATCCCAACGCATTTACGATGGTTGAAGAGTGGAAAGATGCTGCTGCTGTAGATTTCCATAATAATTCTGCCCATTTCCAGGCATTTGTTGCCGCGGCTAAAGAATTGTTGGCTGCTCCACTTCAAGTGAATGCTTTTCAGGACGCAACTAAACTGTAATCATCCCGTTGGATCATTCATAATCAGGAACAGGAGGAATAGACATGGGGAACATTGCGGATACAACTGTACTGAATAACGGAGTTCAGATGCCATGGCTCGGTTTTGGTACTTACAAGGCGGAAGGCAATGAGGTCTACGAAGCGGTCAAAACAGCTATTGAGGTCGGTTACCGTCACATTGATACAGCGGCTATCTACGGTAACGAGGAACTGGTTGGACAAGCCATTCGTGATAGTGGGACGTCTAGAGAAAATCTGTTTGTAACCACCAAGCTATGGAATCAGGATCAGGGTTACGATTCAACACTGCGTGCCTTTGAGGAAAGCCGTAAGCGGCTGGGTCTGGATATCATTGATCTGTATCTCATTCATTGGCCTGGCAAGGATAAGTACAAGGAAACCTGGAAGGCATTCGAACGACTGTATGAAGAAGGAAGCGTACGCGCTATCGGAGTTAGTAACTTCCAAGTTCACCATCTCGAAGACCTCCTCAAAGACAGCAACATGGTTCCTGTCATCAACCAAGTGGAGCTTCACCCTCGTCTGACTCAACAAGAACTGCATCAATACTGCCGGGAGCACCAGATCCAGCTTGAATCATGGAGTCCACTGATGAAGGGGAAATTAACCGAGCAAGCGGACATCGTTGAGATTGCTGCCAAATACGGTAAAACCTCTTCGCAGGTTATTTTGCGTTGGCATCTGGATCGGGGGATTGTGACGATTCCCAAATCTGTAACCCCGCATCGTATTCGCGAAAATGCTGATTTATTCGACTTTGAATTGACGGCTGAGGATATTGAACGAATCAATGGTCTTCATCTTGATGAGCGTGTAGGCACGCATCCCGATAAGCTGCTGTTCTAATATTAAAGATTAAATGTACAAAGAACCTCCTATTCTACGTTAATCGTGGATGGGAGGTTCTTTTTTTATTTATGCATTGGGATCATCTCATACGCTTTTGTCCGTTTGGACAGAGTTACCACGTCCTGTATCCTACTGTTGATTTAATTTGCGATGCAGGAGGAAGGAGTAGAGGATGGGGGTGACGACGGATATACCCAGCCCGGTGAGAAAAATGACCGTCCCGGCCACTCCACCGACCCATGCCGCTACCAAACCCGAAGCACCACCGAGCATCATCATAGGTCCGCCGAAACGGTGCGTTTTACGCCACACCTCGGGGTTAGACAGAGTCCACGGCGTGCGGATACCGAAGGTATAGTTCGGCTGTACCTGAGTCATATAATTCCCCATCGCCATCAGCATCAGGCCTATTAACCCTAAAATTATAGCATTCATTTGCAGTCGTATATTCAGGTTATACAGCAGCATTCCCCATCCAGCTACAGCGAGAACTACAGAAACACCTGCACGCGTAACTTCATAGGCTTTTGAAAATTTCTCATAATTAGCTCTGTTGGGGTCCATGTGGCGAGCCAATCGAATGACCAGCGGGACTAGGCCCAACAACACGAGCATGATAATAGAACCACTTTTGCTCGTATACCCGTCTGCTGTATTGTTAAAGTTAATATGCGAGGCTAGAACATTGGGAAGTCGGTCGTACAGCAGTATAGCGCCTATGGCGGGTGATAAGGCAATCAAAGTTGTCAAAACATCCGTCAAGCTCCAACGTGTTCGCAATTTCATTCAGATTCCTCCGCATCCTTAATATGATTTACATTTTTCTTGGCAGGGGTATCAGAGTGGGCGATACTGAACATCCAACCGATGACATCCGCCACAACCGTTGTATGCAGGGTGTAGATAATGTTTTGCCCCTGTCGTTCATCCAGCACCAGCCCAGCCTGCTTCAGGATATTGAGATGGTGGGAGATGCTGGGCTTACTAATTTGAAAATGTTCAGCCACTTCGCCTGCGCTCATACTTTTCTCCTTTAAAAGCTGTAAGATTGTACGCCGGGTCGGATCAGCCAAAGCTTTGAAGGCATCGTTCAAAATACATTTCCTCCTTTAGATATTTAGATAATATTCTAAATATCTAAAACCATAGTAAAATAGAGCTATACTACATGTCAATGGAACAAGGCATCATTTTAGAAAAAAGGTTTAGATCAGGCTCATTAGGTTTGTAAAAGGCAGCGAAGTTGACTATAATTAATTTATAATAAAAATAAGAATCTTAATTTAGAGAAAATTGAGGAGGAAATATAAATGAAACACGTATTTCGTAAAGGAACTCATCCGCAAGCCCCAGTTATTTTGCTGTTGCATGGTACAGGCGGGAACGAACAAGACCTGATACCTTTGGCTGAGATGGTAGCACCGGGAGCTTCTGTATTAGGCGTGAGAGGAAATGTGCTGGAAAATGGGATGCCGCGTTTCTTTCGCCGTTTGGCAGAAGGAGTGTTCGACATTGAGGATCTCGTATTTCGCACCAAAGAATTGAGCGAATTTGTGGATACAGCTGCAGAGCAATACGATTTTGATCGTAATAACGTGGTGGCTCTTGGCTATTCCAATGGTGCAAACATAGCCGCCAGCATGCTCTTTCACGATGCAAAAGCGTTACGTGGAGCTATTTTACACCATGCAATGGTGCCGTTGCGTGGGCTGGATTTGCCCGCTTTGAATGGTATCCCTGTATTTTTATCTTCCGGTGAGAATGATCCCATTGTTCCGATTTCGGAATCTCAGGAGCTGCAAGCATTATTGGAAGGGGCCGGAGCGCAGGTGGAAGCATATTGGGAACGCAATGGTCATCAATTGACGCGGACTGAAGCCGAAGCCGCAGGAAAGTGGTTTGGGGAGCATTTTAATGCATAAAATGATCCGATAGCGATCAAGCTACGGATTAGCGCTCTACTGAGCGACCCCATTATTAGGAGGCGACAAACGAATGGCAAAACCAGATAATCGAGCCGACAATGTTGAACATTTGCAACAAAGTATTCAGAACACACAGCAGAACCTGCATGAAGCTGAAGGATATCTAAACGAATTTTCCTCTGAAATCAGCAACGAGGAGCGTAAGCAGATCGAAGAAAAAAATAATCGTCGTAAAGAAAGTATTAGATCATTTCGGGAAGAAGTGAAGGACGAAGCAGCACATTCGCAAGAATAATTTAAAAAGCGCGACCCAATTCCGAGTTTCAATTGGAATTGGGTCGTTTTTTTATGCAAAAATCATCATAGCCTCATACAATTCATTTTCCCCCTATAATGCAAGGGGGACGCTAATCTGCATTGAAAATAAATATTTTATAAATAATGTTGTTGTAAACTAATTTGTATTGATGTTAAATAATAAAAGAAAGCGCAATCATTTATGAATTAGGATTTCATCATGCGAAGGGGGAAGGATATGCTGCTGCGAAGAAAAAGCATGGCTTTGATGCTTATGGCGGTGGTTTTGATGGCTGGACTGCTGCAAGGCTGTTCTTTCAAGACCGATGAAAAGGATGGGCCGGGAACAGAACTTGTATTATGGACGTTCAATGAACTGCATGAGAAGTTTTTTCTGCAAATGGCTGACCAATGGAACCAACAGCACCCTGATGAACTGATTAATTTGAAAGCGAATACATTCCCCTATGACAACCACCACAGCAAGCTGTCGATTGCGCTGCAATCAGGGGTGGGAGCGCCGGATATCGCGGATATCGAGGTGAACAAGATCGGTAATTTCCTCAAAGGGATACCGCAACTGGTCCCACTCAATCCGGTGATTGACCCAGAGATCAAAAACATTGTGCCTTCCAGAGTACAGATTTACGGTAAAGACGGGAAGTATTACGGTATTGATTTCCATGTCGGGGCCGAAGTGATGTATTACAATAAAGAAATTTTGGATCAGGCGGGGGTAGACCCGGATTCCATCGTCACCTGGGCAGACTATGCTGCTGCAGGCAAGCAAGTGCTGGCGAAAACAGGCAAGCCGATGGCGACCCTGGAAACGAATGACCTGTGGAACTATTGGCCGATGATCTCCCAGCAGAATTCGGATTTTCTGGATGACAAGGGCGAGTTAACGCTGGATAACGAAACGAATATTAAAACACTCGAGTTTCTTCAGCAGATGGTAAAAGACAAAATCGCTATTCCCGCACCAGGCGGCGGGCACCACATGGAGGAATACTACGGGTTTATGAACAAAGGTGGGGCCGCTTCGGTATGGATGCCGATGTGGTATATGGGACGTTTTACGGATTACATGCCTGACCTGAAAGGGGAAATCATCATCAGACCCATACCAGCGTGGGAAAAAGGCGGTTTTCGCTCAGCGGGTATGGGCGGAACCGGAACAGTAGTCACGAACCAATCAGAGCACCAAGATCTGGCGATGCGCTTTCTAGCCTTTGCCAAGCTATCCAAGCAAGGGAATGTGGAGATCTGGAAGCAGCTTGGTTTTGATCCCATCCGCAGTGAAGTGTGGACCATGCCGGAAGCCAAAGCCAAGAATAAATTTACGGAGTATTTCGGAACGAATATTTTTGACACGCTCATCGAAGTCAAAGATGAAATCAATGCGGTGCATATCGGACCGAAAACACCTGATATTGCCAGTGCTGTGCGCAATAAAATACTTTATCGGACACTACAGAATGGCGAAGATCCAGCCACGGTGCTACATGAGCTGGCAGATGAACTGAGATAGACCCCAACAGGAAAGGGAGTGAGATTCATGGCAACGCCCGTTCATACGAACGCTAATGTACCGACAGGTCAGCCGCCACAACCTCAGCGTCCGACCAGAAGCCGATGGAGTCGCTTTATTCATTCCAGCCGTACGGCACCGTATGTGTTTGTCCTTCCATTTTTACTGTCCTTTGCGCTATTTTTTGCCTATCCAGTCATCTCGACGGTCATTATGAGCTTTCAGGAAGTCCTGCCAGGGATAACAACTTATGTTGGACTGGAAAATTATAAGGACTTAATCAATCCTACGTTTGGAAAGGCGATATTGAACAGCGTCCTGTATACGCTGCTTACACTAGTCGTGCTGATTCCTCTGCCGCTGGTATTGGCAGTATTGCTGAATTCGCCTAAAATGCCGGGCAGAGGGTTGTTTCGCTCCGTGATGTTTATACCTGCACTAACCTCGGTGGTGGTAGCAGGAACGATCTTCCGCCTCATGTTCGGGGAATTGGATGGTTCGCTGATGAACTCCCTGTTGGGGGTATTCGGTCTGGAGCCTTACAAATGGCTAATGAATGCGAACACCGGCTTTTTAGCGTTGATTGTGCTGGCCTTGTGGAGATGGTTGGGCGTAAATATGTTGTACTACATGTCGGGACTCCAGAACATTCCTCCTGAGTTGTATGAGGCTGCGCAGATTGATGGAGCCAGTCGTTTCGATTCATTTTGGCGGATTACGATTCCTATGCTGAAACCAGTAACGATCTACGTATTTACGATTAGCATTTATGCGGGGTTGTCCATGTTCACGGAGAGCTACATGTTGTGGAACGGAAATAACTCCCCGAACGATATTGGTTTAACAATTGTTGGCTATCTCTATCGCCAAGGTCTGGAGCAGAACAGTATGGGCTTCGGAGCTGCAGTGGGCATTGTATTGCTCGTATTTACACTAGTGCTGAACCTGATCCAGCTCAAATTTTTCGGCATGTTCCGGAAGGAGGATTAAGCGATGGCTCAGAAACAAAAAGGCTCGTTATCCGCATTGCTCGTTGTCCTATTCATTCTGTTTGCCGGGTTTGCCCTGTTTCCGCTATTTGCTGTGACGCTTGCCTCGTTCAAGCCATCGACGGAGCTATTGCGCTACGGATTGAATCTTAAGCTGGAGTGGGACATCATGTCCCTGAAAAACTATGCGTTCATCTTTCAGGGGACGACGGATTATTTTCAATGGTACTGGAACAGTATTGTCATTACCGTCTTGTTTACGGTGTTATGTCTGATATTGTCCGCGATGGTAGGCTATGGTCTGGAGATGTACCGTTTTAGATTGAAAAATGTGATTTTCACACTGGTGCTGGTTGTGATGATGATCCCGGTAGAAATTATCATGCTGCCGCTCTACAAGCTAATGATCGGCATGAAGCTGATCAATACGGTATGGGGTGTAATTCTACCATTTGTCGTTGCGCCGATCCCGATCTTTTTCTTCCGTCAATATTTGAGTGGTGTTCCCAAGGACTTCATGGATGCTGCGCGGGTTGACGGCTGTTCAGAATATGGCATTTTCGTACGGATTATGATGCCTCTGATGGCGCCTGCATTTGCGGCAATGGCTATTTTGCAGGCGATGAACAGTTGGAATAACTTCCTCTGGCCGATGATTGTATTGCGTACCAACGACATGCTGACACTGCCAATTGGACTGTCCAGTCTGCTGACGCCATATGGCAACAATTATGATGTGCTGATCGCGGGTTCCGTTTTGGCTATTTTACCGATTCTCGTCGTGTTCCTGTTCTTCCAGCGTTACTTTATTGAAGGGATGACGGCAGGCGGAGTAAAAGGATAATCGGAAAGGTATTAAATAGAGCAACGGAGTACAAGAAATGTGCAACGTCAGAAAAGGCTGATCGGGCAGTGTCCCGGTCTGCCTTTTTTTTATTTGATTGATTTTCATTCTCATTTTCATGACTATCATCTGCACAAGCTATGGGTAAACGTGGTATGATTATTTGAAAGATTTCAAATACAGAAATATTCAGGCGGAGCGTGGAGAACCTATGGAACCAACAGAAACCCAGAAAACTGACCCGGCCATGGCGTCAGCCGTTGGCATGGAGGATATTGTACGAGCGCATCATATGCTGCGTGAGGTGATTGTACGTACACCTTTACAGAGGGATGCCGTCCTATCGGCCAAATATAACTGTAATGTGTATCTGAAAAGAGAGGATCTCCAAGTCGTGCGGTCCTTTAAAATCCGTGGAGCTTACAACATGATCCGCAGCTTGACCCCTGAGCAAATGGAAAAAGGCATCGTGTGTGCGAGTGCGGGGAATCATGCGCAAGGTGTGGCTTTTTCATGTAATGCACTTGGTATCCACGGTAAAATATTTATGCCGAGTACAACGCCTAATCAGAAGGTGAAGCAGGTTCGTCGCTTTGGCGGTAACAGTGTAGAGGTCATTCTGACCGGAGACACGTTTGACGATGCTTATGATGAGGCCATGAAGGTGTGCAGCGAGCAGGCAATGACCTTCATCCATCCGTTCGATCAGCCGAAAATTATTGCGGGCAATGGTACGATTGCGATGGAAGTGATGGAGAGCCTAGATACACCTATGGACTATGTGTTCGTAACGATTGGCGGCGGCGGTTTGGCGGCAGGCGTAGGTACGTATGTTAAAACCATGAGTCCGTCCACCAAGGTAATTGGCGTGGAGCCCCTCGGCGCGGCGTCGATGACGGAAGCGATGCGTTTGCGCAAGGTCGTTACACTGGATCAAATAGACAAGTTTGTTGACGGAGCTGCGGTGAAGCGTGTAGGTCAGCTGACATACGATATTTGTAAACACACCTTGGACGATATTGTGAAGGTACCGGAAGGCAAAGCATGTACCGCGATTCTGGAGTTGTATAATGAAAATGCGATTGTTGTGGAGCCTGCGGGTTCACTGCCTGTGGCAGCACTTGATCTGTATCGCGAGCAAATTCAAGGCAAAACGGTTGTCTGTATCGTCAGCGGTGGTAACAACGATATAGATCGTATGCAGGAGATTAAGGAACGGTCCCTAATTTACGAAGGACTGAAGCATTATTTTATGGTGAATTTCCCACAAAGAGCAGGGGCACTGCGTGAGTTTCTACAGGATGTGCTTGGACCGGACGACGATATTACTAGGTTTGAATATACGAAAAAGAATGATAAGGAAAATGGACCAGCTCTGGTCGGCATTGAGCTGTTCCAGAAGGAAGACTATCTTCCTTTAATTGAACGAATGAACCGCAAGGGGCTTAAATATACGGAACTGAACAAAAACGAAAATCTATTTAATATGTTAATTTGAAAAGGAGCCTACGGGCTCCTTTTTATGTATAATGCATAGTTTATAAATTTCTTTTTATTTGAAATAAAGCGTTTACAAAAGTGAATGTGATAGGTTAATATATGTGTAACTTCATAAGTATAAACACTAACGTAATAGATGTGTCACCTGATTTTTATTATAAGATACTCATTCGGAGGTGCGTAAGAATGTTGGAAGCATGGAAAAAATCAGTACAGAGTAAATTGACCCGAACGGCGTTTGCTGCTGTAACCTCGGCTGCTTTAATGCTGTCAGTGATGCCATCTGCATCCGCAGAGCATTGGGCGTTAACTGGCGATGTGGCAGTGCATGATCCGTCCATTACGAAGGAAGGCAACGCATGGTATATTTTCTCCACAGGACAGGGGATACAGGTTCAAAGATCGGACGACGGTCGCAATTTTTACAGATTGCCGCAAATATTCCTGTCGCCGCCATCATGGTGGAAATCGTATGTACCTAAGCAAAAGCCTAACGATGTATGGGCACCGGATGCTCAAAAGTATAATGGACGGGTATGGCTGTACTATTCCATTTCTACTTTTGGTGCCCGGACCTCGGCTATCGGACTAGCCTCCGCAACGAGTATTGGCGCGGGCAGCTGGAGAGATGATGGACTAGTGCTGCGTACGACGGATGCTAACGATTACAATGCCATTGACCCGAATCTCGTCATTGACGCTTCAGGTAACCCGTGGCTTTCCTTTGGTTCATGGAATTCAGGCTTGAAAGTGACTCGACTGGACAAAAATACGATGAAGCCTACGGGCCAGATCTATTCTATCGCCAAGCGTACGGCTGGTGGTTTGGAAGCGCCACATGTTACATACCGCGACGGCTATTATTATCTATTTGCTTCCATTGATAACTGCTGCAAAGGCGTAGACAGTAATTATAAGATTATTTACGGTCGCTCTACTAGTATTACCGGACCGTATGTGGACAAGAGCGGAAAAAGCTTGATGGATGGCGGTGGAACGATACTGGATGCGGGGAATGACCGTTGGAAGGGACCGGGTGGACAATCTGTCTATAACAACAGTGTGATTGCACGTCATGCCTATGATGCCACTGATGGTGGAAATCCAAAGCTTCTGATTAGTGATTTGAAATGGGATTCGGCAGGCTGGCCTACGTACTAAAGAGAGGACCGTTTGGAGTCACCTGTGTAGTAAAATCATATAGATATATTCAAAAACTGTTCCTCCTAAGGGGAACAGTTTTTGGCTTGCAATGTCATAGAAACATGCTATTATGTATCAAGTTGATAATAATTATCATTATCGTTATGAAAGATGTGATGATTTTCAGGTACGGAGGGAGTGACCTCACCAAATGCAGTCTAAAGACAGCATGGACAAATATACAGATCTGACAGAGAGGGCAGTTCCTAAAGTAGTCATAACAGCACCTCCAGTGCTTCGAGCGGGTAGGATTCGGCAGGCGTTGTTGTTCACAGCTTCGGCTGTATTGTTGGCTTTGGCCATATTCGCCGCCATTTCTCTCGGAGCCAAGGACTTGAACGTAAGCACCGTGTGGTCGGCAGTATTTCACTATGATCGTTCGCTAATAACACATCAGATCATTCACGAGCTGAGATTACCGCGTGTACTGGGTGCAGCTGTTATTGGAGCTGCGCTGGCGGTGGCAGGCACTCTGATTCAGGGTATTACACGCAACCCGCTGGGAGATACAGGTGTGCTGGGCATTAACGCAGGAGCGATGTTTGTAGTTGCTGTGAGTTTTGCCTTTTTCCCCAATCTACCTTATGGGACGTTAATTGTATTGTCGTTCCTGGGGGCGCTGATGAGTACCTTACTAGTATTTGGTCTGGGAGCATCTGCACCGGGAGGATTGACACCTATGAGATTGACGGTGTCTGGAGCTGTGACGGCTGCCTTGTTAGGTTCCATGACTTCGGGGATTGCGATTTATTTTGATCTAAGTCAGGATTTAGCCTTCTGGTATGCGGGTGGTGTAGCCGGAATCAAATGGTCGCAGCTTGAGATTCTTGCACCGATTTTACTTATGGTGATCGCCTGGTCTATGGGGCTGGCACGTTCCATTTCGCTGATTTCGATGGGCGATGAGGTTGCGTTAAACCTTGGCTTGAATCTCAGGCGTATCCGGCTTTTGGGTCTGCTGACTGTAGTAGTACTGGCTGGACTCTCTGTATCGGCTGCCGGAGCCATCGGCTTTGTAGGTTTGGTTATCCCACATATCGCTCGCAAGCTAATCGGTGTGGATTATCGCCAGATCGTGCCGCTGTCTGCGTTATTGGGAGCCGTGCTACTGGTGCTGGCAGATTTGGGAGCGAGAATGGCAAATCCACCAGAGGAGCTAGCTATCGGAATTATGGTGTCTTTTATCGGAGTACCCTTTTTCCTCTTTCTCGCCCGTAAGGAAAGGAGGGATTTATAGTGAGACGCTCTTTAGGGATCGGGGATACAAGGACGACAAAGGCTTGGCTCGTTTGTTTGGTATTGGCGGGGATCAGCTTTGCCGTCCTTGTTTTGGGTTTGAATACCGGAACGATTCGTATTCCACCGCTACGCGTGCTGGATACGTTGTTTGGCGGTGGCAGTGGACGTGATCATATCGTTCTGTTCGAGTATCGTCTGCCTCGTATTGCTGTAACGATGCTGGCTGGAGCGGGACTAGGTGCAGCCGGGGCGGTCATGCAAGGCTTGTCACGGAACGCACTCGCTGATCCCGGAGTTCTGGGACTTCACGCAGGGGCAGCGTTGGGGCTGGTAATGTTCGTTAGCTTTTTTCGCGATCTGGACGGATCTGCCGCCGTTCTGATCCCCTTGTTTACCTTTGCAGGAGGTGTCATTGCGGCCGTGCTGATTGTTTTGTTGTCCTATAGCCGCAGCAGAGGAATCGTGCCCGTGCGTCTGATTTTGTCCGGCATCGGTGTAGCCTCGGGTCTTAGCGCCATAACGCTGTATTGGTCGTTGCGGTTGGATGAGGATACGTACGCATTTACTGCACGTTGGTTGGCTGGCAGCGTTTGGGGCCGGGACTGGATACATGCAGCGGCTTTGCTGCCTTGGATAGTCATTGTTTTACCCTACGTTCTGTCGCAGATGCGTAGTCTGAACAACCTGTCGTTGGGCGACGAGACCGCAGCTGGAATCGGCACAAGTGTGAAGCGCCAGCGCCTATTACTGCTGGGCGCAGCCGTGGCTCTATCCAGTGCCAGCGTATCCATGGCCGGAGGCATCGGTTTTATTGGGCTGATTGCACCTCATCTGGCTCGCCGTCTGGTTGGGCCGATGTACCAGCATTTGCTGCCAGTAGCTTGTTTGGTCGGGGTCGTCATTCTGGTCACCGCAGACACGATTGGGCGTTCGGTGTTTCAGCCGAATGCGATTCCCGCAGGTGTGGTGGTTGCTGTGGTAGGAGCTCCGTATTTTTTATTCCTGCTGTCCCGAACAAAATGACAAAGGAATAGGTACATATGAAATCATATGGTGCAAATGATACAACCCGCTGAAATTAAAAACTAAGTAGACGCCTTCTATATTGATCATTATAATGTAGAGTTTCTGTAGCATAGGAGAGAGTAAACATGAGAAAGCACAAATTTGAGGGTCCAGGTTTTAAACGTTCATGGGTAGTCACAACTCTTGTTGTATGCATGATCATGCTGTCCGCTTGTGGACAAGCAGCCGACAAGCAGGCTACCGATACGAAAGCGGCTGGCAGTGCGCAGACAACCATTAGTGCGGATTCGCGTATTGCTTCGATGTCTATTCATTTGACGAACAACCTGCTGGCATTGGGCATTACTCCGGCTGGTTCGGTCATTGGCGGAGATGTGAAGGATTTTCTGCCCCATGTAAAAGATCGTCTTCAAAATACCCGTAAGCTAGGTGTTGTCACAGACCCGGATATGGAAGCGGTACTGGAGCTTCAACCTGATCATATTTTCTTGGACAAAAAATATTCGGGAACCGATGTGGCCAAATTTGAAAAAATTGCGCCAACCGAAGTTTTTGATCTGGATGAAGGCACATGGAAGGATCAATTAAAAAAAATAGCCGTTATGGTCAAACATGAAGCACAGGCAGACGCATTTCTAAAAGATTATGATACACAGAAGGAACGAGTCAAAAAGCTGATTCATTCAAAAATTGGGGACGGAACGGTTATGGCTGTACGTGTGACGGCGAAAGAGGTTCGTGTTATGGGGATGAAGCGTCCGGTAGGACCGCTGTTGTATCAGGACTTGGGCTTGAAGCCAGCCAAAGGTGTAGAAAAGATCAACAAGGCTTATCAGGTTGTTTCCCAAGAGGTTTTACCGGATTATGATGCTGATGCGATCCTTGTTATCATCAGTAAAGGCGCGGATGCCCAAAAGGTATACAAGCAGCTGGAAGGAAATACAGTATGGCAAGGTCTCAAGGCGGTGAAGCAAGGGCATGTCTACATGTTGGACGGACAGCCTTGGCTGGACTATTCCGCGATGGGACATAAAATTGCTCTGGATAATGCAGAACAACTATTTTCCAAATAAGTTCTAAAGTATATCAAGCCGTATTCCCCCATGCAGCTTCTTGCAGGCCAGGAATACGGCTTTTTGATGCACCCCCCAGCTGTAAGTCGGTTACCTGATCGAAATGAAAAGGAGCTGCTGCGATCCAAAATGAGGCAGCTCCATATAATGAGAATTGTGGGCTATGAACGTTTTTTACGCAGAAAAATTGGTTTGAGTCCAATAAATCCAATGGCGGCGAGAATTAAATTCGCCCAAGGTGAGATTCTGAATACTGGCAGTACACTGCGCAGCGCAAGTCCGGCGACAAGAATCACGACAACTAACACAACATACATCAAGATGGATTTAAGATTCATCTGGGGCTTTACAGGGGCATGGTCTGGCTGTTGTGTCTCCTCGCCTTCTTCGGGACGGTCCATAAAATTCATCAGAGCTTCAACGAGTAGAATGGCTCCTGCGGCGATGATGATAAGGGTGGATAGGCTGATTTTTTCAAAGGGTTTGATATCCCCACCTGTAAAGGTGACAAACCATCCGATAATTGCCTGTGTTAAGAAAAACATAGACAAGGCAATCCATGCAATAAGCGTATAATTTTTTGCTTTATTCATTTCTTCCTCCTGCTTTATGAGCGTATCCCGGGCTGATGGAACCGCCATTTCGTAACAAAGACAGTATACGTGAGGAAGCGTCGGATGGCAAAAGACTTTATCTATAAAATGTATATTACCGCTGCATTCTCCTCAAACTGGATACAGGGTGAGCACATAGAGCAACCTGAATATAAACGTTAAGAGGGTGTGGCATCATGAAACTGGAGAACCAGGCAGATTATTCAGTCCAAAAACGACTGGCAAACGCTTCGAACGGGAATAGCGGGGTGGCCTCGTCTACAAATGTGAGTCACCGGAGCATTCAAGGATCATCTCCAACGTACCGTATACTGGACGATATCGAAGTGGCTGAGGATACAGAATTTGCGGGTGAACTAGGTGCACAGAACTACCGCAGCCTGTGGCATGAGGATGAACATAACGGCGCCTCTTGTAAGCTGGAGTGGGAGGGACGAACGGAGACCCACCAAATGTTTAGGAACAGCTACGAATAACGAATGTCTACTTTAATGTAGTGGATTCACTCTAATAAGTGTAGTATAGCGTTCTCCGGAATCGCATCGGGGAGCGCTATTTGTTTACTTTTTTAACGATGGAACTGACAGGTTGACAAGGAAGCAGGGCGATGATAGACTGACTTTACTATAAAATCTTATTAAACTTATCGGAATTAAAGTGAATGAATATCCTGGATGGATATTCCACGTTACGATATGAGTTTGAATTCATAAATGTGTAGTGAAACTTGAAACTGGGGGAATCAGGATGGAACGGCAAATTGGAATTCGCTTTGAACATGAAGAACTGGCAGCAACAATTCATTATCCAAACCGTACAAATGAGGGAGATCGTCAGAGAAGGGTTCCTCTCGTTGTTATATGTCACGGTTTTGTAGGCAATCGTATCGGAGTAGATCGATTATTCGTCAAGACTGCGCGTGAACTGGCCGAAGGGGGATACTTTGTCCTGCGCTTTGATTTTGCCGGTTGTGGGGAAAGCACAGGTGAATACGGCAAGCAGGGGTTAGAATCAATGATTAATCAGACACGTACCGTGTTGGATTACGCCGTCAATTGCGCGGACATTGACCCGACCAAGGTGACGCTGATCGGTCACAGTCTGGGGGGCGCAGTAGCCCTTCTCACAGCCGTACGGGACAAGAGAGTACAAAATCTGGTTCTTTGGTCCGCAGTGGGCTATCCGTTCAACGACATCGTCAAAATTACGGAGCGAAGCGTGTACGATGAGTCTGTTAAAACCGGTCATGCCGACTATTTGGGCTATAAGTTTACGCCTGCTTATTTTGAGTCGTTAGCTCAATTTCAGCCGTTCCAGGAGGCCGTTAAATTTAACGGAGATGTGCTCGTTGTTCATGGCACCTCGGATGATATTATTCCTGTGGATTATGCATTTCTGTTTCAAAAGATATTCTGGATGCGTCCAGAGGGACGCTGTGATAAAGAGATTATTTTCCAGGGAGATCACACTTTCTCGTCAGGTAAAGAGCGGCAACGGCTGATTGATCGAACACTTGAATGGCTGGATGAACAGGAAAATATTCAACGGGATTGGCAGCACTGGATGATCTGATTTCAGTGTGTAACGGATTGTATTGGAAATTGCGCCTCCGCCGGAGTAAAATGGAAGAGTAACACTATACTGGCGTGTGGAGGTTGGCAGCGATGACATTACCCTCAATTTTTGTTGCGCATGGTTCACCGACACTGGCTGTAGAAAATAACGCATATACCAGCTTTCTTGCAAAGCTGGGCGCGAGCCTGCCCCGACCCAAAGGAATTGTCATTTTTTCCGCGCATTGGGATAGCCCCGATCAATGTATTGGCGCGGATGATCAGCATGCAGCGTTGCACGATTTCTATGGCTTTCCCGAAGAAATGTACTCAATCGATTACCCTGCACCAGGCGATCCAAAGCTGTATGAGGAGATAGAGCATCTGTTCAGTCAGCATAACCTGTTCCACCAGCCGGTTCGGAACCGAGGACTGGATCATGGAGCATGGGTGGTTTTGCGGCATATATATCCTGATGCAGACATACCGGTCGTACCCTTATCCATTGATTCTCGGCGCGCTCCCCAGGAGCAATACGAGATTGGGCGGATGCTGGCGCCGTTGCGAGAACAAGGGATTTTGATTATCGGTAGCGGTGGATTGGTCCACAACTTGCGGACACTCAAGCAGACGAGTGAGCCAGCCGATTGGGCCGTTCAATATGATGACTGGATTGCACAGCAGCTTCAAGACTGGAATTTGCGTCACCTATTCCAATATGACAAGAAGGCTCCATATGCCAAACAGGCGGTACCTTCTTATGGAATAGAGCATTTTTCACCTTTGTTTTATGCGATGGGGGCTGCGGATCATGAGCGCTCCGCGCGTAAGCTTTTTCAATCGTATGTCCTTGGCTCGTTAAGTCTCAATTGTTGGGCTTTTGGTCAAGAAAGTGATACGTAAATGTAAAAAAAGAACTTCCGAATCCACATGGTGTGTGGGAATGGAAGTTCTTTTGTGTATTTTGCGTCTTCGATTAATTAGAAGGCACGTGTATCGTGAGCATAACAGCGCAAAAAATAACCATTATCCCGGAGGATAACGGTTATTTTGGGGATGTTTAAGCTATTTTTCGACTAGGGTCCACTGGAAAGGTATCTTTATTTTTACGAAACAGTCCACGCAGGAAGGGCAGTACCCAACGGTCAAAGCCAATTCTTCCGGCATTTGCACCAGCAACTACAAGGAAGATTTCAAACAGCAGGTAGATTGCATTGGTGCTTACTGTACCCGAGAACAGGAACGAGAAGTTCATAACCATAGCCATCAAAGCAGCCAGTGTAGTCAATGTACCGAGAAGCAGGCCAACCCCGACCAAGAACTCACCCAATGGGATCAGGACGTTGAACAAACCTACATTCGGCAGGGCAAAGGCTTCCAGGAACGATCCCCACCAGCCTTGTACAGCGGGATGGTCTCCACCTGTTTTAGCAATGGCCCCCGAGATAAATCCGCCTGCATCGAATCCACCTGTCAGCTTTTCAAGTCCGTGGGTCATCCATTCATAACCTAGATAAACCCGTACTACAGTCAGCAACCACATTGCGACTTTGTTTTCACGTAACCAGCTGTTAAACATTCAAACCACTCCTCTTTCTTAATCTATAATGTTGGTTGTATTTCATTTTGTTGGGGATGATCATCTTTGCTACACCTTTATTGTAGTAGGTTCAGTTACAGTTATTTGTGATAAAAATCACAAAGTCTGAATATTTTTTAAATTTTAATGTCTTTAGATAAGTATTCTATAGAGTGGTTACGCTTCAATCAAGACAAAAACAGGAAATAAAGCTTATAATGAGAAAAATAACTAAGTGGAGGGATGAACTTGTCCGGGCCCATTTCCCAACGAAATCATTGGTTGCGTGTGATGGCCTCAGCTCTGTTATGCATGACGCTGATGTCTTGTACTGCTATGTCCAATACGGGTGAATCTGAATCCGTTCCCCAACCGACCAAGCAAGAAACAGAGAAGGAGGCACTTGAACCGCCGAAGGAGCAGTCTATTCCGGCATTTACAGCTCCGCTTACCGGTCTTCCGGTGGAGCAGCCTGTTTTGGAGCGGCCGCTCGCTGTCATGATTAACAATGCTCCGGCTGCACGTCCTCAGGCAGGACTTAGCCAGGCAGACATGGTATATGAAGTTCTTGCAGAAGGCGGGATTACCCGTCTGGTCGCTTTTTTCCAAAGTCATGGTGGAGATGTAAAGATCGGACCGGTCCGTAGCATTCGACCGTATTTGATTGAGCTGGGCGAAACCTATGGTGCGTTGCCGATACACGCAGGGGGAAGCACAGATGCCTATGCGATTTTACAGCAGCAACGGAAGGAACATCTGGATGAGATTTCAAATGGAGGGGCTTACTTCTGGCGAAGCAAAGATCGTCGTCCTCCACATAATTTATACACAGACGTGAACAGACTGCGCAAAGGAAGCGATAGTAAAGGGTATGCCAAGCATACGGACGTTCCAGTATATTCTTACCTTAAATCCGGTGAAACCCCAGTTATGGTGGACGAGACAGCAGCATCTTTGCAAATTCGGTTTTTGCTTAAAAGCTATCGAGTATCTTATACCTATGATCCAGCGAATCAACAATATAAGCGTTTTGTGAACGAAAAGTCACATGTGGATCAAAATAATAACCAACAGCTCTCAGCAGCCAATGTTATTGTAATGAGCGCTAGACATCGAACGTTGGATGATGTGGGCAGATTAGGTGTTGAGCTGGACGGCAGTGGAGAGGCCATGGTGTTTCAACAAGGACAGTTAATACAGGCTGAGTGGCAGCATACACCAGGCGATGCGATTCGTTTTATGAAAAATGGGGTTGAAATCCCGTTAACGCCAGGTACATCCTATATACATGTGGTACCTGCAGATACTTCACTAAAGGAACATGTAACCATAGCAGCAAATTAGAAAACGAAATACACCTTTTTAGGAAGAAATTGTCGGATAATGACCTTCCATGTCGGGCACTGTATACGTATGTCATGAAATTTGCTTTTACAAACATTACAAAAACATTGATGAGTGTGATAAGATAGCAAAGGTTGTCTATTGCAGTCGAAACAGGTTGCGGATATTTTCGTAAAGGGGTAATCGTTATGAGATTGAAGAAAAAGGATATATTCTTCGAGACGTTGGAAAATATGGCAGATACGATCGTGCAAGCAGCCGATTATTTTGCCCAACATACTTCAAATCTTCAGGATGTGACTTTGTTTACAAATGAAATGAAGAAGTATGAAAATAAGTGTGATGATTACACACACACGATTATTACTGAGCTGAACAAGACCTTCATTACGCCGTTGGAACGCGACGACATCATGGAACTGACAACAACCATGGATGATGTGTTGGACGGTCTTGAAGCGACGGCTTCTCGTTTTTATATGTACAACATTACGGAGCCGGACGAGTATATTGTGCAGTTCGCTGATATTCTGCGTCAATCAGCTTACGAAATTCAGAAAGCTGTACATTTGCTTTCACAGAAAAAATTGCTGGCCATTCGTGAATACACTATTCGCCTGAATGATTTGGAAAATCAGGGGGATGAATTATTGCGTATTTGCATCAAAAACCTGTTTGCAACTGTAACTGACCCTATTGAACTGATTAAACGCAAAGAATTGTACGAACGCCTTGAAACGACAACGGATTCATGCGAGGATGTTGCAAATATGCTGGAATCCATCATTATGCGTAACTCGTAAGGGAGTCCTTTTACATGGATACAAGTTTACTGGTATTGGGTATTGTTATTTTTCTTGCTCTGGCATTTGATTTTATTAATGGTTTTCATGATACGGCGAACGCGATTGCAACTTCGGTATCGACCCGTGCATTGACCCCGCGACGTGCGATTATTATGGCTGCGGTCATGAACTTTCTCGGGGCAATATTGTTTACAGGCGTTGCGAAGACCATTGGTGGAAGTGTCGCTGATCCAACCAAGCTTACGAATGGAATTGATATCGTCATTGCGACGCTGATCGCTGCGATTATCTGGAACCTCTTAACCTGGTGGTTCGGTATTCCTTCATCCTCTTCTCATGCACTAATTGGTGCATTGGCTGGAGCGGTGTATGTAGGTGCGGGATCGGATAAATTAAACTGGAGCGGCTTCATCGGGATTGTCGAAGGACTTATTTTCTCCCCGTTGATTGCTTTTGTTGTCGGTTACATCGTGATGATAATTTTAAAATACATCTTCGCTCGTCGTAGTCCGCATACGGTAAACAAAGGGTTTCGTACAATGCAGGTCATTACGGCAGCGCTTCAGTCGTTCACGCATGGTACGAATGATGCTCAAAAGGCGATGGGGATTATTACATTCGCACTCGTTTCGGCGGGGTATCAGGACCATTTGGAAGTACCCATGTGGGTGAAAATTTCAGCCGCAACAGCCATGGCGCTGGGTACGTCTATCGGGGGCTGGAAAATCATCAAGACGATGGGAACCAAGATTTTTAAAATCGAGCCAATTAACGGATTCGCAGCCGACATTTCGGGAGCCTCTGTTATTTTCACAGCTACATTGCTTCATTTGCCCGTAAGTACCACTCATGCCATTACTTCGGCTATTTTGGGTGTGGGTTCTGCGAAGCGTTTTTCCGCTGTGCGTTGGTCGCTGGCCGGTCGAATTATTATTACTTGGGTTATAACGATACCGATTGCTGCGCTGTTATCTGGATTGATTTTCAAAATTCTTTTCTAGTTCATTATTATTTCTTGAAAAATAGGTACACACTATAGAATACACAATAAGCTTCCGTCCGCTTTTTGCGGCAGGGGCTTATTGGCATTCTAGGGCAAAAAGGCTTCTTCAAAGTTTACACATCCAGATAGTTCCATGAAACGTTTTTCAAAAATACCTGACATCAAAGTAGTCAATTTTTAATAACTCCTGTAGAATAAACAGAAAACTTTGAACCGTTCAACTGACTGGAGGAAATTATGCAAAAATCTAGAAAACTAATAGCACTCATGATTTGTTTGTTTTTTGTGGTTGCCCTGTCCGGTAATTTCGGTGTAGTGGCACATGCAGAAAATAAAACAAAGTATGATATCGGCACGGATACAACGTTCGCGCCTTTTGAGTTTGAAGATGTAGATGGTAAATTTGTTGGAATCGACATGGATTTGCTGGCAGCCATTGCCAAGGATCAGAATTTTGAATATACGATTAAGCCTCTTGGCTTTAACGCGGCAGTGCAGGCCCTTGAAACGAATCAAGTGGATGGTGTCATTGCCGGGATGAGTATTACCGATGAACGCAAGCGGAAATTTGATTTTTCCGAGCCTTATTTTGATTCAGGCGTCGTCATGGCGGTCCGCAAGGATAATGATACGGTTAAACGCTATGAGGACTTGAAAGGACAGCGTGTTGCGGTCAAAACAGGAACGGAAGGTTACACATTCGCAGAATCCATTAAGGCCAAATACGGCTTTACTACAGTACCTTTCGATGATTCTTCTCAAATGTATGATGAAGTCAAAACAGGTAATTCGGTTGCCTGCTTTGATGACTATCCGGTACTGGCATATGGTGTAAACCAGAATAACGGCCTTAAGCTGGTAACAGATAAGGAAAAAGGTGCTTCTTACGGGTTTGCTGTTAACCAAGGCAAGAACCAGGAGTTGCTGGAGAAATTTAATGCAGGGCTTGTTAATCTGCGCAATAGCGGGGAATACGATAAAATTTTGGCTAAATACCTTGGCGAATCGGGCAAAGGTGTGGCGCCTGTAGAGACCAGCCGCTGGGGACTGATTTCCGCTTCGCTGCCTTCGCTGATTAAGGGCATGGGAAATACGTTGCTGTACACACTTGTATCTTTACTCGTAGCCTTTATCCTAGGGTTGGTGTTTGGCTTTATGAAAGTAAGCCATAACAAGGTGTTCCGTGGTATTGCAACTGTATTCGTCGATATATTCCGCGGTATTCCGCTGATCGTGCTTGCTTTCTTTATTTACTTTGGTATTCCACAGGCACTGGATTTCAAAATGCCGCTTTTTGTCGCGGCTGTACTGACATTATCCCTGAATGCGGGTGCGTATGTAACTGAGATTATCCGTGGTGGTATTCAGTCCATTGATCCTGGACAAATGGAAGCAGCTCGTTCGCTTGGTCTACCCTATCGGACGGCTATGCTTAAAATCATTTTGCCACAAGCTGTGAAAATCATGATCCCGTCGTTTATCAATCAGTTGGTTATTACGTTGAAGGATACGTCCATTTTGTCTGTTATCGGTCTGGTCGAGTTGACCCAATCGGGTAAGATCATTATTGCGCGGACATTCCAATCCTTTGATATTTGGCTGGTAGTAGCGGTGATGTATCTTATCGTCATTACAGTCCTGACCAAAATTTCCAACCGTCTTGAAGGGAGAGTTCGCCGTGGGTAAAATTATCGTTAAAAACCTAAAAAAAAGCTATGGTAGTAATCAAGTACTAAAGGGCATCGACATGCAAGTACGTGAAGGCGAGGTTGTGTGTGTCATTGGCCCCTCTGGTTCGGGGAAAAGTACGTTTTTGCGTTGTATGAACATGCTTGAAGAAATTACCGCAGGTGAGGTCATTGTCGATGACTACAACTTAAGTGACAAAAACGTGGACATTAACAAAGTCCGTGAAAATATAGGTATGGTATTTCAACACTTTAATCTGTTTCCACATATGACCGTGCTCAAGAACATTATGTTCGCGCCGACTGAACTGGGGAAACAGTCCAAGGCAGAGGCCCGGGAAACGGCTATGAAGCTGCTGGATCGTGTAGGTTTGGCCGATAAGGCAGATGCACTGCCAGGACAGCTTTCCGGCGGTCAGAAGCAGCGTGTGGCGATTGCACGTGCGCTGGCAATGAACCCAGACATTATGCTGTTCGACGAGCCTACCTCGGCGCTCGATCCTGAAATGGTAGGCGAAGTGCTGGGCGTAATGAAAGATCTGGCGCGTGAAGGCATGACGATGATGATCGTAACGCATGAGATGGGTTTTGCACGCGAAGTAAGCGACCGTGTTGTGTTTATGGACGGTGGCTACATCGTAGAAGAAGGAACGCCACAAGAGGTATTTGGTAATCCGAAAAACGAGCGGACTATTAGTTTCTTAGAAAAAGTATTGTAAGTGGGCAAGGTTTGCCGTGAGTGCAGGTGAGGACGTAGTGTGAGACCGCTCCGCGTTCCATTTGATCTTTCGATCGCTGTTGCCCCTCAATTTTTGGATTGTATAGGACCTTATAAGGTGAAAATTCAGAGGCAAAGGCGAACGCTGCCGCTTCTACAGATTCAAATGGACCGCTACGCTACTGCTCGCTGAGTAGTCCCTTTTCGTGCAAAGAGCCGGCCTCACTTTTGAATGAGTGGGTGCAGGGGAAGAGGGCGCGAGTGATTTTTCATTTTTGATGTTTATTTTCATAAGTGGAGGGCTTGCTTTTGAAGATAAGGACTGCTCATCATGAGGATATTCCGGCTTTGGCTTATCTAATGGAGGAGCTTGGTTATCCTACGACTGTAGAAGATATGAAGATGAGATATGATCGTATCGCTTCTGACCCTAACTACCATACTCTGGTGGCTGAAGATGGAGGGGAAGTCGTTGGGATGGTTGGACTACATGCTGATATCTTTTATGAAAGAAATGAAAATTACGCGCGTATCGTCGTTTTTGTGATGGATTCAAAACATCGTAATAAAGGCATCGGCAAGGCGTTAAATGAGGAAGCGGAAGCTTGGGCTAAAGAGAACGGGTTGGTTGCCATTGCTTTGAACAGTGGTAATCGAAGTGAGCGACAGGATGCTCATCATTTTTATCGCCGATTAGGATATGAAGCGACAAGCACAGGATTTGTAAAAAAGATTTAATTTATAATGAATTGATTATTTTATAAGGATATCTTGGGAGGCATGTTGGCCCGGAGATATCCTTTTCTTTATTAAAAGGAATACAGGACTTGAGATTGGTATAATGTTAATTGGCTTATATAAAATATAAATAACATAACAGACGCGAAGTGTAAGCGAGGGGGACGTACGATGATACGTACATTGACTATAGGTCATGATCATCAGGTAACAGTGGGAAAACCATTGGATCAGATCGTCATGGAGGATTACATATGGATGTGGGTAGATTTTAGCGAGCCTACAGATCGCGAGACAGAACTGCTGACGAGTTATTTTCATTTTCACCCATTGGCTGTGGAGGATTGTATGCATGTTCTGCAACGTCCCAAATTGGATTATTACGAGGATGTGCAGTTTCTGGTCGTGCATGCGCTTGATGTAGATACGTTAGCTGCGGAAGAAGTGGATATGTTTATTAGCAGTCGTTTTTTGGTTACATATCACCATCATGAGTTAGAGGAGCTGGATCAAGCCTGGGAGCGGATTGTCCAGCATGCGAATGAACGTAAAATATGGTCGCGAGGGCCGCTGTCTGCAGCCTACACGGTGATGGACAAGCTGGTAGATAACTATTTTCCGAGCCTTTTTATGATTGAGGATGAATTGGCCGAGCTGGAGGGCTTGGGCGGTCGCGAATCCGTAGAGGAATTAATGAAGCAGGTGTTTGACCTGCGTGGCAGGCTGCTCAAGCTACGCCGTACCATCGTACCCATGCGTGATCTGATGTACCGAGTTTTGAATTCGCAGCATGTGCAGGGCCAAGGAGATCATATGGCTTATTTTACCGATATATATGATCATTTATTGAAGCTGACAGACATGCTGGAGGCCGACCGCGAGATGACAGCCGACCTGAGGGACAGTTATATATCGCTCAATTCCAATCGCATGAATTCAATTATGAAGACGCTGACCGTAATTACGACCGTCTTTATGCCCTTGACGCTGATTGCAGGAATTTATGGTATGAATTTTTCGAATATGCCCGAGTTGACCTGGAAATATGGATATTTTGGTGTACTGTTCTTCATGTTTTTGTTGAGTGTTGCAATGGTGGTCTGGTTTATGCGCCGTGGCTGGTTCAAATAGTATAGTCTACTTTCTTTTGCGCTTGCGCGGACGTCTGCGCGGGGTAGTGGTGCTTTTGCGCTGCGTCTTTTTCCGGCGTGGGCGTGGTGGTGTGTATTCATCCAATTCCTCGGTGATATCTGTGGCAGAATTTTTGCTCCCGGATTTGCCAAATGCTGGGAGCGAGCCCATAATCAGCTTCGCCATTGGAGCAAATTGCTGCACACTAGACATAACCTTTTGCACCTTGCCGACCGTAGCAACAATTCCATCAATGCCACCCATACGGTCAATGAAGCCTTTGATTTCGTTGAGATTACCGAGGGTGCCAAGACCCCCAAGCAGTCCTCCTTTGGCTGGAACCGGGTCTGGTGTGACCACGGCAGAATCCGTAATACTCGCTGGCGCCTCGTAAGGAACCAGCCCGGAAGAACCGGCTTGCGGAACCTCGTTGTATGGATCGAGTCCGGGATAAGGAGATGAACTATACGGATCGGAAAGGGAACGCTGTAGCGGCCTCCGATGATAGTAGTGTCCAGGCATGAGATCACATTCCTTTGCAGGTTGATACTCTACTGTATGTTACAAACGCACAGTGGGTTTAGGCGCGTGTCCCGAAATCAGGTATAAAAGCGGAATTGGGCATTCGTACGGTACGTTTCTATGGTCATAATGTTGTTCTGTAATGCGTGAAACCGTTAATGCTTGAAAAACCGACTATTCCTCGGGTACAATGAGGAGAGATCGTAACCTTGGGAGATGATAATCCATGCAGCTTAAAAAGCTTAATGATAAAAGTATTGATCAATTGTTCGAAGCTATTTTAACTCTTAAAAATTTGGAAGAGTGCTATGTATTTTTTGATGATCTGTGCACGATTAATGAAATTCAATCCCTCTCCCAACGTCTAGAGGTTGCCCGTATGCTAGGCAAAGGCAGCACATATAATCAGATTGAAGCAGAGACGGGGGCCAGTACAGCTACCATTTCACGTGTTAAACGTTGTTTGAACTATGGTAATGACGGGTACAAAATGACTCTGGAACGTCTGGGACGCTAATGCGGAGCCCTGGGATACTGGTAATCAGCCATGGCTCTAGGGAGCCATATTGGGTGGAACAGGTGGATCAGGCAGTTGCGAAGCTTCATTTGTCGGAAGAAATGCCGATAGAGGTTTCATTTTTGGAAACGGTTAAAGGAAGATTGATTCAAAATGGTATTGACCGTCTGGAAGCCTTGGGTGTAACAGATATATTGGTTATACCTTTGTTTGTGTCATCAGGCAGTACGCATGTAGATGAGATTAGCTATGCGCTGGGTGTCAAAGATGCGCCGGACAAAGAAACAGATTTGGAGCCGTTTCGACTGAAGGCGCAAGTGCATTTTGGCAGTCCGTTGGATGACGGAGAAGATGTTGCCCGCATGGTATGGGACAAGGTTCGCCCGCTATCAGCCGACCCTGCGAGAGAGGTTATTTTACTCGTAGGTCACGGCAGTGTGCACAACGGCTTTTTTCAGCGCTGGGAGCAGGGGATTTCTTCGTTGGCCCGTACGGTGCAAAGCGTGAGCGGTATCATCACGGACCACGCTTTGCTAAACCCCGAGAGTGTGTACGACAAGGCAGCGTATTGGAATCAGGAGCGGGGTCATGATGTTATTGTGGCACCGCTATTTTTGAGTTCGGGATATTTTACAAGTCGTATGATTCCTAAACGCTTGCAGGGACTCGAATACCGTTATTCAGGAGACCCTTTATTACCGCATCCTTTGCTCACAAGCTGGATGGATAGACAAATTCGTGAATTATTGCAAAGTGTGCAGAAGCAAGCAAGGTCAAGTCATAGGTAGTCTGGTTCGGCTATAGCGTCATCTTAGCCTTAAATTTCCTTATTTGGGCAAAGTCTGGCTTCTTTTATTGTAAAAGAGGTCTTTTTCCAGTATGATGATATTTTGTACAGACTGAATGTGATGAACTGCTATGTGAATATAAATATCATTAAATATACGGGTGGCGTAACGGAATGAAAAGAGCTAGATTAATCTATAATCCGACCTCTGGGCGTGAGGAAATGAAGCGTCGTCTTGCGGATGTTTTGCAGCGCCTAGATGAAGGGGGTATTGAAGCCTCTTGCCATGCAACTACGGGTGAAGGGGACGCAACGCGTGCCGCAATAGAGGCCATTGAGCGTGGGTATGACATGATTATCGCCGCTGGTGGCGACGGTACATTGTATGAGGTCATTAACGGGATGGCTGAAAGAGAAAACCGCCCGCCCCTAGGTGTGTTTCCTCTGGGGACGACGAATGATTTCGCCAGGGCACTGGGCATCCCCAAGCACTGGGAGGATTATTGCGACCTCGTGATTCGTCAAAATCCGAAGCCGCTGGATATCGGAAAAGCGAACGACCGCTACTTTATCAACATTGCAGGCGGGGGGACTTTAACCGAGCTTACGTATGAAGTTCCGAGCAAGCTAAAAACGATGATTGGCCAGTTGGCATATTATTTTAAAGGTATGGAGAAGATGGTCAGCCTTGCTCCACAGGAGCTGATCATCAAGGCATCGGGTCAGGAAGTGATTCACGACGAGTTTATGCTCTTCCTGATTGCGAATACGAATTCGGTGGGCGGGTTTGAAAAGCTTGCTCCTGGGGCGACAATAGATGATGGACTGCTCGACGTCATCGCTGTACGGAAATGCAATCTGGCGGAAATGATCCGATTGGTAACCCTTGCGCTGCGTGGTGAGCATTTGCAGGACAAGAAGATTGTTTATTTCAAAACAGATTACATGGAAGTGACCTCACCCGGCTATGTCCAGCTTAATCTGGATGGCGAACTGGGGGGCACTTTGCCAGCGACTTTTCGGAATTTACCGCATCATTTGAATGTTTTCCGGTGAGGAAATACTTCTGCTTCCGGGAGGCAACGCAATATAGTATATGGAATGCAGAGTAGGTAGTTGTTTTTGTGAACATATTGGTTCTTGCCGTTCTCCGTGGGGAGTAACGGCATTTTCGAGTTGATATTTGTATGTTTAGATAACCGTTCAAATTAGACGTCCGAAAGAAAATATTGCATAAAAAGAAGATCAGAAAGAAGTGACAATCATGACGAATAACCGTAGCGGACGTGGAAAAAGCCGCCGGAATGCAGCAACAGCAACTCCTGTTCAAGGAAATCAGCACAAAAAGACTATGAAGGCGACAAGAGAGAGAGAACCGGAACAGTCTCAAGTTAGAGCTGGAAATGGGCTGCTTCAAGCCGAAATCAAACATAAAAATGGAAATATGAATGAAGTGGTTCAGAAGAAAAGGGAAAATGGACGAGATACTCGTCGTTCTTCCAATGGTGGACGAAGTCAGGATGCTTCCAATCGTAACCGGTCTAGTGCAGAGCGTACCGATCTGCCTGTGCAAAAGAATGATGAGGCCGTGATAGACATCATCGGCATGAACCACGATGGCGAGGGTGTAGGACGTGTCGAGGGTTTTACGCTGTTCGTTCCAGGTGCGTTACCGGGTGAAAAGGTTCGAGTAAAGGTGTTAAAAACGAAAAAGCAGTATGGCTATGCCAAGCTGCTGGATATCGCGCAGGCTAGCCCTGACCGGATTGCAGCTCCGTGCGCCATCTACGATCAATGCGGTGGCTGCCAGATCCAGCATATGAGCTACGAAGCGCAGCTCAGCTGGAAACGCCAGCATGTCGTGGACGTGTTGGAGCGTATCGGGAAGCTGAGTGTGGCTACAGAGCCCAGTGAGCATACTGCACAGGTTTTGGCTGCTTCTGCGGATACAGATGGTGAGGCCGATACAGTCACGACTTCTGATTCGGCCATGAATGCGGATGGAAATGCCGACAGCATGTCGCGTGTACATGGCGTACTCGTGCATCCTACACTCGGTATGAGTGAGCCTTGGCGATACCGCAACAAAGCCCAGGTGCCGATTGGTGTCACCGAGGGTGGGCTTGTCGGCGGTTTTTATGCACGTGGCAGCCATCGAATTGTGGATATGAACACCTGTCTCATTCAGGATGAGCGTAATGACGAAGTTGTCGCACGTGTGAAAGAGATTGGCCGAATGCTGGGCATCAGTGCATATAATGAAGAAACCGGACGCGGGCTGCTGCGCCATGTCGTTGTAAAGACTGCTTTTCGCACGGGTGAAATGATGCTGGTGCTCGTGACGAATGGGCGAGATATTCCGCATGCAGATGCGTGGATCGGCAGTATCCGTGAGCATATCCCACACGTGGCAAGCATATGCCAGAACGTGAATACGAAGCGAACGAACGTTATTTTTGGCGACGAGACTCGTGTACTGTGGGGTCGTGACGTGATCTACGACTACATTGGAAACGTCCAGTTTGCGATTTCCGCACGATCCTTTTATCAGGTGAATCCCGTACAAACGGAAGTGCTGTATAGCAAAACCGTCGAATACGCCGGGCTCACGGGCAAAGAAACGGTTATTGATGCGTATTGCGGCATCGGCACAATTTCTTTGTTCCTCGCTCAGCATGCGGACCAAGTGTATGGGGTCGAGATCGTCAAAGAAGCCATCGACGATGCACGGAGTAATGCGCTGTTGAACGAAATGCGCAATGTGAAATTTGAGGTAGGCGCGTCTGAGGACGTCATTCCTGCATGGAAAGAGCAAGGCATCACCGCCGACGTTATCGTCGTCGATCCGCCCCGTAAGGGCTGTGATCCACGCCTGCTCGACACCATTCTGGAGATGAAACCAGAGCGCGTGGTGTATGTATCCTGTAATCCAAGCACACTGGCGCGGGATTTAAGGATATTGGAGGATGGCGGGTATAGTACAGTGGAAGTGCAACCCGTAGATATGTTTCCGCATACGGTGCATGTGGAGTGCTGTTCACTATTGGTCAGAAAAGACTAATAGTTGAGGTGTATTGGCGTTTGAAAAAGGTAAAAATCAAAACAAACTTACTGATAAAAACATCAATAAGATTATCGAAACGTACCGAAATCGTGTAGATGTTGATAAATATGCTCACGTGGCACCACTTGAAGAAATCAAAGCAAATGAGTTTAACTTAAATATTCCTCGCTACGTGGATACGTTTGAAGAAGAACAAGTTATTGACCTTGATGAAGTAAATAAGCTATTAGAGCAAGATAAACAAGAAATCGATGAACTTGAAGCGAAAATCAATGAACAGCTGAAAATCTTGGGTATTTATGTGTAGAAATTGACGAAAAGGGTCAAGGATAGTATTCCTCGGCTCTTTTTTTAAGCCATTCGCTTGGGAACGGCGTAAGCTGGGGGGAAGTTATGCCGTGCAGTATTTCTATGAACTGCGGTGCAGTACGTTATAGAAGATGGCAAGGAGGGGCGGCGCTCTTCCTTTTTTTGCGAGTCTTTTGGGGAGTCTGCTCCTCTCTTGGGTATGATATACTCATTTAGATGTCTATGCTTAACATATACTGCCGTTTGAACTATGTTGCTTAAACATGTTATATGTGAAGAAGAAGCAAGGACATGAACAGGTTAGCTTTACCATTTTGGGACCAAAGATTTGTCCTGGTATTTATAGAGGAGTTTTTGATATGACGAATAATTTTTGGCGTGATTTGCCACGACCTTTTTTTATACTGGCACCGATGGAAGATGTGACGGATGTTGTGTTTCGCCATGTCGTAAGTGAAGCAGCCAGACCGGATGTGTTTTTTACGGAGTTTGCGAATACAGAGAGTTATTGTCACCCGGAGGGGAACAAAAGTGTACGCGGGCGTTTGACTTTTACAGAGGATGAACAGCCCATGGTGGCCCATATCTGGGGAGATAAGCCGGAATATTTCCGTGAAATGAGCATCGGTGTGGCGAAAGAAGGCTTCAAAGGCATCGATATTAATATGGGTTGTCCCGTAGCGAATGTGGCCGAGAATGGGAAGGGAAGCGGCCTGATCTGCCGTCCCGAAATCGCAGCGGATATCATTCAGGCCACCAAAGCCGGGGGACTGCCCGTGAGTGTAAAAACAAGGCTCGGTTTCACTACCGTAGACGAATGGCGCGACTGGTTGACCCATATTTTGAAACAAGACATTGTGAATTTGTCCATTCATCTGCGGACAAGAGAGGAAATGAGCAAAGTAGACGCTCACTGGGAACTGATTCCGGAGATTAAGAAACTTCGTGATGAGGTGGCACCAGATACACTGCTGACCATTAACGGAGATATTCCGGACCGTCAGACCGGCTTGAAGCTCGCTAAGCAATATGGAGTGGATGGCATTATGATTGGGCGTGGTATTTTCCAGAATCCATTTGCGTTTGAGAAGGAGCCGAAGGAACACAGCAGTGAGGAATTGCTTGAACTGCTGCGGCTTCATCTAGATCTCCATGATCATTATTCGGCGCAGGAGCCACGTTCGTTCAGCCCTCTCGCCCGCTTCTTCAAAATATATGTCCGTGGATTCCGAGGGGCAAGTGAACTCAGAAACAGCTTAATGAACGCCAAATCAACAAGTGAAGTGCGTACATTGCTTGATGAGTTTGGAAGCAAGGAGCATGATGAGGTAGAAGAACGTGGAAATTAAATTGCCAAGTTGGGGGACGGGCTGTTAGTAGGCATTGAAAACATAGGAGGATATATGTCCTGGAGTAAATTGAAGCAACAACTGGAGAGCTTCCTCTCTCCTGCGTTAGACGGAAGGGTCGAATACCGAGCGACCAGTTACCGTTATTTGCCTGATAAATCTGGAATTTGTTATATAACTGTAGATAAGAAGAACATACTCAATATGAATGATATCACTAGTCCAATCAAATGGTATCAGACGGAGTTGGAAATCAAGAATGATCCAGATATCCAAGTTCCTATCAGCAATGAAGAAATTGAAGCGGTCAGAAAAGATACTAATGGGAATGTTCCGGAGAATCGTCTACAAGTAATTGCAAGAGGTAGAAAAATATCAGAGCATGCAAAGGAGCTTTTGTCAGCACAGGCCTCATTAAGCAAGTCTAATTTTAATGTTGTAGCTAATAAGTTTTTAACTACTTCTATAGAGGACAGCTTAGAGAGTAATGATATCTTATTGAATATTCTAGCTTTAGTGGACAGACGAGTAGGAAAAAAGCGAATTTTAAACATGACCGAGAAGATGAAGTTAAAGCATCCCAGTGTGCAGTATTTTTATGAACTACGGCGTAGTACGTTATGAAAATAAACAACTTCCATTGATGGGGGCACGTCGTTTTAGGGTTGAGTGCTGTTCATTGTTACTGTATTGCACAATGGCAAATAGTTTGGAAGATGTACAGGAAAACAGTAAAGAGGGGCGGCGTGCCCCTCTTATTTGTGTGATGCTGAGCATTTTCACTTATTTACAGAAAGTGTAGCACTTCATTTTCACAATTGAACATCATAAAAAAACTTTTTTCTCATTTAATGATCTTGCTATATTCGATAAAAGCTGAATTGTATTTCTTATCTCATGTTCCGTAGTGTCTGGGTGAATTGCACAGATTCTGAGAACAGTTTTTCCATTGAGTTGTGTCGTAAGCACAGCGGCATATCCATTCGCCACCATTTCTTGGGAGATCCTTTTATTGAGTGAATCTAATTCTTGCTCAGATAATCCAGTTGGCGCATATCGAAAATTAACAATCGCTAACTGTGCGGGGCATACAATCTCCCAATGATTATGTTTTTTGATTTCATCTTCAGCCCATTCTGCGAGTTGAACTCCATGCTCTATAACTTCACTGACAGCATTCGTTCCTAAAGCTTGCAGTGTCACCCATAGTTTCAAACTTCGAGCAGGCCGGGTTAACTCAGGACCCAGATCCCAATAATTCATATGTTCTTCATCAGTCTCGGCATCTTTCAAATACTCTGGATGGGTGCTGAAGCAATTTTCGAGGTGCTGCTTTTCTTTGGCTAAAACCACACTACAGGAATAGGTCTGCATTAGCCATTTGTGTGCATCCCAGGTGATACTATCTGAACGCGATATCCCGCTCAAAAGAGACTTATATTTCGAAGAAGCCAAAATCGACGCACCGTAAGCTCCATCCACGTGTAACCAAATATTATGTTTTTCACATAGGTCAGCAATTTCGTTTAATGGGTCAATGCTTCCCGTATTGGTTGTGCCTGCCGTGGCAATGATTGCAAAAGGCTTCATCCCAGCCGCTTGATCATCCATTAATTTTTTTTCTAAGGCTGAAACATCCATACGAAAATTTGTATCACTTGGAACCTTCCTGATTTGATTACTGCGGAATCCGAGGATGCGTAACCCTTTGGCGACCGATGAATGAGTTTGATCTGAAACATAAGCAGTTCCAATGGCATATTCCTGCTCGGATAACTTTGCATTGCGTGCAGCTGCTAAAGCGGTCAAATTCGATAGAGATCCGCCCGACAGAAATAAGCCCCCAGCAGTATCGGGATATCCTGCCTGGTCACACATCCACCGGATCACTTCCCCCTCTAAAAGGCTTGCGCTCGAACTCAGCATCCAGCTTCCGGCATGGGTATTATAGGCGCTGGTCATGATATCTCCTAACCACGAGTAAAGAGACATTGGACCAGGAACCAATGCGAAAAAGCGAGGGTGTTGCATGAAGGTTTGGTGAGGATAGACGTTTTTCCTCATTTCATCGACTACCTCTTTTACTGGTCTTCCTTTTTTGGGAAAACCAATTTCCTTTAAATGAGCTATCGTATCCTCATCTGCAATGTTGATTACTTTTTGAGATCGAATGTTATTATTTTCTGCTATAAATGAATGTATGAACTGTTCAATAATCTCACCTAATTGCTGATTTGGTTCTTGATTCATTATAAGCATCTCCTTTGCTTAACTTCAACCAAAGTATAATATAACATCTGTTGTCATATTGTGAGATTCACCGATTTCATCATTACGTTTATTTTTAGGCACTTGGCTATTACATAAATTAATTTTCAAGGTCAAAGATGGCTATACAACGGGGCTTGCTGGAATGGAGTTGTTAAAAGATTTGAATTTTATGCTTTTCTAGATACATTGCAAAATGTGATTAATCATATAAAGCAGAAAATGGCTAGTTTGATATCCAGAATATTGAATTCGTTTTATCGAGTTTATTTCTGCTGTTATGCTAAACCCACCCCGTAAACTCCAGTATAGACGCTTTCGCAGATTGCGCTTCGGATTGTGCCCCTTTACGCCATTCTTTTGGCGGCTTTCCCATAAGCCTGGAGAAGCAACGGTTGAAGCTGGAAATGGAATGAAAACCGACTTGTTCGGAGATCGAAAGAATAGAATCCTCCGTGCTTTTTAACTGCTTGCAAGCCTCTTCGATTCGGGTGCTGTTTAGGAAATCGAGAGGCGACGTCCCCATAATTTCATGGAATTTTCTTCGGAAATGAGTTGTACTTAAATGGCACAGATCGGCCAAAAAATCCATGGTAATGGGATTCATATAGTTTTTAGTGATGTACTCCAGAACTGGAGAAATGACAAAATCGCTTTTCAGGCTATGCTCTGTTTCTTGATCTGCCAACAGTTCATTCCTGGAATGAATTCTAAGGAGTTCTATGTAAAGGGATAGCAATAAGCCGTAGGCACTTTCCTGATAGTAAGGATTCTGTTGTTTTAATTCCTCTACGATTGAAGTCGCAAGTGTATAAACCTTGGGATGTTGCTCCTTATTCAATATACAGTTCATTCCCTTCACCACCCACAAATTCGGCTCGAAGTTGCTGTAAGCACTTTTAAATGAATGTTGAAAGAGGTCCTCTGGCGAAAAAAAGATATAAGACCAAAGACTGGCTGTATTTGGCGAACTATACGTGGTATGAGGAAGATACCTGGGAATGAAGGTCACATCGCCCGCTTTGAAGGGTACAGATTCTCCTTTGATCTCCATGATGCCGCTATCTGAATAGCATATACCAATCTCCAAATGGTTATGGAAATGGAGATGCTCACTTTTAATATCTGAAATCTTCCAACGCTCACCGCTTAATAGCAAGACAGGGAAATTTATAGGCAAGCTGTAGTGCCGATATTCTATAACGGGCTTCTTTTTTCTGGGCATATTCAATACCCCCATGACTTTGATTTTAACCAGCAGATATACATCAGGATTTTGTAAAATTCGATTCCAATCGCTCCAAGGTGCAATATATAGACGAACTAGACCATTTCGATCTATATATTGTTTATTGGAAGTCGCTTATTGGATTTTTGCAAAATCCTCACATAAATGATTAGAATTGCGCAGTTTTGTTGCGAATATGCTTAGATGGAGACTATTTTACTGCGTACAATGGAGTAAGTAAAGCGTTTTCAAAACGGCGACAAACAGCTCTCAAGCGCCTTTGGGGGCGTGTGCGCTAGGAGAGGGGAATAAAGATGCTTCAATTGAATTGTGACAAGGAAGAGATATTAAAAGTTATCGACAAAGTCGTCAGAAAAACAATGGCGATGGATTTGACGTGGGACTGGCCTTGCGGTGTGGCTTATTATGGTGTATCCACGGCTTATACAAAAACAGGTAATAAAGACTATTTGAATATGCTTAAGCAGTGGGCGGATGAATATATCGAGCTGGGTTTGCCGCACTGGACGGTAAACACATGTGCCATGGGCCATATGCTGATCACATTGTATGAAGAAACAGGGGACCAGAAATATTGGGATATTGTGATGAGCAAGGTGGATTATATTCGGAACCATGCTCTCAGGTTCGGAGACCATGTTTTGCAGCATACGGTATCCGTTGCTAATGATTTTCCAGAACAGGCATGGGCGGATACGTTGTTTATGGCGGCATTTTTTCTGCTCCGTGTAGGAACCAAATTAAAGGATGAGGAAATGATCCAGGACGCCTTAAACCAATATTACTGGCATATCAAATACCTGCAAGACCCTAGTAGCGGTTTCTGGTACCATGGCTACAATAATGTCAAGCAAGACCATATGTCCGGATTTTTCTGGGGGAGAGCGAATGCTTGGGGAGCATATACCATGTCGCAAGTTAAAATTTATTTGAAAGACTGGTATTTATATCCGCAGTGCATGGACGTGGAGTGTTCGCTTCGGGATCAACTGGCGGCACTGAAGGGGGTTCAAACGGAGAACGGCCTGTGGCGGACGGTACTGGATGACGAGGAGTCCTACGAAGAAGTGTCTGCATCTTGCGGAATCGCGGCGGCCATGATCAATAACGGCAATCCGCTGCATACCAAATACGTGCAAAAGGCATTGGACGGCATCTTGAACCATATTAGCGAGGACGGACGGGTACTAGGTGTGTCGGGCGGCACAGCGGTTATGAAAGATCGGGATGGGTATCGGAATATTCCAAAAGACTGGATTCAGGGCTGGGGTCAAGGCCTGGCATTGGCTTTTCTGTCTGATATGTTGAATTAGGAGGGAACCAAGTTGTCCAAACAAGCCACGGGGGCCTTCACACTACCGGGAGAATCCGGTTATGAGGCGCTGACCCTAAAATTAGCTGAACGGTGGGGTGCCGATGTCATCCGTGATAGTGACGGCACGCAATTGTCGGATGAGATTATTAACGCTGGGTACGGCATATATTCGACAATCTGTATCATCAGAGATCATAACGAGTGGGCGTCCCACCATCTGGATAAGCTGCAGCAGTGTTTTTTAATTACAAATCCGAAGGTAGCTGTACAAGATTATGTATCCATCTATTTGATGGAGGATTTTTTTGATGAACAATTCAAAGTTAATGATTCCAAAGAGGCGTTTAACTATTGGCAGGTTTTTGATAGAACGACTGGGGAGGAAGTTCCAAGAGAACAGTGGAATTATGAAAGGGAATCCGGAAATGTGGTCATTACCGGAATTGTTCCTTGGCATAAATACACGGTAAGCTTTATGGCCTACCGGATCTGGGAAGAGATTTCCATGTACAATCACACAACGAATCATTGGGACAAAGAGCACTTGATGCAGATTGATCCCATCTATACAGAAACGCAAAAATATCTGCTGGATTGGATGGAAGATTGGTGTCTCCATCATAAGGAAACCACGGTTGTTCGGTTTACCTCCTTATTTTATAATTTCGCCTGGATCTGGGGCAGTAATGAGCGCAATCGCCATCTGTTCTCTGACTGGGGTTCATATGATTTTACGGTAAGTTCAAGAGCGCTTGATCTGTTTGCCAAGAAATACGGGTATTCGATGACTGCCGAGGATTTTGTGAATGGCGGGAAATACCGCGTCAGTCATATCCCGGCTGAGCAGCGCAAGCTGGATTGGATGGCATTTATCAATGATTTTGTAATCGAATTTGGCAAGAAATTAATTGACATTGTGCATAGACACGACAAGCTTGCCTATGTTTTTTATGATGACAGTTGGGTTGGCATGGAGCCTTACAATGACCGTTTTCAAGAGTTTGGATTTGACGGGTTGATTAAATGTGTATTCTCAGGATACGAGGCGAGGCTCTGTTCAGGTGTAAAAGTGAATACGCATGAGATTCGGCTGCATCCATACTTATTTCCAGTTGGTTTAGGCGGGCTTCCTACCTTTATGGAAGGGGGAAATCCCACGCTGGATGCCAAAAAGTATTGGATTAATATCCGGCGCGCCTTGCTGCGGGAGCCTATTGACCGGATTGGACTGGGCGGATATTTGCACCTTGTAGAGCCTTACCCGGATTTTTGTGATTATATCGAAAAGATTGCCAATGAGTTCAGAGAAATTAAAGAACTACATCATGAAGGCAAACCCTATCACATGAAGACGAAGGTAGCTATTCTGCATAGCTGGGGAAAATTGAGATCGTGGACATTGTCCGGCCATTTCCATGAAACGTATATGCATGATTTGATTCATGTCAATGAAGCTTTATCCGGATTGCCGATTGAAGTGCAATTCATTGATTTTGAAGATATCCGTCAGGGAATTCTACAGGATTGTGATGTAGTGATCAATGCCGGCTCTGCTGGTTCAGCATGGAGTGGTGGGGAGCACTGGAATGACAACAAGTGTATGGACTTACTGACGAAATGGGTTTATGAGGGTGGTACCTTTATTGGCATCAACCAGCCCTCTGCGGTCGAAGGCCACGACAGCTTTTTCAGAATGGCACATGTTCTTGGACTGGATGAGGATACAGGCTCCAGAGTAGGTCATGGAAAATGGACTTATGAGGTTAGGGATGAGCATGGTTTGGTGCCTGAAGGAGCCAGTATAACGCCAAAGAATAGCATTTATCTTACTGATGGGTCAGCTGCGGTAGTGGAGGAAACGAGTGGTATGATAGCATTGTCTACTCATGCCTTTGGTAAAGGAAAGGGGATCTACCTTCCTTCTTTCGAATTCAGCTGGGAAAACACAAGGTTGCTGCTGAACATAATTCGGTTTGCAGGCAATGAGTTACATGAAACGAAGTACATTACAGATAACCTATATACAGAGTGTGCTTATTATCCAGAAAGTAAAATATTGGTTGTTATTAACAATAGCGATCAACTTCAAAGAACGACGATTGAAACGGAATATGGCAAACAAACCATGGAATTAGATCCGTATGACACCATGATCACCCATATCGGCTTAACAAAATCGGTATAGGAACGGAAAATAATGAGAAGTAGCGGTATCAAGCCCTCCTTTATTTTAAGGAAGGGCTTTTTGTTTCAGCACCTCCAGAAAATCAAGCTAATTTACCGGGGATTTTGTCCATTCAAAAGTATCTACCCCATCATTAACTATAAGTAGAACAATTAAGGAGATGATTTCTTTGAGAAAGGCAACCTTAATGAAAATTAAAAATGCGGAAGCAAAGTTGGGAAGAAAGCTAAAGAAAAGAAGTCACGTGGTTATGAATCTTAAAAAAGCCATTCGTGTAACTCAACTTGGAGATGGATTCGCACGCTTCACTTTCGCTCCGATCACTATTTCTCCTAATAGCTTTAGAAGCACTACGATTAACGGTAACGCCTACAATCTGATTAGCGGTGCATGGACTTTCTCTGGAAATGAACAAGGGTTTCTTCTCAATAATTATTCCGCAGCCGAAGACAGATGGGTATTTACTGCATGGAATCCAACTGGATTCACAAGAACGGTATCCTATGCTGTTATCGCCAAACGGAAGCCATAATTCAAATGTCATCGTTAGCAAGGAAAAGGAGCGTGAGCCTTCTTTTCCTTGCTAAAATGTAGAGAAAATTTTGAACAAACCTTCGATGATCTTATAATTTTTGATAGTGGTGTAAGAGGTGCTCAACTCTATCTTTAATAATCCGTTTTAAAGATTCTGGCTTCACTGATCGTACATAATGACCATATCTCATCAAATACTGAGCGATAAACTCCTCTTCTCCAGGATTATAAAATCCCTTAATGACTGTCTTATCACCATTTTCTATTTTCATAGAAGGATAATGTTCTTTATAAAAAATATCCTTGGCTTGTTCTACAATCTCTACTTCAAAGTCAATGCTCTTCTCAGTTTGATACATTTCTAATGAACGGTTAAGGAGTTCATCTATAGAAAAGCGAGAATTGTTCTCCTCTTCTTCTACAAAGGTGATTCGATCACATCTGAAAACTCTATATTTATTCGTATGTAACTCTATTCCAGTAGCATACCATTGGCCAAACTTAGCAGAAATTTTGAAAAATTGAACATAGTAACTTTTGTTCTGATTATTTTTTACATATTTAACTTTACACGTACTCTCATTAAGAATGCTTGTTAGAATTTTATCTAAATAGCGACTAACATGATTATGCTGATATATTTCAAATTGTAGAACCTTTTTCATTTTATGAATCTGGTTTATTTGTATTTTAGAAAGACAGTGTTCAAACTTTTCATTCAGTTGATTAACACTTAAGTGAAAGGGGGTGGATTGATAAGCTTCTAACGTCAACATTGCAAAGTACAGAGCATACACTTCATCCATCGTAAAAATAATGGGGGATAACAATCTATTTTTTAGGATACCATATCGTCCATGTCTGCCATGTTCCGAAAAAATAGGCATACCTAATTGTTCCAATGAACTAATATCACGTAGAGCTGTACTTTTTGAGATATGGTATTTATCCATTAGGTCATTTAAATTAAAAAACTCTCGACTGTTTAAGTATCTGATCATGTCATTTAATCTTTCTGATTTCTTCATCTAAATCTCCTTATAAAGGTGTCATGTTTTGATACCTTTCTATATGATAATAAGTTCAAGGGAATAGATCAAATTCATAAGATATCTACACAAATAAAAGGAGATTGATACCATGAGTACAACATTAGAAGTAGCTATTTTCTTATCCATGAACGGAAAGGCAAAAGAAGCTATACATTTTTACAAAAAACATTTCAACGCAGAGGAATTGTTTCTTGTTACGTATCAAGACATGGCCCAACGTGACAGCTCCATACAGCTTACGGATGAAAATAAAAATTATATTTCTCATTCTGTCTTATCCATCGGAAAATCAAAAGTAATGATAGCAGAAGATACAATGAACATCAGTGAAAAATATACAGTGGGTAATAACACTTCATTATGTATTCAAAGTGCTGATTTAGAAGAAATTAAACGTTTTTATAATAGCTTAATTACGGATGATCGAGTGAAAATTATTGTGCCTTTATCAAATAATGTGTTTAGCCAAGCCTACGGTATTATTGAAGACCCGTTCGGTATTCAAATACAATTAATGTTTGATAATCGATTATAATAAAAAAGCATGTTCCATGTTTCATAATTGGATAATAAATGGGCAGAAGTAAAAACTAAAATGGGAAAACCTAAGATACCGCAGCAGAAAAGGAGACACTATGACGGAGAAAAAAGAAATAGCAGATCAAATAGGGTGGAACTTCGACAACAGTTATTCTCGTTTGCCGGAATCATTGTTTACAAAGCTTAACCTAACTCCTGTCCGCTCACCCAAGCTGATTATACTTAATCATCCGTTGGCAGCATCACTGGGGTTGAACGGTACAGCGCTGCAAAGGAATGATGGCGTAGCGGAGCTGGCCGGTAACCAGGTTCCAGAAGGAGCTGCACCTCTTGCTCAAGCTTACGCAGGGCATCAATTCGGGCATTTTAACATGTTAGGAGACGGTCGTGCTCTGCTGCTTGGCGAACAGATCACTCCCTTGGGTAAACGGGTTGATATTCAGCTCAAGGGCTCAGGCAGAACGCCATACTCCCGTGGTGGTGACGGCCGTGCGGCACTTGGTCCGATGCTTCGCGAATACATCATCAGTGAGGCGATGCATGCGCTGGATATTGCTACCACCCGCAGCTTGGCGGTGGTATCCACGGGTGAGTCGATCATCCGGGAAACCGAGCAGCCCGGAGCCATTCTGACCCGTGTGGCTGGCAGTCATCTTCGCGTCGGCACCTTTCAATACGTCTCAGCATGGGGCACGTCCCAAGATCTCCGTGCTCTGGCTGATTATACCTTGGAAAGACACTACCCGGAAGTTGCCAATGACGAAAACCGTTACCTTTCACTGCTTCAGGAAGTGATTAAGCGTCAAGCCGAGCTGATTGCCAAATGGCAGCTGGTTGGTTTTATTCACGGGGTGATGAACACCGACAATATGACCCTTAGCGGAGAAACCATTGATTATGGTCCTTGCGCCTTCATGGATACCTATGATCCTGAGACGGTGTTCAGTTCCATCGACAGGCAGGGACGCTATGCTTATGCCAATCAGCCGCATATTGCTGCGTGGAATCTCGCGAGATTTGCTGAGACGCTCTTGCCACTGCTGCATGACAACAGGGAGCAGGCTGTCACACTGGCTGAGGATGCAATTTCAGATTTTGTAAAAATGTTTCACCATCATTGGCTTGCAGGAATGCGGGCAAAGCTAGGGATCTTTAACGAAGAGCAGGAGGATGAATCTCTTATTGAGGAGCTTCTGAGTATCATGCAGAAGCATCGTGCCGACTACACCAATACCTTCCGTGCCCTAACTTTGAACAAGCTGGAGGATACGGTTCTGTTCAGCACTGCGGAATTCACCCAGTGGCACGAGCAGTGGCAGGCGAGGCTGGGCAGACAGCAGGAATCACAAGCCTCCTCGCGTCAGCTGATGCGCAGCAGTAATCCTGCAATCATTCCGCGCAACCACCGGGTAGAAGAAGCACTAGAAGCTGCGGTGGAACGAGAAGACTACCGTGTGATGGAGCAGCTTCTTGAAGTTCTTTCGAACCCTTATGCCTACTCTACCGAACAGGAAATTTACTCTACATTGCCTGAGGAATCCACCTGTCCTTACCGAACCTTTTGTGGTACTTGATGCAGAGCGAACGATTTGAAGATAAACTATATCATGCGTTGGTGGAGAAGATAGCCATTCTCTCACCAGCGCATTTTGTTTTTATAGGGGTAGGTTGCACCTGATTAATCCAGCTCCTGACCGTCATTTTCGATCTGTATGTGCCCGCAATAAAGACATTGATGCGTACAGTTCTGCGTAAGAGCAGGCTGGCCTTCGATGCGCATGTCGCTTTTTCCGTTCAACCAAGGCATCGTAAGGACAGGAATACACGGAGCCTTTTTCACTCCATAAATATCAACCATCTCACTGGCTTGCACAGCCGGATTCAGCGGACTGGAGCAATTCCCAAAAGATTTTATGTTCACTCCAGGTACATAATCTCCAATATTCATCTGTGCCTTATTTTTAACATACACCCCATGGCTAAAAGGGCGCTTCAAACGCGTAGGCTGTGTACCGTAACTACAGCTTAAAATCGCACCTGCCACGACATAGCTTTTTTTCGCACCTGTTCCAGGCTGTACACTTGCTTCTTCCATACGGATTATTCCTCCTTTGTGGCCATCTCCACTTTTTGCACACGAACACCTGTAAATGGACGACGCAGCAGACTTTCCGCTACCGCGAGATTGATATAGACATGTGCTTCCAACAAGCCGGCAATCCGAAATATAGACGGTTCGATTTTCCCGTACTTAAGTACCAGCTGCTTCAAGGTATGGTCGGGATACCACTCGGTTTGTGAGGAAAGACAGTCCACCACAGGTGGACGCAGTACCCAGTACACATCCTGCCTGGCTTGCTGAAAATCGGTAAGTATAGCGGCCTTCCATTCCAGCTCCGGCATATATTTTTCCAACAGGGCTTTCATGGAGTCTGAAACCAGCGGCAAAGGGAACTCCAGAAAATCCGGATATACGGTTCGTGGATCTGTATGTACTGCTAAAAATAGGGGAGTGTCCTCTGTCTGAATGGTATGACCCGAAAGGATATCTTCCACCTGCAAGGGAGCTAGGGGCGCAGTCTCCACCCGATGCTTTACGCGCTCGTCCACCATGAGTCGGTAATACCTCATGACATCCACTCCCCTTTACTCACTGCATCTGTTATCTGTGTAGCCAGTGGCGCTTCTATAGCAGCAAGGCCAATGGCTTGGCTTAGTTGGTCATCTGTAAAGATTACCCGGTGTAGTTTTGCTCCTGTAAAATTAGCTTTTACTAAACATGCACCTATAAACGAAGCGTCAGTAACATCGGCTCCTACAAAGCAGGCACCTGTTAGATCCGCGCCGTTAAATAAAGCTCTTTGCAGCGCGGCATCTTGGAAACCAGCTCCTTGAAGCTGTGCATGTTGAAAACTAGCTCCCTGTAATTTAGCTCTTGTAAAATCCACTCCATCCAATCCTAACGGTTCCCAATCCAGCCAAGCATCCGATCCATATTCGCTATTGCTTATAACTTCGTCCAGTACAGCCTCTTGCAGGGAACAGCCACTGAAATCGGCTCCGTGAAGCAGGCTGTGCGAAAAGTCGGTTCCATCTAGCTGAGCTTCTTGCCATACCGTGCCTACGAGGATACAGTGATGCAATCGACTTTGTTGCATCCCGATCTGGCGAAAGACTGTATAGCGAAAATCCAAGGAGCTGTAATCTCCATCCGATAGTTGAACTTGAGACAGTGTTTGGTAGCTGTAGGCCGATTCTTCTTTTTCCTCCAGCCAAGACTTTATTATGTTTGCATCCATGGGTCTCCGATCTTCCCGATACACGGAGACACTATGATCCATATACTCTCCGACGCGAATCTCAAAAGCTTCTTCACGATCCAACGTCTCAAACTCTGGTAGGTCGACTGCTTGCTTCATAGCCTGACGAACCAGACTAACGATCATCGTATGAAGATATCCCGCTGCTTTCAGCATGATCTGTTCCAATTCAAGTTCGGAAAGGGAGACTTGCTGCTTCAAGGTTTCAGCCCCAAGCTGTTCACGTAATTGAGTCCAATAGAGAAAAATCCAACTTGCATCGTACTCCAACTGAACGGGCTCAGCATCAAGCATCCATAAGGCATCCGTAGCTTCAACAAGATAAACGGGCTTCTGTTCAAGCCATGTGGTGCGCAGCATAGAGTAGGTGATGTAACCAATATGACCTTTACGACCTGTGAGTTGTTTTTGCCGAACCAGCTCACAAAAGGCGCGAAAATGTTCTACTATATGCTGTAATCTTTGTGTTTGTGTTGATTTACATTTCAATGCCCATTCTTTGCGGATGAAAGACCAAGCTTGATGAAGAGCCGCTTGTTGCTGATCTAACACATCTGTTTGCTTTTCCATTTCAAATCATCCTTAATTTGACTTCACTTCGCTGCCTTTCATGTCTGCCGACCCACTTAATTCGATATGACTGCCATTACAATCCATACGGAGCTGACTACCTGCGGACAGGCTCATTGTCTTCCCCGCAGATAGGCTGAGATTGCCTCCCGCCGTAATATTCACCTGTTTGCTGCTCGCAATATGAATACCTTCTTTATCGTCCAGTTTGATATAAATGGCGCCGTCCTTACCTGTAACGACCAGTTCATCCGGTCCTAGCCGAATTTCCTTGCCATGCGGGGTACGCCATATTTTCATTTGCGGATTGGAAAAATGGTTATGCGTACTCTTGCGATCTGCCCGTCTCACGGCACTACCTGCTACGCCGTCTTCTTCCCGACTACCGGGGAAATAGAGGGAAACTGAATCGCCTTTTTCTGGCATGACGTACCAACCGGTATGACCACCGCCACTGTACACGGTAGAATAGTTGAACCAGTGTGCTTGGTTAGTGTCCTGTTGTTCATCACAATCCAGATGAATGCGCACTTGATCCTGACGTACGTCCAGCACAATACCGCTTAATGAAGCTCCTGCCAGCTTATCCTGGTAGTAGCTTTTTTGCCGAAATCCCTGGTAAGAACCTAACACATACTGATGCCGCAGCAGTCCTTGACTCATGGCGGTGTAGGCTTCCATCACATACAGGTTATGCCCATGAAAATTCAACTGAGCGCCCAAGTCGAGTACCTCATCCGTTTCTACCTCATAAAAAATAAAATCATGTTCACTGAGTTTGGTCTGTTCATTCTCCTGAAAATAACGAAAAGGAAGCAATTGCTTACGTACGGTATAACGGGTATGATCCAGTATCGCCTGTGCAGGGCTGTCCTCAATACCAAAATAAAATTTGGGACTGTCAAAACGGGCTACAGGCATCAGACTCGTATGATAACGGGAGGCTATGCGTCTTAAAAAAGCCCAGTCTGTCTCCTGATACTGAATGGCAAGCCGCCCGATGGCTTCTCCACCAGTAGCCCCGTCGATCACATCCAGCCCTTCATAGTCCTTACCTATGTGCTCCAGCATTTGAGGAATCGTCATTTTCGTATACTGAAAAGAACGAGTACGCTGCTTCATGTCCATCCGGTACGTATGGGAAATGGCTTCCACCTCCAGATAGTACACACCTCGCACGACTTTTACCTCGACCGAGAGGGCAATCCCACTAAATAGCGGCTTGTTTGCGCCAGAATCATCTTGTTGGCTGACTTCAATGATGGTATTTTTTTCTGTCGTTTCCACGTAACTGTCTTGCAAGTCTTCGGGGATAACACCTGTAAAATAAAGTCGAGTATGCTCGTTAACTTTTTTCGTTAAGGTGAGCTCTTCTAGATCCATTTGTTCATAAGGGTGAATTTGAATTTGATCGTATCCCAGACTCATGGTGTAGTCATTCCTTTCTCATTTGTAGAATAGGCAGAGGTGGGGAGGACAGAAAGGGATTGAACCCAGTATTCCGCTACAGGTAACCAGACTTCGAGATCTGCCTCCAGACAGCTAAAGGAACCTATGACAACTCGTCCTTTGTGGATAAAGAGCAGCATTTCGTTGTATAGATTACCGTCGATCCCCGCCGCGACAAAACGAATCTGTCCAACTGAAAGTCCGGAACAGTTGGTGACCATTTCGGTACCTAACCAGTTGCGAATCGGTTGTACAGACCGTAGAATATCCGCCATTTGCTCTACAAAATCGGGCAGTTCTTCCGCTTCCAGAGCGGTATTTGTAGGATTAAAAGTGATATTGATGGTCTCCTCAGATGAGGTATAAATGACCTTTGGTCGATGCTCTGAAGGATATTTGATTATAGCTTGCTCCATTGGCATAGGAGTAAAGGACTTGGGGATGTAGAAACCAATCTCTCCGTGTAGTATTGTAATGGGCTCCAACGTGAGATAATCATTTTCAATATGAAGTAGCTTTGTTTCTTCAAACCTGGAACCGTCCTGTTCCGATTTCTGAGTTTGAGCTGGGATGGATTTCACATTATCGTTATTAGCTGTCTTCTGATCCACCATTTTAGCTTTGAGGCTAAGTATATGCTCGTCTAGATAGTTCATAGAAAGCCCCCTTTTAGGAAAAATACGCGTTTGTACTTGAATATGTAAAGATGAGAGGAGATATTTAAGTACAAAACCAACATATGTATTTATCGGTTAAAAGAGAGATTTAGTTTACAAAATGAACCATTCGTTGGAGGCTAGATTGTTCGATTTTAGATTCTATTTCATTCCATAACGCCTTTTTGTCGTAACAATTCGGTTGTAGTACTCCAAAGTAGGCGTTGCATCTTGATATCCCCACCAGGATATGTCGGCACAATCGGCTTACCAGTACCGACATTAAAATATCCGCCTGTCACTTCTTGATATTGGGATTCTGTTGCTAAACGAATAATGATGTCCGCTCCTCTCCGTGGGTCTCCGATATGCAAAGCGTTCAATATCTTTGCAAGTATCGAAGAAAATCCTAACTCGCGACCAAGGCCGGTAACGTTAAAGCCTGGATTAAGTGCATTAACTACGATTCCAGTTCCATCCAGTTGGCGTCCAAGTTCTTCTGTAAACATGATATTAAGAAGCTTGGTCTTTCCGTATATTTTAGATGAACCTCTTGCGTTAAATGCAGATGTATCTGTTAAATCCTCCGGTAATTTTAATTCACCATGGTTGCGTGATGCTTCAGAAGCCACATTGACGATCCTAGCATTTGTGGATTCCATGAGTGAATTGAGTAGTGTATGTGTTAACAGCCACGGTGCAAGATAGTTTACGGCTATCATTTCTGCCAAACCCTCTGAGGTTATTCGCTGTTCAAATCCATGTAATCCAGCATTGTTCACTAATACATCAATCTTTGGATAATTAGCTTTAATTTCATCCCCCATACGTTTGACATCTTTCATAAGAGACAGGTCTCCGAAAAAAAAGTCCACCTTTGTATTGGGCGCCAGATCTTTTAAAATATTTTTAGTCGTTTCAGCACGTTTTTCATTTCTGGCTGTTAAGACTAGATGTGCCCCACGTTTGGCTAATTCAATTGCTACCCATTGTCCAAGACCGTTAGTAGCACCAGTGATTACAATAATCGGGTATGTCGACATATAGATCATCCTCCAAATTCTTGATCCAATTACATCCATATTCATGTCTACGCTTTACGGTTGTGGATGCTTTATACTGTAGATCTTCTGCTTGACACTTACCAAAGTTGAAAATATGATTGATATATATCAAGTATATGTATTTTGATTGATATATGTCAAATATATATTCGAACTCATTCAAATAAGGTGGAGACATATGGAAAATAAAACTCAACATCCAGATTCTACAAGAGAGCAATTAGAACTGAATCTTGGTGAACAACTTAATGCACTTATAAGCGCGTCGCATGCACTCAATGTAAAAACTGCGGCACTTTTCGATCCATCATTACAACCTGCAGCTTTTCTGATTGTACGTTGTCTCCTGTCATACGGTCCGGCAAGCGCTACATTTTTGGCGGAATCCACCGCTATGGATCGAAGCTCTGTCAGCCGTCTTGTTACTCAGCTTAAACACTTGAATTATGTAAAAAGTGAAACTCATCCTGAGGATCGTCGGGGAGTGTTGATATCCCTGACAGCCAATGGTCGTGAAAAAGCCTTGGAAGCTTTAAAAGAAAAAGAAAAAGAGTTTTATCAACGTATTTCAACATGGGAGGATTCTAAACTTGAAGCGTTCATCGAGATGCTGAAGTGTTTTAACGGGTATGATTGCGAGGATTAATGATTCAACATAAAGCATCGTATGATGAAAAAAGGAGGCATTTTAAAAGTGAAAGAAAAAAATGTTAGGGAAATTAGAGTCTCTGATTATCATGATATTTATTTGTTGAACCAAGATTTTAACCCCAATCTATATCTATTTCCTGAAGAAAAAGTAAAAGAGAAGATTGAAATGATTATAAAAAAATCAAAAGATGTGATCTTTGTTTATGAAGAAAATAACGAGGTGTTAGGATATATTCATGGAAGCCCACATGAATTACTCTTTTCTGAATCTTTGGTAAATGTACTAGGATTTGTTGTTAAAGAAAAGTATAGAAACCAAGGTGTAGGTAGCATGTTGATTGAGCGTCTTGAACAGTGGGGGAAGTCCCATGGATTTTCCGGGATCAAACTGTTATCTCATCCAAGTCGGATACAGGCTCACAGGTTCTACGAACGACGTGGCTATAAGTTTACCAAGGATCAAAAAAAATTTATAAAAAATCTCAAATAAATACATATTCATTCATCATTGAATAAGTGGGTTCAAAACTCTGATCTTCATCTCCTTGTTTGGAATTCATGCCTAGTTATATCACAAGGCAATGTTTGAAATGTTGCTCTTTCATTCGGGATTCATGTTTTCCGCTGTATGAATACAGATTTCAAATAGGCTTAATATCGTGATATTTATCATTGAAGAAATATGTATGTTTAGCACTCTAATGCATTGCATTAAATTGACCATTGTTCAGAAAATATGAATAGCCTTCCTTTCCATTTCATGCCTAAAAATGTCTGCTAATTAGCAGTTGTATTTAGGCGTTTTTTGTCATACAATGCATCTAATGCTACGGACTCGGTCTTAGAAACAGTAAGGTTTGGACGGTAAATAGGACGTGGTTTCCTTGTATATTTACGAATCGTGGAACTACTTTGTAGTCGTTCACTCACGACCACGTCAGTCTGAAAAATTAATAATGTTTGGGGACAGTTTTCCGGATCATTAGCGTTTGATGATGAACATATACGAAGGGGAGCGTTCTTTTGGAATCGAAACAATTAACGAGAGGGCTAAAGCCACGGCACGTTGAGTTGATTGCGCTTGGAGGTACGATTGGCGTCGGTTTGTTTATGGGGTCGGCAAGTACGATAAAATGGGCAGGTCCCTCAGTGCTGTTGGCATATCTCTTAGCTGGGATTATTATGTTTTTTGTCATGCGGATCATGGGGGAAATGCTGATTCTTGAACCGGTGACAGGCTCATTCGCTACATTTGCTCATAAATATATCAGCCCTTTAGCCGGTTTCTTGACCGCCTGGAGCTATTGGTTTTTATGGGTTACCGTAGGGATGGCAGAAGTCACTGCGATTGGGGTATATGTGGGCTACTGGTTCCCAGATATCCCGCAATGGTTGCCGGCTTTGGCAGGTGTAATTATTATTGCATTGGCCAATTTGGCGGCTGTGAAATTTTATGGGGAATTTGAGTTTTGGTTTGCGATGATTAAAATTGTCGCCATTATCTTCATGCTAGTAGTTGGTACGGGGATGATCTTCTTTGGACTCGGTAATGGTGGACAACCGATAGGGCTATCCAATCTGTACAGCCAGGGAGGCTTCTTTGCAGGTGGTTTGAAAGGGTTCCTATTTGCACTCTGCATTGTAACAGCGGCTTACCAAGGGATAGAGATGGTAGGTATTACGGCAGGTGAAGCTGAAAATCCGAAGATGACACTGCGAAAAGCCATTAAAAACATCATCTGGCGTATTTTGATTTTCTACGTGGGTGCAATCTTTGTCATTGTTACGATTTATCCTTGGAACCAAATAGGCGAGATCGGCAGCCCATTTGTTCTGACTTTTGCCAAGGTAGGAATTGTGGCTGCTGCGGGTATCATTAACTTTGTTGTACTTACAGCTGCGATGTCTGGTTGTAACAGTGGTATTTACAGTGCGGGCAGAATGTTATATACATTGGCTAAGAACGGACAAGCTCCTAAGTTCTTTGGGAAAGTTTCTCCAAGCGGCGTCCCTAGAAATAGTATAATAACGACCATTTCCTTGCTGCTGGTAGGGGTGTTATTTAACTATTTAATGCCTGATTCCAAACTGTTTCTGTATATTTACAGCGCCAGTGTTCTTCCAGGCATGGTACCGTGGTTTGCATTAGCCATCAGTCAATTTAAATTCAGGAAAAAGTGGAAGGACGAAATGAAGGATCACACCTTTAAATCTCGTTTTTTTCCGATCAGTAATTACATCACTATTGTCTTTTTGTTGCTGGTGATCGTTGGAATGTGGTTTAATCCAGACACACGCTTGTCGTTGATTGTCGGGGCAACATTCATGGCGATCGTCATTGTTGGATATTTCGTCTTTGGCATAGGAAAGCGGCAGAGAATTGAAGAATTAGAGGAAAACTAAAAGATTGCTAAATACGTAACATTTGCCGAGCGCAATTCAGATGATCCTGAGTTCGCTTGGCTTTTCTTTTATATGACGAGGAGGGGCTACGGAAGGGTTGTTACTGAGGTATAGAACCGTGTGGTTATCCTGTTCGCACTACAAGTGTAAATACAAATACAAAAAAAGTGAGAACGAAAATGGAGAAGTTGATTATTGCTATACTCTTACGGTTAGCCTTAAACTCTGTAATTCCCGAAAATAAAAATATAAACCCTAGAAAAAATTGTGAGACTTTGTACAAATCCTCGTAGGTGTTTGGGTATGCGAGTGATAAAGAGGAAGAGATCATAACAACTAATGCAAATATTAAAGTGAGGATTTTGTAAATATCCATTTTCTTAAACATAGATAAGTTCCACCTTCCTATTTATTCCTAATGTATTATATTCTAAGGATGGAATCTTTGGATTACAAATAAATACAAAAAGAGGAAATGGACAATAGGATGGTACACAGAATAAAGTGAAGGTGTCCCAAGTAATACTTTGGGGACACCTTCACAATTAAAATCACTTGTACAACTTATGATTTACATAGCTTACATTGTGCTAATGTCAATCACGAATCTATACTTCACATCAGAAGCTAACACTCGTTTGTAGGCTTCGTCAATCTGGTCGGCCGAAATTACTTCAATTTTAGGAACAATATTGTGTTTTGCACAAAAATCCAACATTTCCTGTGTCTCACGGATGCCTCCTATCATTGAACCAGCAAATGAACGGCGATGTCCGATAAGGGACATCACATTTAGTGACAACGGCTCCCCAGGGGCACCGACATTCACCAAAGTTCCGTCTAGATTGAGTAGTGCAAAATAAGCATCCATATCGATGGCAGCACTTACCGTGTTAATAATCAAATCAAAGTGCCCAGCAAGTTTTTCAAATGTTTCTGGTTCGCTTGTAGCATAATAGTGATCCGCACCAAATTGCAAGCCATCATCTTTTTTCTTTAATGTTTGGGATAGAACGGTTACCTCAGCACCCATAGCATGTGCAATCTTGATAGCCATATGGCCAAGGCCTCCCATGCCCACAACGGCCACTTTTTTATCTGGACCAGCACCCCAGCGGTTCAACGGTGAATAAGTCGTAATACCTGCACAAAGTAATGGAGCAGCCACGTCAAGCTCAATGTTATCTGGAATTTTCACTACAAAATCCTCAGTTACGACAATGTGGGTAGAATATCCGCCTTGTGTAGGCTCGCCGTATTTGTCAACACCAGCATAGGTAGGGACATTTCCTTTAAGGCAGTATTGTTCCTCTCCTTTACGACAGTTCTCACATTCGCCACAGGAATCAACCATACAGCCAACCCCTACCCGGTCACCAACGCTGTACTTTGTAACCTCAGATCCTACCTCCGTGACAATCCCTGCAATTTCATGTCCAGGTACGAGAGGGTAGTTCACTGGGCCCCATTCGCCGTGAGCAGTGTGGATGTCAGAATGGCATATGCCGGCATATTTAATTTCAATCAGAACATCGTGTGAATCAAGATCCCGTCGTTTAATTTCAGCCGATCGAAACGGTTTGTCTGGGCCATCGACAGCTCGTGCTTTAGCAGTTATCATAAATAGCCTCCAATTATTTTTATTTTTCAAGAGAATGCAGTTATATCGGTATAAATTGAAAACTAGCTGAAGTCGGTTGAAGTTCCCCTTCATTCATTTCCATTTATACTTTTTCTCTTGCAAATCAATGTTAATCCTTATAGTTAACTCTAAGTCAAGCGCAGGTTTATAAGCCTCTATTCAGTAATGTTGTTTTCTTGCTAATTATATTTCGTTAGATAGCATCTGATTCTACTTTTCCTATAAGGGGACTTTGACATTCTACAAATAACTTGATAGAATCCCCCTTATATCATAGAGTTAACTCGAAGTCTATGTCATTAAGAATAGGAGATACATGATGAAGACGTATTCTATCAGCGAAGTTGCAAATGAATTGAATCTTACAGCATACGCTTTGCGTTACTACGACAAAGAGGGACTTATGCCTTTTGTAGAACGGACATCTAGCGGAACAAGATTATTTAAAGAATCCGATATCGACGCTTTAAAAATAATTGAATGTCTAAAATCCACCGGGATGCCGATCAAAGAAATTAAAAATTTCATTGATTGGTGTTCTGGTGGGGATTCCACACTACAACAAAGATATGACATGTTTATGGAACGAAAAGCTACTGTAGAAGCACAAATGAAAGAACTAAAAAAAACAATGGAAGTTATTGAACATAAATGCTCATATTACAAAACTGCATTGGATGCCGGAACGGAAAATATTCATAAAAACAATAAAATAGGGAGTCTCATTACTAACTAATAGAAAAGCATCTGTAATTCATCCATTTCTATATGAATTACAGGTGCTTTCGTTTGTAATATTCGATTTACACAACCTACTGATTTAAAACAGCACGATCGGTTTTAGATAATTAGGAACCAACTATAATGAAACTTGAACAGGCAGGAGTAGTACCGAGGATCAAGTATTCCGAAAGTCGACGGGCAATTTGCCCATTATATAGGTTGAGAGCCATGACTTTAGTTCAGAAAACAACGAATTACTATAGAATCATCGAAGATAATCAGGAGTATGGTCCAGTATTCTCTCATTTTTATTTTTGATAAGATTAATTCCATATTATTGAAGTCTACTATCAAACCACGAAGGTATAAAGAATGATACATAAGGAAATGAGGAAGATACTGATGAAGGCAAAAGCATATATTATTTTTTTGACTGCTGTAATAAGTTTAACTGCTATACTGACCGCATGCGGTGACTCCAAGAAGCAAATTGAAGGTGAATCTACGACTGGAGCAGCAACGGCAACCACTACGACTACCCAGAATGCCAAGGCGGACAATGCGGCACAGGCTGGTGTGGATGGTGTTGTGAGCAATACTACAGACCAAGCTACAAAAAGTAATGGGAAGACGTATTCCGACGCGGCTAAAGAAGCAACGAAACCCGATCAGCCAGCAGGACAATTAGGGTTAAATACGACGCAGGAGCAGCTTCTTACCTTTGCCGATCGTTATGGACTGGTACGAGTACAGGATCATCCGATTCGGCGGGTTTCCGATCCAACCGGGAAACATGTAAACATTGCAAATTACAGTGATTCTGTCGTGAATTTATACACAGAAGAACCCATCCACCTGAATACAGATGAATTTATTCATGAAGCTTATAATTTTTTTACAGAGGGAGTTGCTCCAGGTGAGTCCTACAAGAAGTGGGAGGAAACCTCTAATACAGAAAGAGGACTCGTCAAAATGCTCTATTTGTCACGGGAGGGACTTCATATTTTAGAAGAAGCGATGAAGACGCATGATTATTCTAGTCCATCGGTCCAAAATACGCTGGGATTTTTTAAGGTTGCCTCGAAATTTGAGTCTATGATGCCTGTTGCCCAGACACCTACAGACATCAGCTTGTACGATATGTACGATCAACGCGTTAAGCCCGAGTGGAAGAAACTAAGTGACATTAAAAACCCTGCCGCGAATGAAAAAGCCTTCGCTGCGGCCTATCAAAAAGCAAGAGATGAGACCAATAATCTTATGGGGCTATTAAACATTATGGTGTCTACAGAAATGGAAAAACGTCTCAAAGCTGCAACCGATCAGTAAAACACAAGCAAATAGTAAATTATCAAGGACATAATTTATCCACACTTTCTTCTAATATTTAACTGTCGATAGATTTATTGAAAAGCTATAATGCTAATGATGATTTGAGTGTACTTGGAGAAAAGAGGTTGAGGGTATGAAGTTGAAAAAATGGCCGTTAGTATTCATGATAGGTATTCTCATGCTGTTATCCGTAGGCTGGAACAGTGGAGTATCTTATGCGAAATATTATTACGAATACACTTGGGATCAGTACAAGGGGACTGAAATCAAGACGTACAGGCTGACACCAGTAGCTGGAAGAGCCGGATTCATGGATCAGGAAAAGGCCTTAGCTGCTATTGGCAAAACCCCGAATGTGTATGGAAAGTTCAGTGGCTATAGAACAGAGAAAACAACTGAAATTGCAACCAAGAGTGTAACAGATGAGGTTTATAAATATGCAGTTGTTGATTTTATTAGCGACAAGGAGCCAGAAACTGTAGAATACGTTAATCCAAAAGGTGGAGTTCCTCATACATGGAACGGAACCGATGAGATTCGAATTTTTATGAGAGGGTCTGAGGCAGCTTCTTTGGCAGAGCTGTTTTATGAGGGAACTCCAAGTGAAGGACGCTATCATTTTAATGCTGACGATGTCTACTTAGTTACATTCTGGTCCAGCACAGTAAAACCAATCACTGAAATGTCTGCTGAAGCACTAGTTGAGGAAGGCCCCCCTACGCTTATAAATCGAGAGTTGGTAGGCCAAATAAAAGACAGAGATCCTGCTGCTTATCCGCAAAACGGAACTTTAAACGGCTACTTTTATGTTTATAAGGGTTCAGAGTTTAAAGAGAATTAAAACAGCAGACAGGATTTTATAAGTATATATGTACACGAGAACGAGATAACATTTTGTATTCTCCAAGCGAATGCGGATACAGATGTTATCTCTTTTTTTATTTGTATACGGGATCAACATAGTAACTCAAAAAGATGATAAATATTTAATTACCAATGAAAACCATTGTTTAGTGATAGGGAATTACGGCTTAAAAAAAGATGGTGAATAGACAGGATAGTAGATTGCCAAAACCACTTTTTTTACTGGCTTTATTCAATCCTAGGGAGATTATTCCGATAATTCAAGTATATACAGTTTGGTGTTAACAGTAATGAAAAACCGATTGAAAACAAGAGAGATTAATTTTCAAAGTTGATATGAAAGTACAGGCGAAAGTGGCTCAGTGCTATCTAGTAAAGGAGGTGTAATGATTCCGAATAATGAATTATGAAAAAAAGTTAAAACAAATTAGGCATTACATGGCTGGTTTACTGGCTGTCTGGTTGTTCTGTATACATAGTGCGCCTGTTTTTGCGGACAGAGCCTTTAACGATATCGGACATTCCTATGCAGCTGATGCGATTGAGGCCATGGCTGCTCAAGGTTATGTTACGGGTTATCAGGATGGGAGCTTTCGACCTTTACATTTTATCTCGCGACAGGAATGGGCAAGCATTTTCGCTAAAACCTTAAAGCGAACATCGAATAACAGAGGCATAACTTCTTTTCGTGATGTGTCACCATGGGCTCTACCTTATGTACAGGCCTTACAGGAAGAGAGCATTACGAAAGGAATTAGTGATCAATTATTCGGTGCCAAGCACAATATGACTCGTCAGGATATGGCCGTTTGGTATGCCCGCTATTTTGGTGTTACTGAAAATACCCGATCGGCTGGTATATCCAGTTTTGTGGATCAATCTGATATATCAGATTATGCACAAACGAGCGTATGGCTGATGGAACGGCTGGAACTGATCGAGGGAGATACGAATCACTATTTCCATCCTAAAGAGTCTGTGAGACGGCAGGATGCCACGCTGGTTGCTTATCGAACATGGTTAGGCCGTGACGGTCTGAGAGAACGTGCCAAGCGTTTGCTAGGGTCATTAGGAGATGGAACTGCAACGATGCCTCAGACGACCAGCCAACAAGAATCGAAGAAGATCGAGGTCGATGTGACACCGGAAATTAGTCAACAACCTGTGAATTCGGAAGTCGAGGAGCCTAAAAGGCATCGCCCAAGCCCTGATTCACCAGTATCTCCGGTGACACCACCAGAACCGAAGCCGGAACCGTCGGTGACACCACCAGAACCGAAGCCGGAACCGTCGGTGACACCGCCGGGACCTAAACCCAAACCACCAGTAATTCCGGTAGATCCACCGGATCATTCTTCGGATTTTCTGGTAGATGAGGTCGTAATCAAGGCGCAGGAGCTGGTAAATCAACCGGAAACATACCCTTCATATCAGCTATCTTTTCAGCTCTACAATAAAGGGCGACCCGTAAGCATTCCTGCTGCCAGCGTCACAAGTGTTACGTACACATTTAGTGATGGGTTAGGTATTTTTGATGAACAAGGGAAAATTGCGCATCCCGAAAATATTCCGGTTGCGGACAGCTTCATTCCTGTAGAAATGAAGGTCACCGTTGCCAAACCTTATCAGGTCCTTACAGCTCAGGCCAAGCTGATCGTGAAAGGGAAGACTCCGCCGGCAGAGCCACCGAACGTAATCAGGTCCGTATACTTGGCTACGTATACCATTTCAGAGGCTGCTACTTTAGATCCTGCTGCTTGGAATATGTCCTACGTATTTCATAATGCTAATGGAGAGGTTATAGCTCCTGGATTGCTGCCCTCAGACTTGATACTTCGGGTAGAGGATTCCAGAGGGATATTTGATGAGGATGGAAAAATTGCTAACCTGCATTTGATTCCGGTAGTAAATTCGGTCATTCCATTAAAAATCACGGTTGAGTCGCCATCTCAAGGGGTTCTCTTCACATCCGATGCGGAATTAACAGTAGAACCCGGGGAACGCAAAAAGCAATACTTTGCTGTCTCCATCATGCTGCAGGGAAGCGCGACGACGGTAGATCAAATCAAGCAAGCGCGTCAATTGCTGATGGACCACTTTGGTCCTAATATCAAAGTGACGTGGGCGATGGAAAACGGATTTGTTTTTGTAGAAGCAAATCGCCCGCAGCTTAGACAGGTTTTGGCATACGTTGATCAATATGACGACGAAGTCGGAATGTTGGATGGGTATCCGAACCAGTTGAAGTTTCCTATTTGGGAAGCAAAGATGGATGAGTGGTTGTATATGTATCGTTACAATGCATTCAATGAGCTACACCAATCTGGTTCGATGGGATTACCATCCGTGTTTGAAAGCATGGATACAGACCAATATCGGAAGTATCTGCCGAAATCATTGACCAGCTTTACGGTGAATCCCGAACAGACTCAATGGCTTAAAGATCACTATCGGATTACATCCGCGATGGGATGGTCGGCTACACAATATAATGTCAACGGTATGTATGGTGAGGGCTCTCCATTGATGCCTTACTGGTCCCATAAGGACAATCCGATTGTTCCCGCACAGGGACTTGCAGATAATAGCGGTACCGTATTCATGAACTCGGTTACGATTGATCCGATTGGATCACGCTATACGAAAGATTCCTCACGCTGGACTCTTCATCCGCTTGACCCATATGTGACTGAGACGGATGCAGCACCACAACTGTATATAGTACAGCAATATTTGGATAACCCTTATCAACGTATAAATACGGTAAACTACTTGTCCATTATTTTGGACATCAACGCACTTGCCAACACCCATAACATGGCTCCAATATGGGAGAATTTTGTGAACCACTTCCCTGTTGATCGCAAGGTTGAGATTGTAGGCGTGGACGGGCTGAAACAGATTTATGAATCGGTAGCTGGATTGAGTAATGATCATACGGAGTTTACGCTCATGTTTAGAGGCTCAGGTATTAAGACGGCTATGGATTCCAATAATTCACCAGCGAATCTACGCTATTTGTGGACCGAAAATGCCTCACAGCGGATTATTTTATCCAAAGAGGATGGAGATGCGGCATGGTCCATTATTGACTTTACCGATTATACCCGAAAACCGGTTCCGAAGATGGCCTACAACTTGGATGGTCACACGGACGTAAGCTATGTCAGCGGAAGGAACTTCAAGCTATGTCCAACGGCTCCTTTAACAGCAGATGAAATTCAACGCGTAAAGGATCGTTTGAAGGATATTTACTTTGCAGAAGAAGTAAATTATCAGTAGGCGTTATGAAGTGACAACACTTTTAGGAACTGAGTTTTATGTAAAGAGGGCGCCCCTAGCCATGGAAATGGCTTGGAGCGCCCTTTGCTTTAAAGAAGGATATTCCGCGTTTTACACCCATTCAATAACCTGATCTACAGATCGCCGGGTTTTGCCGCGCGGCTCGTTCAGACGGTATCCAAATGCCACCATACAGGAAATACCGAAATGCTCGGCATCCATAATGCCTTCTTCGGAGAGGATGCGTTCGATTTCCTGTTTATTAAAACCTTCGATAGGACAGGAATCAATGCCGATTTGAGCTGCGGCAGTCATCATGTTGCCCAGTGCGATGTAGGTTTGGCGGCAGCCCCACTCGAACAAGGCTCTTTTATTTTCCTCCAGCCCAAAATCAGATTTTAGAAAGGCATCATACACTTTTTCTCTGCCTTGAATCACTTCAGCGGGTAATTGTTGTACGTTCTCCATCATACTCTTGATATAATCGGAGGAGGCTACCATATCTTCAGGAAGTCTAGAGAGGATGAGTACAAAATGGCTGGCTGTTGGCAGTTGTTTTTGCGCCCCCCAAGAGTAAGGCAGCAGCTTCTCACGCATAGCTTTACTCTGAACGACAACAAATTTCCAAGGTTCAAAGCCAAATGAGCTTGGAGATAAACGACCGGTTTCAAGAATAAAATCAAAATCGGAATCGCTAATTTTCTTATGACTATCAAATTCCTTCGTTGCATGTCTGAACTCGTATGCAGATAAGATTTGATCTTTAGTAGTAGTTAAGGTTTCCATCGTTATTCCACTCCTTATGGATGTGATTAAAATTGACGCTTACCAAGTGACATGCTTAATATTAGAATATACATGATCGTTTTTGAAGTACGCACATTAATGTGCTGTAGTATATAAAATGATACCAAGGAGGAGAAAAGCCTATGCGCACTCGGAAAGGCGGCTTTGGGGAATGTACCGCTGGAAATGATCAGGCCTGTCCAGTTGAGTTCACGCTGGACGTGATTGGGGGCAAATGGAAAGGGATTATTCTATATCATCTCATGTATGGGACTAAGCGATTTAGTGATTTTCGGCGGATCTGTCCGGGAATTACTCAGCGTATGCTGACACTCCAATTGCGCGAGCTGGAAGAGGACGGAGTCGTTCACCGTGAAGTCTACCAACAGGTTCCTCCTAAGGTCGAATACTCTCTAACTGAATTTGGAAAAACGCTGATCCCGATTATTAACCTGATGAAGGATTGGGGAGAAGAATATAAAACAAAACAGCGATCATTAGAAAGCAGTCTTCAGCAGCCTAGCCCCAATGTGTAGGTTTTTGAGACGGCTCCACGAAACAAGACCTGGCCATCATTTTTTGGCAGGTCTTTTGTTTTTTTTAAAGTGAAATGATGCAAAGTTCGTTTTTTAGTTGACAGCAAGGACAACGCTTGATATATTTCTTACGATATTGATAATCATTATCATCTGTATTGGAGATCATCTCCACAATATATAGGGGGCTAATCAGTTGAAAAGAAAATCGTATTTTATGATGACAGCTATGTTACTTGTATTGTCTGTATTCATCAGCGCTTGCGGCGGAAATAATAATGGAAGTAATTCGGCTTCATCTTCCGAAGATAAGCAAGAGTCGGCTACTACTGGAGAGATTAGAAGCTTTAAAACGGTTAAAGGGGATATTCAAATTCCTGCTAAGCCACAGCGCATTGTAACGGATTTTTACGGCGGGGAATTGCTGTCCGTGGGTGCTAACGTGGTGGGTGTGGAGCCGACTGCATTTCAAAATCCTTTTCTGACCGATTTGCTGAAGGAAAAAGGAACCAAAGAGGTGGGTGATCCGACCAATTTGGAAAAGACGCTGGAACTCAAACCCGATCTGATCGTGGTTATGAAGGATACGAATTATGAGGCTCTTTCTAAAATCGCACCTACCCTGTACATTCCGTATGGTACGACGACTAATATCTATGATACGGTCAAGCTGTTCGGTGATATCACTGGGGAAAAGGAGAAGGCCGAGCAATTTATTGCTGCATTTGATAAAAAGGCCGCTGAAGGTCGCGCACGTCTTAAAGGTGTGATTGACGAAAAGGCAACTTTCGGTTTGTATGAGCTGACGGACAAGCACGCACTTTGGATCTTTGGTGACAATGCGGGTCGCGGCGGCCAAGCTGTATACAATGCGCTTAAACTGAACATGCCAAAGAAAACAGTGAACTCTAAGGAACAAACGGTGCAGCTTTCGATGGAGGTATTGCCACAGTATGACGCAGATTATATGTTCCTGACTACGTATGACCCCGAGAAAAAGGGTGACGCGCTCAAACAACTAAAGTCGTCCGCTGTGTGGGGGAATCTTCCAGCGGTGAAGAACAATAGAGTGTTCTTTAACGATTTTGATACGTATTATCGCTATGATCCAATCGCTATTACCGGGCAAATTGATATGATCGTAGATATGCTGGTCGAAAGAGAAAAAGAGAATAAAGCTAAACAATAGATGTGAGATTCTGCGTTGTAATGAATTGCCCAAAACAGATAGGAATTCGCATATTATACGCAGTATATAGCATTAAAAACCAGTCCAACATGAATCATGTTTGGACTGGTTTTTAATTTACTATTTTGTCGTAATTTCAATAGTATCTTCTTTTTGTATCCAATCAGGCTATTTTTTAATGAGTAAGCAGAATATATTGGTTCGAACAGGTTAAACACGGTTATGAGCAATCTAATTCGCTATTCGACTGCGCACCATCAACAAGGTTTGTTCTTTGATCTGTCCGATTTCACGGATGAGTGCGGCTGTCTTGGTCTCATAGGAGTATTTGACATCCAAATCTTTCAGCGAAGCAAGGTTAATGTCGACGGTAAGCAGGGCAGATTGAGCGGCGGCTTCGAACAGGATCGCGCCGATGCCAAGATCCGAAATCACATTTTTATTGGACATTTCCACAATGTTGTAGGCTTGCGACAATCCGTCCCGGCATACTTCCAACAGGCGCATGGGTACCTCAATGGCAGCGATCACCGCTGTCTGTAAGGAATGGGTACGATAGCGCTTTTCTTCGTCCGTTTCCTTGGGCAAACGCAGCGCGGTCATGTACTGTTCAAAGGATTGGATGTCTGCGGCCATTAGTTCCTCACAATGTGTAGACAATCCTTCCATGCTGCTAATGACGTCCGTGATTTGTTCATGGATATGCGCATATTTTTCTCCTTGTGAAAGGTTGGCGGTCATAGAGGTCATAGCCGCGCCTAGTGCCGCAGCCAGTGCGGATACACTTCCTCCGCCGGGGGTAGGCGCTGCACTTGCAGCCTCTTTTAGAAAATGCCCGATGGAATGATTCCACGACAGTTCACTCATGAATAGACCACCTCTCTGGAGTAGTGTTGCAGATGTATTGCTTTGAGCAGATTTTTGTATAAAATCGCAGTTGTTAAGGTGCCAACACCGCCGGGAACCGGAGAAATGGCATGGACCTTTTCCCCAACGTCTAAAGCGGCATCCCCCACTATTTTTCCCTCTAGCGTCTCATTAATTCCCGCATCTACCAAAATCAGACCGGGATGAACCATATCCTGTGTAATTACATCAGGGCATCCGACTGCGACGAAGGCAATGTCTGCATGGCTCAGATGCTCTGCAATATCACGTGTTCCTGCATGACAGGCGGTAACGGTGGCATTTTCTCTTTGCAACATGTGGAAAAGAGGAAGTCCCACTGTCTGTCCGATGCCCACGAGAGTAACATTTTTGCCTGCCAATGTGTGACCGTAATGCTTAAGTAGCTCGATACAGGCTTGAGGTGTTGCGGGATATAGCCCGGCGTCACCTGTTACGGTAGCCAGCTTGTTATCAGGTGTAATTCCATCAATATCCTTGTAGGGGGCGATGGATTGTTTAATAACGGAGGCGGAAAGATGTTGGGGAAGCGGGAGTTCCAGCATAATGCCATGTACATGGGGGGCATCGTTCAGACTGCCGATCAGGTGCAGTAGCTCGGTTTCGCTAACATGACGATCAAAAGTATGGAGATGAAATGAGATGCCCAGCTTCTCCGCTATTTTTTGCTTGGTCCGGGCATAGTAGGCAGATGCCGGATCACCTTCTACCAATAGGGTCGCCAGATGGGGACGGTGTCCTTGCTGCTTCATTTCTTCTACCTGTGAACGGATCGTTGCATATACTTGCTCAGCTGCTTCTTTGGATTTCATGATAATTGCCATAGTCCGAGCCTCCTCTGAATTTATCGCATGATTTATCAACAGGGTGTCATGGTCTTGTAAAACGAAAAAAAGTATTTGCACAAGGTCGTCAAGACAGACGAATCCTCTGCAAATACTTCTCCCAGGCGAACGGTACGCTTTTTTTGTATGCTCCCTCGTGGTTCATTCCACTGACTTCGCCAGTCACATACAGCGTTATTATGTCTTATATTTTAACAAATAATCCTCAGAAAAGAAACCCGCGAACATTTGGAAAACGGGTTATGTTACTTGTCTATATGACAAATGTCATATACCCGAGCTGACGTTTATGACTACAGCGTCTACAGTCTTCACCTTATACTGAGATTAGATCAACATGTACGCCTAACAGGATCAAGGTATAGGCGTCATTTTAAAGGAGGATCATAATGAGTATGACACAACTCCCATTAGCCCAATTGAAAAAAAATATGGCTCCCTACGAGAAAATAAACACGAAATCCAGCGTTCTGCAACTCATCAATACTTTGGGTCCACTGATCCTATTGTGGTATGCTGCTTATCTTAGCCTGTCAGTTTCGTACTGGCTGACGCTTCCCATTGCCATTGTTGCATCGGGGTTTGTGGTACGGACGTTTATTATTTTTCATGATTGTGGTCATCAATCCTTCTTCAAAAGCCGCAAGCTGAACGACATTGTGGGAACGATTACAGGTATTATTACGCTCTGTCCTTATCATCAATGGAAAAATAGTCACGCGATCCACCATGCAACAAGCAGTAATCTGGATAAAAGAGGCACAGGTGACATGTGGGTGCTTACGGTAGAAGAGTACACAGAGGCTTCAACTTGGACACGGCTGGCCTATCGCATATATCGAAATCCTTGGGTTATGTTCGGACTAGGTCCGATCTATACTTTTTTGATTTCCTATCGCTTTAATATCAAGACAGCCAAACGCAAGGAAAAAATGAACACTCATGTGACGAATATATCCATCGTTGCATTGTATGCACTGTTGTGCTGGGCTATTGGATGGCAGGCCTTCCTTCTCGTACAGGCACCTATCTTTTTTGTATCCGGTATGTTGGGCATCTGGTTGTTCTATGTACAACATCAATTTGAGGATTCGTATTTTGAGCACGATGAAGAGTGGAGTTATATTAATGCAGCCGTAGAAGGCAGTTCTTACTACAAGCTTCCTAAAGTATTGCAATGGATTACGGGGAATATCGGATTTCACCACGTTCATCACTTGAGTCCCAAAGTGCCAAATTATAATTTGGAAAAAGCGCATGAAGCGACACCGTTACTTCAAAAAGCAACCACGATCACAGTGAGTAGCAGTCTGCAATCTTTGAAGTTCCGCCTTTGGGATGAAAATACGAAAACCTTTTTGACCTTTAAACAAGTGAAGCCGCTCCTCAGCAAACGTGTTGCAGTCACGAAACCCATCCCTACACCTGTTGTAAGCACAGAAAGAAAATAACGTTGTACAAAACTTGGTATGATATGATAAGAGATATAAGTCAAGTGAAGTAGAAGAGGGTGGCAGGATGCAAAAATGGTATCAGATTTTTCAAAGAAATACTGGACTTAGCCCTTATGTGTGGGTCGTCTTTTATATCCTGCCCTTTTACTACTTTAGCTCTTCATCTACAAGTCATATTATTCTGGGTACTGCTATTATTTTGGTGTTTTTTGCATGTTATGTATTGGCTTTTGTCTCGAAAGGCTGGCTCATATACTTTTGGACCAGTGTACAAATTGCCATATCGATTACCATGACACTGCTGTTTAGCTATATGTATTTTTCCATATTTATCGCCTATCTGATCGGTAATATTAAAAGTAAGGCTGCATTTACGACGCTGTATATTATTTTAATGGTTATTACGATTGGATTGATCAATTACGGTTTTGTTTCTCAGAATCCCGTTTTTATTAAACAGATTCCTTTTATCCTGCTCAATCTGATCGGTGTGATTCTCCTTCCGATTACGAATTTTAATCGCAACAAAAGCGATCGGCTCCAAGTCCAATTAGAAGATGCCAATAAGAAAATATCGGAATTGATTAAGCTGGAGGAACGGCAAAGAATTGCGCGTGATCTGCACGATACCTTAGGTCAGAAGCTGTCACTCATTGGGCTGAAGAGCGATTTGGCGGGCAAACTGATGGATCAGTACCCGGAGCGGGCTCATGCTGAAATTAACGATGTTCGTCTCACGGCGAGAAGCGCACTAAAAGAGGTGCGGGAAATGGTTACTCAAATGCGCGGTATGCGACTAGAGGATGAACTGCTACGTATTCGGCAGATTTTAAAGGCTGCTCACATTGAATTGACTCTAGAGGGCGACCCGAAGCTGGAGCATACATCATTAATGAATGAAAATGTCCTTAGTATGTGTATGAAGGAAGCAGTGACAAATGTGGTTAAGCACAGTGGAGCCACCGCTTGTTCCATCACCATTGAGCCGTCTCGTAAGGAATTAACCCTTCGGATTCAGGATAATGGAGTCGGTATTACGAGAGAAAATGGAACCTTTCGTGGAAACGGCCTAAAAGGTATGAAAGAAAGGCTCGAATTCGTGAACGGATGTATGGAGCTGCGTTCAGATCAGGGAACGACCTTGGTCATTAAAGTGCCCAATATCACTGAAAAGCCGAATGAGGAGGTGGGGCTATGATTCGAATTGTCATCGCGGAGGACCAGCGTATGCTGCTGGGTGCTCTAGCCTCCCTGCTGGACTTGGAAGAGGACATGAAAGTAGTCGGAAAAGCAAGCAACGGGGAAGAAGCTTTAGAACTGGTGAAGTTGCATCAGCCCGATATATGCATTATGGACATCGAAATGCCGATCAAGAGCGGATTGGATGCGGCTGAGGAACTCAAAGGCTTGAACTGCAAGGTGCTGATTTTAACTACGTTTGCCCGCCCCGGGTATTTTGAACGAGCGATCAAGGCGGGGACACACGGTTATTTGCTCAAGGACAGTCCTAGTGAAGAGCTGGCTTCCTCCATTCGAAGTATTATGGCAGGTCGGCGTATCTATGCCCCGGAACTGGTCGATGATGCTTATGCCGAAGTCAACCCGCTAACAGAGCGTGAAAAGACCGTTTTAGCGCTCATCGCTGACGGAAAGAACACAAAAGAGATTGCTGGTGAACTGTATTTAACGACAGGGACGGTGCGCAATTATATTTCAGTCATTCTCGATAAGCTGGGTGTCAGTAACCGGATTGAGGCAATTACACGTTTTAACGAAAAAGGTTGGTTTAAATGAGAAACAGGGACGCTATGAAGCAAAATGTAGCGCTCTGTTTTTTTTGTTTTATCCATAGATTTGGTATGCCTTTAGCGTACTACCTTGTGATACAATAGGATAGTTGTCCACAGGATGGACTGGAGTACAAGGAGGAGCAGAACCCCATGAAACAAGCCCCATTTATAGCCGTTGAAGGGCCGATCGGAGCAGGTAAAACGACGTTAGCTTCGATGCTTTCAACCGAGCTACATTTGCCGATGATCAAAGAGATTGTCGAGGAGAACCCATTTCTCGATAAATTTTATCAAAATATAGATGAGTGGAGTTTTCAGCTGGAAATGTTCTTTCTCTGCAATCGGTACAAGCAGCTGGAGGATACTGGTTTGCAATATATCGAGAAAGCTCAGCCCGTTATTTCTGATTACCATATCTACAAGAATTTAATTTTTGCCGAACGTACGCTTAAGGGTGTGAAGCTCGAAAAATATCGTCAAATCTATCATTTGCTCACAGATGATATGCCTAAGCCGGACATTATCATTTATATTAGAGCAGATTTGGATACCTTGCTGGGGAGAATTCGCAAGCGTGCACGCTCTTTTGAACAGGAGATGGACCCCGCCTATCTGGAGCAATTGATCATAGATTATGATAAAGGCATGCAGTTTCTCGCTGAACAGTCCCCTTCCCCTCGTATATTGACCGTGAACGGGAATGAAATTGATTTTGTAGAAAATCAGGCACAATTTAAACAAATTGTTTCCGATGTAAAGGAGCTTATATAGTGAATAATTACAACATTCCTGCGAATGCCCTGATTACGGTAGCGGGCACAGTGGGTGTAGGCAAATCTACGCTGACGGGTGCTTTGGCCGGACGTCTTGGTTTTAAAACCTCTTTGGAGCAGGTTGATCATAATCCCTATCTGGAGAAATTTTATCACGATTTCGAAAGATGGAGCTTTCATTTGCAAATTTATTTTCTCGCGGAACGCTTCAAGGAACAAAAGAATATTTTCTTGTCTGGTGGAGGTTTTGTACAGGATCGTTCTATTTATGAGGACACAGGCATTTTTGCGAAAATGCATGCCGATCAGGGAACGATGAACCCTACCGATTATGAAACGTATACTAGCCTGTTTGAGGCGATGGTGATGACACCGTTTTTCCCGCACCCTGATGTGTTGATCTATTTGGAAGGCAGCTTGCCCTCCATACTGAGTCGGATTGAGGAACGCGGCCGCGAGATGGAGATCCAGACCGAGCGATCCTATTGGGAGCAAATGCATCGCAGATATTCCAATTGGATCAACGAATTTGATGCCTGTCCTGTACTGCGTCTGAATATTGATGAGTATGATGTACACGACCCAGCTTCCATGGATGCCATTTTGGAAGAAGTAGGAAAAGTGATATCAAAAAAATAGAGATATAACCCCAAATAAATGACAGGGACTGTGGTACAATCAGTATAAATTATGCTGATAGACTACAGTCTTTTTTTGTCGAATGAACATGTTGAGGCATGAGATATGAATAACGGTATAGTGGACAAGTTTAGGCTGGAATGCGAGAATAGGTACATATGAATTGTAATGACTCACGGGAAGGATGGGATACTGTGATGCGTTTTGGTATTGTTGGAACCAACTGGATAACAGAGAGGTTTATTCAAGCTGCGATGGAGACGGACGAATTTTCCCTGACGGCGGTATACTCACGCACAGAGGATAAGGGCAAAGCTTTTGCTGACAAATATAACAGCCAGCCGGAGGTTTTTACAGACCTGGCGCAAATGGCCGCAAGTGATCAGGTCGATGCCGTATATATTGCCAGCCCCAATTCCTTACATGCGGAGCAGGCGATCTTATGTATGAATCACGGAAAGCACGTGTTGTGTGAGAAACCCTTTGCGTCTAATGCAGCAGAGGTGAAGAGCATGATCGAAGCCGCGCGCAACAACGATGTTCTGCTGATGGAGGCCGTGAAATCCACACTGATGCCTAACTTTAAAATAATAAAGGATCATATGTATAAAATAGGGCGGGTTCGGCGTTATTTTGCAAGCTATTGTCAATACTCCTCACGCTTTGATGCTTTTAAGCAAGGTAAGGTATTGAATGCATTTAATCGGGCCTTTTCCAATGGTTCCTTGATGGACCTTGGAGTATATTGTTTGTATCCTATGGTGACTTTGTTCGGAAAACCTGAGGAGGTTCGGGCGGTTGGTGTACTTTTATCCTCTGGTGTCGATGGCGAGGGCAGTATCGTGATGAAGTATCCTGATATGGATGCTATCGTCATGTATTCCAAAATTACAGATTCCTATCTGCCTGCTGAAATTCAGGGTGAGAATGGAACGATGGTGATCGACAAAATCAGCCAGCCCTATGAGGTGAAAATTCATTATCGGGACGGCACGATTGAGGATCTGACCAAAGCTCAGACGCGTGAGCCAATGTATTATGAAATTCAGGAATTTATTGATTTGATCAAGAGTGGTGAACGCAACAGTTCCATTAACTCCTTGGAGTGTTCACTTACAGTCGCTGAAGTGATGGAGGAGGCAAGACAACAATTCGGTCTTCGTTATGAAGCAGATTTGAAAAATACTTCTGCACATTAGTCTGTGGAATGATCGAGATTGCAATGCACAAAGGGCTGCCGGTTTTGCAAACTTTGCAAATATACGGTTAGCCTTATTTGGCTTTGTAGCCCTAAAAGTGTAAGCAATTGTGATGACAGGAGTCAGAAGGCTATATTCATTTTTTATTGACAGATTCTCCTTCTTGTCTTAAGGTGTTAACAATGCAATATACAGTTAAATAATCCCACTTTCGGTCAAACGAAGATTAGGGAGTTTTTTTTAGGATATAAATCCGATTAAATCCACCGGATTACTAAAATGGGATGGAGGAATACATACATTGTAGACGTAAGGAGGAAGCAGTTTGATAAAGTTTGAACAAGTTAGCAAAATATTTACCTTACCCAATCGTAAGGTAAATGCTCTCGAAAAGGTTTCGTTATCGGTTGAAAAAGGAGAAATTTTCGGCGTGATTGGTTTTAGCGGTGCAGGTAAAAGTACGCTGCTGCGGCTTGTCAATTTACTGGAACGCCCCTCAGAGGGACGAATTGTCGTTAATGATCAGGATGTTACTCAGATACGACCCAAGGAACTAAGGAATTTAAGAAGACGGATCGGGATGGTATTCCAAACCTTTAATTTGTTTAACTCTCGTACTGTATATGGGAATCTGGCTTATCCTCTAAAACTGGCTAAACTGCCCAAGACACAGATAGATGCTCGTGTTAAGGAGCTGCTGCAATTTGTTGGATTGGAGGACAAAGCGGATTCCTATCCTGAGCAGTTATCTGGCGGGCAAAAGCAACGGGTCGGCATTGCCAGAGCACTGGCGAATTCGCCCGATATTCTCATCTGTGATGAAGCGACCTCGGCCCTCGACCCGGAAACGACAGAAGATATATTGAGGCTGCTGAAAAAAGTAAATGAAGAGTACCAGATTACGATCTTGCTCATTACCCATGAAATGAATGTGATTCGCAGTATTTGTGACCGTGTGGCGGTGATGGAGAATGGTAGGGTGATTGAGCAGGGCAGTGTGTTCGATGTATTTGCCAATCCACAGACGAAGACGACGAAAAATTTTATTCGCTCTGTACTGAATGATCAGCTTTCACCCAAACTGCTGAGCAAGATTCGGGAGCATCATGCTGGCCGATTGTACAGACTTGTTTTTCGGGGTGGGGCGACCAGTGAACCGGTGCTTTCTAGAGCGACACGGAAGCATAATCTGGATTACAACATTGTATATGGAAGTATTAATGAGCTACAGGGAGCGCTGTTCGGAAGTTTAATTGTCGAGTTAATCGGTGCAGACGATGAAGTTAACAAGGTCGTGGAGGAACTACGAACGACGGTGGAAGTCAGGGAGGTCGTCGATCATGAGAGTTAATTGGGATACATTTTGGCTCAAGGTAGTGGAGGCTACAGGGGAAACGCTTTTGATGGTTGTTGTCACGCTGATTTTTGCCAGTATTCTGGGGCTTATGATTGGTTTAGTACTGTATGTGACACGTAAAGGGAGCTTGTTTGAAAACAAATTTGTGTTTATGTTTCTGAATTTGCTGATTAATATCATTCGCCCGATTCCGTTTATCATTTTTTTAGTGGCGATTAGCCCGTTTACGCGTTTAATCATGGGAACCACGATTGGAACCTCGGCGGCTATTTTCCCAATGACTATTGTAGCGGCCTTTGCTGTAGCGAGAATTGTGGAAAATAATCTGGTCTCCATAGATCCGGGCATGATAGAAGCTGCCAAGGCACTGGGTGCGACTCCATTTCAGATCATCACGGGTGTGTTGATTCGGGAAGCGCTGGGACCTTTGATTCTTGGGTTGACGTTTATTACCGTGGCCTTGATTGATTTCTCTGCCATGGCTGGTACGGTGGGCGGAGGAGGCCTTGGGAATCTGGCAATGACCTATGGTTATCAACGATTCGATACCTCGGTCATGATTGTCACGATTGTTTTGCTGATTATTTTTGTACAGGTCGCCCAATATGCGGGGAACTACTTGTCTCGTAAATTTCTACGGCGCTAATGGAAACAGCGTATTATACATAACGATTAAAGGGGAAATGAAAATGAAAAAAATATTTCGCTTGGGTTTACTAGCTATTCTTAGTGTAGCGGTTCTATCTGCTTGCTCAGCTAACGGTTCGGGCTCAAATGCAAATGAAAAAGTACATGTTAAAATCGGGGTTTCAGGATCTGAGGACACGTATTGGGATGTGCTCAAGAAGAAAGCAGAGGCCAAAAACATTGAAATTGAGCTGATCAGTTTCTCGGATTATACATTACCCAATAAGGCGCTCGCCAATAAAGAGGTAGATTTGAATTCCTTTCAACATTTGGCCTTTCTCAGTCAGTTTAATGTAGAAAATGATGTGAATATCGTCCCTATTGGTGCAACGATTATCGCTCCGATGGCACTATACTCTGAAAAATTCAAAAACGTATCGGATATTCCTGACGGCTCAAAAATTGCTATACCGGATGATCCCTCCAATCAGGGACGGGCTTTAAAACTGCTCCAGTCTGCAGGGCTGATTAAGTTGAAGCAGGATGCGGGCCTGTATCCAACCACGGATGAAATAGAAGGTAATCCTAAAAAGCTGGAGATTGTCCCAGTTGTTGCCCAGCAGACGCCGCGCGTCTTGTCTGATGTAGCCGCCTCAGCTGTGAACAGCGGTGTTGCTACGGATGCTGGGCTCAAGCTGGACGGAGCCATCTACAAGGATGATGCAAGCAGCGAAGAAGCGAAGCCATATGTGAACGTGTTTGCTGCCCGTGCGGAGGATAAGGATAATGCGACTTACAAAACGATCGTGGATTTGTACCATGATGCTGATGTAGCCGAGGCGGTAAAACAGGATTCCAAAGGAGCTAACGTCGTGGTAGACCAGTCTGCCGAAGAGCTACAGGCCACATTGGATAAGCTGGTAGCAGATGTTAAAGCACAAAAGAAATAAGAATGTTGAACAGAAGTAGGGTTGGAAGCATACTAATCTATTTTCGAAACGAGGAGAGATTGCGATGAGTACAACGAATACGGTCGATACACATAGACAGCGGATTATTGAGAAAATTGAGGAGTCTCGTCAGCTTTACACGGAAACGAGCCGGTTTATTCATGCTAATCCCGAAATCGGCAATCAAGAATTTCAAGCTTCCCAGGCACTGACGGGTATTTTAGAGCAAGCGGGGTTTGAGGTAACTCGTAATGTAGCGGGACACGAAACCGGATTTGTTGCACGTAAGGCTTCTGCTAGGCCAGGTCCGAAAATCGGATACTTGGCTGAATATGATGCATTGCCCGGTCTGGGCCATGCTTGTGGCCACAATATTATCGGAACCGCAAGCACGGCAGCAGCCATCGCCTTGGCGCAGGTGATCGACGAAACGGGAGGTGAGGTGTATGTGTTCGGTACACCAGCGGAAGAAGGCGGTCCTAATGGTAGTGCAAAAGGCAGCTTCGTGAAGCACGGGCTGTTCGAAGGGATTGATGCTGCACTGATGGTTCATCCATCCGGTGTGACCCGGCTGACCTCACCAAGTCTGGCAGTTGATCCGCTAGATTTTCATTTTTACGGCAAAGCGGCTCATGCCGCAGGATCACCAGAGCAGGGAATCAATGCGCTCGATGCGGTGCTACAGTTGTTCAGCGGTATCAATGCTTTACGTCAGCAACTGCCGACCGATGTGCGTATTCATGGCATCATTACGCATGGAGGAGACGCGCCCAATATCATTCCGGACTATGCGTCGGCACGCTTTTTCATTCGGGCAAGTACTTGGCAGCGCACAGAGGAGGTTTCCACGAAAGTTCGCCATATCGCAGATGCTGCTGCTTTGGCAACAGGAGCCACTGTGAAAATCGAACGTTTTCAAAATGAAGTGCGTGATTTCATTCTGAACGATACGCTGGACGAGGTAGTAGGTCGTGAACTGGAAGCGCTGGGAGAACAGCTGGATCGTGGCCCTCGTGCCGGACTGGGTTCGACGGATGCGGGGAATGTGAGCCATGTTATCCCGACTGCACATGCTTACATTAAAATCGGTCCAGATGATCTCATCGCTCATACGGTGGAATTCAGGGAAGCGGCTGGCTCTGAGAAGGGTGAGGAAGCCTTAGAGATTGGAGCCAAGGCGTTAGCCTTGTCAGGCTTGGAGCTACTGGTGAATGAAACACTACTGGTTGCGGTGAAGGAAGATTTTAAGCGTACGCATTTAGTGGCACAGTAAGCCAAATTCACACAGGGCATAGCAGAGCCGTCTAATATGAGTGTTATAGTTGAAGAGGATATCCTACAGTCTGGTTGGCTGCATGGGTATCCTTTTTCATTTTCTTAGGGGATACCTACTATTGTACTTGTAATACTTACGCCCTGTTCGGAAGCTGGTAAAACGTACATAATGCAATTAACGACTTTACAAGTGTAATCATGGAGTGACTTACAGGAGGATGAAACGACGATGGCTTATCAAGAAATCAATGGAGTACGAGTATGGGGAGCACCTGATCCAGGGGCATTATCTCAAGCCCGTACATGTGCCGAAAACGGGAATGTGATTCAGGCGCTGCTGATGGCAGATCATCATAAAGGCTACAGTCAGCCGATTGGCGGTGTGATGGTGTATGACGGACAAATTTCGCCTTCAGGTGTCGGGTATGATATCGGTTGCGGGAATAAGGCGGTAAGAACGAAGCTGTTTGCAGCGGATATTATGCCGCGTATTTCAGCCGTGATGGATGAGATTGCACGTCATATTTCGTTTGGCGTAGGCCGTGTGAATGCGATTCAGGTAGACCATGAGTTGTTCGATGATCCGGACTGGGCGGTATATGCAGCGATAGGGAAACAAGAACATGACAAACTGAAGTCCTTAGCGAGAGAACAGCTGGGTACAGTAGGGAGTGGCAATCATTTTGTTGATATATTCGTAGAGGAAGCGACAGGGCGGGTCTGGATTGCCAATCATTTCGGCAGTCGGGGCTTTGGCCACAAAACAGCAAGTGGGTTTCTAAACTTGGCCGCTGGACGAGAGTTTCTCGGAAAGGCGCCGGGAGAGCATATGGATCAGCCGCCTGTGCTGCTGGATATGAACAGTGAGCTGGGGGACATGTACTATCGTGCGATGCGTCTTGCCGGACGCTATGCGTATGCGGGACGTGACTATGTGATAGAACAAGTGCTTGGTATTATGGGAACCGAAGCGGACTTTACTGTGCATAACCACCATAATTACGCATGGAAAGAACAGCATGATGGGCGTGACACCATTGTGGTCCGTAAAGGCGCCACTCCCTCGGCACCTGGCCAGATGGGCTTTATTGGAGGAAGCATGGGCGATATTTCGGTAATTGTGCGTGGAAGAGATACGGTAGAAAATCGGGATTCCTACTATAGTACAGTCCATGGCGCAGGTCGTATTATGAGTCGTACTCAGGCAGCCGGTAAAATGAATTGGAAAACCCGTACACGGAGTGGTGGACAAATCACAGACGTACAGATGAAGGAGGCCGTTCGGAACTATGGTGTCCAGCTGCGCGGAGCCGGTACAGATGAAAGCCCGTTCGTCTACCGTAAACTGCGCGAGGTACTGGATGCTCATTCCGAGACCGTGGAAGTTATGCATGAACTGAAGCCTATTGGGGTATGCATGGCTGGGGCCAATGAATTTGACCCTTATAAGGATTAATCAAAAGACTATGCCTGGCAGAAGTGTTCATTCGCCGAGCATAGTCTTTTGAGTACATGCATGAGTATATAATAGAAGGAATTCATTGCTTGATGCGTTTGTTAGTAGCTTTATGTTTACAGCTTGTCAGCAAAAAGCTGTTCTTTAATATAAGCGACTGGCATCTCTTGGCCTGTCCACAATTCGAAGGCTAATGCGCCCTGCCACAGCATCATGCCCAGACCATTAATGGCGGTTGCACCTACGGATTCTGCTTGTTCCATCAGCTTGGATTTAGCTGGGATGTACACTACATCGGTTACGATCAGGTCGGAACGAAGCATGGACACATCTTCAATCACACTTTTGCCTTCCAGCGGTTTCATACCAACACCTGTACCGTTAGCGAGAATATGACTTGTGCGGATCTCTTCACGTAGCTGTTCTTGATTTTCCAATGGATAGATATTCGCCTTAACTTGGGTGTGTTTCATATCTTCATTAATAATACGGACATTCTCTTCTGCACGAGCAAAGAACTGATCGTTACGGGCAAAGATTGAAATTTCAGCCAGACCTGCTTGAGCCGCTTCAATAGCTATCGGTGTAGCTGCGCCGCCAGAGCCGACAAGTGTCATTTTCTTACCTTTTAGGTCAATACCGTGTTCACGCAAGTTGCGAACATAACCAGATCCATCTGTACTGTAGCCTTTCAGTATACCATCTGTGTTTACGACGGTGTTGACGGCACCTGTAAATTTAGCACTGTCGTCCAGCTCGTCAAGGTACTGTAATATAGCTGTTTTGTTAGGCATGGACACGTTATAACCGCGTATGTTCAGAGCACGCATCCCCCGTACCACTTCTTCGAGTTGTTCATTTCCTACTTCAAAGGCCATATACGCGTTATTCAGGCCCAGTTTTTCAAACGCAAGATTATGCATAGCTGGGGACAAAGAGTGTCCGATCGGTGTAGCAAGCAGTCCGATTAATTGTGTTCTTCCGTCAATACGTCCAGCATTTTTCATGATATAAGCCTCCAAGTAATCTGTGTAATCTAATAAAACACTTTTTTATATCGATAAGCAACAAACACGGCCAGCAAAATACTGACTACAGCAATCGCAATATCCAGAATGAATACCGAGGTAATTCCCAAACTTTTGGACATGCCCCCGGTAGCCAAAGGCATCAGAATGAACGAAAGACTGGCTGCTATGTTCACGAGAGAAGTCGTAGTGCCTTTGTTCTTGCGGAAAAATTCCGTCATAACCGTGAGGGCAATTTGGAATATGCCTGCGGTAGACAAGCCGATCAGGAATGAACTGATCAAAGTAGCGACAGGATTGTGCCATGTAATTAAAGCCAGCAAAGAAAGCAGGGCAATAAGCGGATATACAATCATGACAGTAATCGGTTTAATGAATCTACCAAGTACCACAGCTAACAGAATAACGGAAACCAATGAACCTATACTATAGTAGCTCAGCAGTTTAATGGCACTGGCTTTGTCCATGCCCAGGGCCTCTTGTCCAAAGGTAGGAAGCCATAGCTGCACGATCATGAACAATACAGTAGAAGTAAAACCGATAATAATCAGAGATAAACCTTCTTGCCAAAACTTAGGCTCGCTGCGGAAAGTATCTGTGGATTGGGCAGCCTCGGTTGAAGCCTTTTGTTCCTCTGCTTTGTGGTTGGGGAAAGCTGTCATCGACAAGAAGATACCGTTCAGCAGATAAATCCCTGCTGGAATAAAGAAGGAATAACCATAGAACATGTCGTGATTAATAAAGAAAGCAATCATGAATGGAATCACAATGGCACCGATCGAGATGGATGCTTTGACCAGTACCGTTGCAGACCCGGCTTTTTTTCCAAAGCCTTCAATTAGTGCAGGATACGTTCCTGCATCCATCATAGAGTTGCAGAGCCCTGCGATAATAGCAAACACGAATGCCAACGTATAGTTAGGCGCAAGCGGAATGCCGATCAGGAAGATTAAATAAGCAAATGATGCAATAACAATGAGTGGTTTTCTTCCGTATTTGTCTGACATTTTTCCGGCTACCCCGAGAGCGAGCAGCTTACCGATTCCAATCGCGGACACCAGATAGCCGATGGCTGCTTTATCCGTGTTCAATTGAACGGTCAGGAAGCTCATATTCGACGATAGAATAACATTGATCATACCCAGAAGAAAATAGTTGATGTAAAGCCCTGCTGCCATTCTGATATAAGGATTTTTCATAAGTGTAACTCCCAACTTAAATTTTAGATCAATGGCCTAGGTAGGCATCGTCCAGGTGTATTACATTACGCCTACAAACAAGTGAAATTATTCACATTCTTTCTATGTCATTATTATATAAGGAGTGTTATTATAAATCCAATGCATATTTTTATCGTTTTTCATAGTTTGGGTCTATAATTTAAAATATGAATTAAAGAAGGAGAGTACATCATTATGAACCTGAAGCACTTACAATATTTTCGTGTACTTGCGGAGATGGAGCATTTTACCCAGGCAGCTGTGCGACTATGTATTACACAACCCAGTTTAAGTCATGCGATTTCAGAATTAGAAAAAGATTTGGGAGTTCATCTGTTTGAGAAGCAGGGGAGAAATATTCGGTTAAACAAATACGGACGATTTTTCCTAAAGTATGTGGAGCACGCGATGGATGAATTGGAAAAGGGAGAACACCACTTACGGGAGTTAGTGAGTCCAAGCCATGGAAATATAGATTTGGCGTTCATTTACACGTTAGGCTCACACTTCATTCCAGCGATCATTCAAGCCTTTTCAGCTCTGGATGCCCATAAAGATATCTCCTTTTCGTTTCACCAAGGGAATACGAACGATATTATCCAGGGGCTAAAGCAGGAACATTATGATGTGGCGTTCTGCTCTCACATGGAAAATGAACCGGATGTGGAGTTTATTCCGTTGGCTCAGCAGGAACTGGTTGTCATTGTTTCGCCTGAACATCCACTGGCGACTCTAGACCAAATTGATCTTAAGGATACGGCAGATTATCCGGTGATCTTCTTTAACAAAAAGAGTGGGGTCCGGCCCATTATTGAAAATTTGTTCGCCAAAGCGGGTGTTACGCCACAGATTATTTGCGAGATTGAAGAGGATACAGCAATGGCAGGACTGGTGTCTGTCAATTACGGAATTGGGGTTATGCCTCGCATTTCATCGTTAGATTATTTTAACGTCAAAACATTACCTATTATAAATCCAGAATACGAGCGTTTTATCTACCTAGCCAGCATCAAAAATAGATATTTATCCCCGGCAGTAGTGGACTTTCGGAACTTTGCACTAAGTTACGGCAAGGAGTTCTATCTGAAAACGCATCAGCGCGTCTAGGCTGAGCTCCCGCAATATTTAAACTTGATAAATCTTAAAATGTGTTCTATACTTCATCATCGACACAGGTAATGTGAAATGATTCACATTTTTAATACTACAAGACTTACTTACAAAAGCAGGTGAATTCATGATGAAACGTTCTTCTTTTCCAGTGGCGACAGGCCTTTATGTAAACTATCTTTTGTTCGGCATGTTTAATATTATGCTAGCGTCCCACATGTCTTTTTTAACAGAGCATTTGCATACAGATCAGGCGGGCATCAGTCTCTTGGTTTCTGCGATGGGATTTGGCAGGCTGTTTACGCTGTACATATCCGGGGTGCTCTCCGACCGTTATGGTCGTAAGCCGTTTATTGTGGCAGCAGGGCTACTGATGGCTGTATTCTTGGTCGGTATACCGCTGAGTCCCAGCTTTGAGATGGCGATCATACTGGCAGTGCTGGCAGGTGTAGCAAATTCTTTTCTTGATTCAGGTACTTATCCAGCGCTGATCGAAGCTTTCCCCCAATCCTCTGGTTCGGCTACAGTGTTGGTGAGAGGTTTTATATCCGTCGGGGCGGCATTTTTGCCGTTAATGATTATCTTTTTTATGAATCACGACATTTTCTACGGGTTCTCTTTCTTTTTACCAGCCCTCATATTTGCTTTAAATGCAATTTACTTGTTCAAGATGAAGTTCCCAGACATGCGGGTTCAGTCACCCAAGGAGCCAGTTGGTGATACTACTGTATCAAGCGTTGAGCAAACGGGAAAATTGGAGACAAATGACCGGAGTAAGCCGCGGTTTTGGCAGGAGGGGCTATGTCTTATCTTGCTCGGATTTACAGGACCTACCTTGCTTTATATTGTGCAATTATGGCTGCCTACTTTTGGACAACAGTTTATCGGTATGACCGAATCAGAGTCTCTCAGATTATTAGTTTATTACAATGTCGGTTCACTGATTTCCGTGTTTGTATTGGTAATTGTGTTAAGAAAATGGGTTAAACCTGTTCACATTATTCTTATTTATCCATGTATTTCTCTGTTGGCTTTTGGAGCGCTTCTCCTTTTCAAGTCAGGGGCTGCGGCCATTATTTGTGCGAGTGTCATTGGGTTTTCAATATCAGGTGTACTTCAGCTGACGTTAACCGTAATGAGTGAATTTTTTAGTCAACGAAAAGGACAGATTACCGGGTTTGTTTATACAGCAACCTCGCTGTCATACACGGTCATTCCTGTGTTTACAGGCTTTCTTTTGAAACATTCTCAGATATCGAGTGTTTTTATGCTAGCTATTATTGTGAATGTGCTAGGGATCGTACTGGCGGTGTTTGTTAATTTTCGGTACAGTTTAGTTTTTCCAGCAAGTCGCAAATTGTCCCCTAAAATCGTACTGGATACCAAATAAATGACGACAGGACCTAATCATCTGCATGCTTATTCAGAATGCGTTATACTATGAATTATTGTACATGTTCGACTTGAAACTGTAATTTGGGAGTGAGATAGAGATGACTAAAATCGTAAAGGTGAAAGATGTTCTGATCGGTGAAGGAGCGCCAAAAATTTGTGTGCCCATGGTGGGAGAAACGTTGGAGCAGTTGAAGGAAGAGGCCACTTATTTGCGTACGCTCGACCTGGATATCGTGGAGTGGAGAGTCGATTTTTTCGAGCATGTGGAGGATTTGGAAAAGGTGAAAGCTGCCTTACATGAAATTCGGTCTATTTTAGCAAATATTCCGCTCGTATTTACGTTCCGTAGCGCTCGGGAAGGCGGAGAAAAGGAAATCAGTGCGGCGAGTTATGTGGAATTGAACCGTACAGTAGCCGAAACGGGACAAGTTGAACTTATTGATGTAGAGCTTTTTAATGAGGAAGCTGATGTGAAGACGCTGGTAGAAGCAGCACATAAGCATAACGTATATGTGATTATATCTAATCATGATTTTCATAAGACGCCGTCGAAGGAGGAGATTGTGTCCCGGTTACGCAAGGCGCAGGAATTGGGAGGCGATCTGCCTAAGATAGCAGTGATGCCGACCAATACAGCCGATGTGCTCACTTTGCTGGATGCCACGCGTATTATGGCAGAAGAGCATGCAGATCGGCCGATTATTACGATGTCGATGGCGGGGAAAGGTGTCGTGAGCCGCCTGACCGGAGAACTGTTTGGTTCGGCTCTGACCTTTGGTGCTGCTAAGAAAGCTTCCGCTCCGGGGCAGATTCCTGTCACTGAACTGAGAGAGATATTGACGGTGCTGCATAGCCATTCTTAAAAGATGGATAGCATTACTCGCCAGTCAGTAATATATCCGTAGTGAACCAAAAAGGAGGGCACCATGCGGTAAGCACGCTGGAGCCCTCCTTTTTGGTGTAACTCTTAATTCAATCCCCGAGTAGGTTCATATAACTCCCAACCTAGATTCAGCGTTTGAATAATATAGTCTGCGACTTCTTCCGCATCCAACTGATCCGTATCGATCTTGGAGTGATTCACCGCGTAAATGTCCTGTCTGGAACGGAAAAGATCCTCAATTTCCCCTAAAGTCTTGTTTTGTAGATTGGGGCGGGTGTCAATCAGCATCTTAAGCCGATCTTTCCAGGAATCCCAATTCAAATCCAAGAAGAAAACAATCGATGAAGCCAAACAAGCTTGCTTCACCTCTTCCTGTAAAAATGCACCACCGCCAACGGAAATGATTTTAAGGCGTGTGTTGCTGCACAGCTTCAAAATATGCTCTTTTTCAATCTCACGGAAACGTTTCTCTCCATAAGTTTTGAAAATCTCGGTTGTTGGCATGTTGTACTCTTGTTCAATCTCCTGGTCAATATCCACGAAATCGCGATACAGCTTGCGCGCTAGATGGGAACCGATCGTTGTTTTGCCTACACCCATAAAGCCGATGAGCACAATATTTTGTTCTTTTAATGGAATCTCACTATTGTTTTGCACGATAACCACTCTTTTCTCACCAGTAATGTTGAGATGTAACGCTTCAAAGCACTAAATACATTATACGTTCATCCAACGTGTCATTCAATAGTATAGATCACATCAAAAATAAGGTATAGGACGAAAAAGAGCACATATTTTGCCGAAAAATATATTGAAATTACTGGAAGTAGGATTATAATAGAATTATACAAATTGTAAATGTAATCGCTCTATTTACAATTTGTGTGCACCTGAATTTATAGAATGAAGTTACTTTGAACCAAAAACCAAGTATACATATGCAAATAGTATAATAATGCTTTATAGACATGTATCGGTCAATGGGTTCATTGTACAAAGGTGGTGATACGGTCTACGCGTTCTAGTCAACGAAGAATTGGAACAATAAAAAATATCTACGAGAGGGATGAATTGAAATGAAAACAAACACAGCTAAAGTATTGAAAAAGGGAATCAATATCGCTTTATCAGGAATGTTGGTCGCGTTATTTGTCGGCAATTATTCTGCACATGCAGCACCAGAAGTCGTTCATAAGACCATACTTGTTAAAGCTGGAGAAGTATACGATGGTAAAGGCAAGACTGTAGTGGCTGATCCCGATACTTTGGGAGACGGAAGCCAGAAAGAGGCTCAAAAGCCTATTTTCAAGCTTGAAAATAATGCAACTTTGAAAAATGTGACCATCGCTGCCCCTGCTGCGGATGGTGTGCATGTATATGGCAACGGAACTATTTCCAACGTAACGTGGGAGGATGTGGGTGAAGATGCCTTGACACTTAAAGAACCAGGCACGGTAAACATTACGGGCGGTGGAGCGTTCCATGCGTACGATAAAGTATTCCAAATTAATGCCGAAGGCACGATTAACATTAAAAACTTTAGAGCCGATGATATCGGAAAGCTGGTTCGCCAACTTGGGGGCTCTACATTCAGAGTGAATATGACTTTGGATAACTCGGATATTTCCAATGTAAAGGACTCGATCCTGAGATCGGATGGTCCTAACAGCAAAGCTAAAATTACGAACACTCGTTATCACAATGTGAAACAATTGTTCAAAGGCTTTAAGTCTGGTAATACGAGCGAGTCCGGCAATACTCAATATTAATCGGTATAGAATAGAGTAAGGATAGGAGTATGGATGTGATAAGGGGCTGCCAACAGGTCGCGTGATCTGCTTGGGCAAGCCCCTTTTTGGGTGCAGCGAGTTACCCCAAGATGATCTGGGCTTCGTTCGGAACGAGGACTGTGATATGATCGTGCTATTACATTTTATACAAAAAAGTTGGGTGGCTATGAATCCTTTTCATCAATATGTGAATGTTGACGGCACCTTAAATGATACGCTGGTGCGGAATCGTGAGGTTTTATATACAGGTACGAATGGCCGGCATGTGGAACGTTTTTACGTGTCATCCTCTGAAAGTTATATATTTAAACCGCTAACCAACGATGGTCAGGAAGGGCGTGAGAGATGGATGTATGAGCATGTGCTTCCTGCGTTATCACCGATCTATCCTCGATTGCTAGCCTGGTCTGATGCAGGTGCGGATGGCGGAGGAGAATGGATGGTTTTTGAGGACCTTGGTTCGTTACATCATCTACACGCAGACGAAACTTTATTGCGAGCTGTTGGACTTGTTGCATGGTGGCATGCTTTGCCGACGGATCGTTTTGCTGGGATGCCGTTACGGGGACCAAAGCCACTTATTCAGGAGATGGTTTCCGAGCTATACACGCGCAAGCCGGATGTGTTAAAGCTTTGCAGCTCACTGGGTTTATCTAAGCAACAGATGCTGCGTATATATGTACAGCTGGAGCATGTATCTTTTTCACAGCAGCTTGTACTGTCTCATGGTGATCTTCATCCGGGGAACTATGCGCTGAGCGGGGAACGGCTTATGGTACTGGATTGGGAGCATGCTCATCTGAACACACCGCTGTGGGATGTATATCACCTGATCGATATGTCCCATCCGTTGTTTCCCCGACGCATGACGTCCGAATTGCGTATTCGTATGCTGGACACATACGTGGAGCAGCTGGAGCTGTTAGGGAAAAGAGTGGATCGAACGGCATTTATGCTGGAATATGGCATGTTTGCGGTGGTATTTTCGCTCTGGATGCTGTTGTTAATCACAAGTGATTTGCAAAGGATTGGAACGAACCTGCATAGAAACGCCGACAAATGGTCAAAAGAGCAATTAGAGTCCCAGTTGGATGAAACGTTAGCCTGTTTGAACCAATGTGCAGCAATGATGGATTGGGGACAAGCCCAACAATGTAGATAGTAGCTTAAGACATAGACTGTGTTTAGTTAGCCAAAGAAGGTAGGGAATATATCCATGAAAAAAGTCGGTTTAGTCATGAGAAAAATACAATTTGCTGAAGCGCAGGGTCCACGTATTTTCGCAGAGCGTCTGAAGCAGATCGGGTTGGAATTGGGGGTGGACATCGTATTTGTCTCACCGGAGCGCCATGTGAGCAGCCATGACTGGCTTCCGGGCTATGAGCACGAAAAGGGCGACCTGGTCAACTATGACGTCGTACTGGACCAACTCCATGAGCAGCAGATTGAGCACGTTATTTATACGGTATCTGGCTTTACCTATTTGAATATGTTTTTTAAAAACAGCGTGCTTTTTCCGCATAGTTTTCCAGATCCGGCGCTTACAGGCTATGAGATGATGAAGCCTTTTTATCAGATCGTGGACCAGGCTATTGTACAGACTGCCTTTCTCAAGCAGGAGATGGCTTCGAAGTTTGGCGTAACCGATGTGACAGTCATCCCGATCGGATTCAATGAACGTCTGGTGGAAAAGCATTTTGATCCCTCGCAAGTGGTAGAGAACCGGGTGATGTGGATTGGTAGAGATGAGGAGAACCGACGTCCGGATTTGGTGCTGGAGTATGCGAGGCATAATCCTGACAAGGATGTCTATATGGTATTTGGCGGTGAACGCTACAAGGAAAGTATGAAGAAGTACGATATCCCGGACAATGTTAAACTTCAATTTGCGTTGACGCAAGATGAGGTGTTTGCACTGATGAACACGGCGAAGGTGTATTGGAGCTGCTCCAAATTCGATACATTCGCAATGCCGCTGACCGAAGCGCTCGCTATGGGGAAAATCGTCGTAAAGCCAGAGCATCCTTGCTATGGACATATCAGCTCTACGCATTCTTTTTCAGGGAATGAGAAAAACTGGTTCGAGCTGGTCAATATGGCTGCCGCCTCACCGCGTCGGGTTTCTACAGAAAATCAGGCATACGCCATGGAACAGTTTTCAAGTCAGGTGATGAAGCAGGGCTATCGGGACTTTTTTGATCATTGGTTAAGCTGAACGGCGAGGCAAAATACTATGGTTGCAACAAGCGTCTGAATGTCCAGAGTGAAATAAAAATAACCCGCAAGGGGGTCACTTTTTTTCAAAATGTCCATCTTGCGGGTTACGGTTCATCGTGTTTTTTCAAAGGGGTTTTGTAGTGTTTGCAACCAGGTTGCGCCTTTTATTGGCGAATTCTTTGACTTATCGTTTGGACTTTACTGGAACTGGGGTTCCTTTTTTAAATCGAGTCGGTCTTCTCGGAATTCTGTTAATGCCGGAGTCCTCCGATTTGGAAGGTAACGCTCTACGAGTTGTCTTTGTTGACAGTAAGCTTTGGTTGGTTCTGCTAAACTCAACAGTGTAATTGTCTACAGATGAATCAATGGCAAGTCGGCGCATCCCCACTCGTCTGGATGATCCTCTGCTATCGTTCCAACACCAATGAAAATCATGGCTAGTATTTCTCGGAAGCCGTGTGCGGTACGTGCCACGCCATGTATTTCTGGAGTGATCTTCAGCATAATAATAGAATGTGGTTCCCCCTACAGACCCGCTCCATATTTCTCTCGTATCACCAGGCTCTAGCCGATACCAGCCCATTTTAGAATAATTCATGCGATGACAGTCGGAATCAGGATAAGCATAGGCAGCATAGATGGTGTTACTCGTGTTGTTTGTAAAAAAAAGGCTCATCATATACACTTCTTTCCTCGTAAATTTGTATTGCAATGCATACTATGAGGAATTTAGAAGAAGAGAGTGGACAATATCTCTCAATCTATGAAAAATGAACCAATCGTTTACGTCCAACTTGCTGTTTTTAGAGATATGCCGCCATTTATTGTTCTCCGGTTGATAACTGTACACTGTCCAACAAACAGAACGATTCTATGACTGTATCTCCGCTGTTGCTTTAATAGGAGCCGTCTTACGATCTACAATGTAGCTAACTATCATGAGTAGCAGGCCGCCGACAGTGATTAGCGATGCAACCCATGGAATAGCGACTAGCCCCATTTGATTAATAACGACTCCCCCGATAAAAGCGCCGCCTGCGTTACCCAGATTCAATGCGGAATGACTGGAGGTAGAAGCAAGCAAAGGAGCCTCATAGGCCAGATTCATGATGCGAACCTGAATACCCGGCATGATGCCGAACGCAGCAATGCCCCAGATAAAGACGGTAATGACGGCCAATACCTTGCTTTGAAGCGTAAATGTCAGAATGGCCAAAATAATAGCCAGTACAGCATAGTTTGCGATCAGAGATGGAAGTAGTCTCCAATCCGCAAGCTTGCCGCCAACGATATTGCCAATCGTTACCCCTAGGCCAAACAGGACGAGAATCCAGGTAATGCTATGTTCGGCAAAGCCACTAATGTCCGTAAGCAAAGGCGTAATGTACGTAAAGACAGTGAACAGACTACCACAACCGACTGCACCTGTGAGCAGCATCAGCAGCACTTTTGGATTAAACAGGCTTTTGACTTCTTGTTGGAGACTGGAAGGCTTGTCCTGGTGAATTACCGGAATGTAACGAATGATACCAAAGAGAGAAATCAAGCCGATGACCACAATAGCTCCAAAGGAAGCACGCCAGCCGAGTTGTTGTCCGATAAAGGTTCCAAAGGGCACACCAATAATGTTCGCCACGGTCAAACCGGTCAGCACCATAGAAATGGCACCCGCGCGCTTGTCAGGACGAACCAGTCGGGCAGCGATTAGGGAACCGGCTCCCAAAAAGGTTCCGTGCGATAATGCAGTAGCCATACGGGCCGCAATCAGAAATTCGTAATTGGGAGCAATGACGGAAAAAAGATTGCCTAAAATGAATATGGTCATGAGTAGGCATAGCAGCTTTTTTTGCGGAACCTTATGGGTTAATACAGTAAGCACAGGCGCACCAATGGCTACACCAAGCGCATAACTGGTGATTAACTGCCCGGCTTGCGGAATCGTAACATGAAGATCATGGGCTACATTGGGCAGTAATCCCATGATAACGAATTCGGTCATGCCGATGGCGAAGGCACCAAGGGTCAACCACAGCAAGGAGGGGGGAAAGCGATTTGCTGTCATATTTTCTTGATTACTCATAAGTGTCTTGTATCCTCCTGGAAAAATAGTAATGCGAGTATATCATTACAGGCGATATCTGGCGACCCATTTTGCAAGAATTTTACATACTAAGTTGATGAGTTTTATGTAATTTACAAAAGCGACAGGTAGGAAGGAGCCAAGTATGTTATTTTGGTAGTATGATATTAAGATTGTAAATGACGCTGTAAGGAACGATCTAAGGAGGATACAACGATGGCACCTAAAGTGGTACATAGTATTACAGATTTAATAGGAGATACACCTTGTGTAAGACTCCAACGGCTCACAGGGCCGCAGGATGCGGAAGTGTATGTGAAGCTGGAGTATTTTAATCCAAGCGGCAGTGTTAAAGATCGGGCGGCGGGCAACCTGATTGCCGAGGCTGAAAAGGCAGGACATCTAAAGCCGGGAGGCACCATTATTGAGCCGACGAGTGGCAACACGGGAATTGGTCTTGCGATGAATGCGGCAGCCCGAGGTTACCGTGCAATTTTGGTGATGCCCTCGAATATGACGAAGGAACGGATCAATATTCTGAAAGCCTACGGGGCTGAGGTCGTACTGACACCAGCGGAAGAACGGATGCCAGGAGCGATTCGCAAGGCACTCGAACTGGGGGCTGAAATTGAAGGGAGCTTTATCCCGCATCAATTTGAAAATGAGGCCAATCCCGATATCCACCGCACGACGACGGCACTGGAAATTTTGGAACAGACGGAAGGGAAGCTGGATGTGTTCGTCGCTTCTTCGGGAACGGGCGGTACCATTACGGGAACAGGTGAAGTGCTACGTCAGCATTTGCCGGATCTGCGGATTGTTGTAGTTGAGCCGAAGGGTTCGCCAGTGCTATCTGGTGGAAAACCCGGTCCACATAAGCTGGTTGGCACCAGTCCAGGCTTTGTTCCCACCGTGCTGAATACGGAAGTGTATGACGAAATCGTGCAGGTTTCCGATGAGGATGCGATTGCAATGACACGGGCGATTGCTGCCCAGGAAGGGATTCTGGTTGGTCCCTCTAGCGGAGCTACGATATGGACGGCGATTCAGGAAGCGCGGCGTTTGGGAGCAGGCAAACGGGTGCTTTGCATTGCCCCGGATACCGGAGAACGTTATCTGAGCATGGGGATATTCGGATAAAAAGATGTGGATGGGGACCAAAGTGATACACGACCGTAAGTAAGTGGTAAAATAGGTGTGTGATAGCGGTTCCACGAACTATTCATATGTGGATGAAGCAGGGAATATTTTGAGGGTTGAAGGAGGAGTAGCATGAAGATTATGCCTTTACAGAAACGTGGAATCTCCGATAGTCGGCTGGCGCTCGGTTGTATGCCTTTTGGTGGAGAATGGAGCCATGCACCGTTTACGCAGGAGCATGTCGTTGAAGCGGAAAGAGCTGTAGAAGCTGCACAATCCATTGGGATTACGATGTTCGATCATGCGGATATCTATCGTATGGGGAAGGCGGAAGAGATTTTCGGCCGGATTTTAAAGGGACAGCCGGGCTTGCGTGAACAAATCGTAATTCAGTCCAAATGCGGCATTTTTCTGCCAGATGGTACGCTTCCGGGCCGCTTTGATTTCTCATATGCTCATATTATGGAGTCCGTGGATGGTATCCTGAAGCGTCTGGGTACCGAATATTTGGACATCCTGTTGCTGCATCGCCCTGATCCGCTGGTAGAGCCGGAAGAAGTAGCGAAGGCGTTCAGCGAGCTTAAGACATCTGGCAAAGTACGGCATTTTGGCGTTTCCAATATGAATGTAAGCCAAATTCGGTTTCTAGAACGGAGCCTAACGGAGCCGCTGATCGCTAATCAGCTGGAAATGAGCCTGGCCCATCTGCATTTTGTAGATCAGACAGTACATGTGAACCAGCAGGCAGGGACAAATGTACATTTTGGCGAAGGTTTGATGGAATATTGCCAAACCGAGGATATTCAGCTCCAAGCCTGGGGACCGCTGGCGCAGGGACGTTTTAGCGGAGGTTCTTTGGAAGGGCAGCCTGAGCATGTCGTTAAGACGGCAGAACTGGTGCAGAAGCTAGCTTCTGAAAAGGAAACGACACGTGAAGCGATCGTCCTTGGCTGGCTTATGAAACATCCGGCACGGATTCAGCCCGTCCTTGGCAGCGCCAATCCTGAACGAATCAAGGCATGTCAGGATGCGGAACGCCAGAGCGAGCTGATGACCCGTGAGGAATGGTATGAATTGTATGTCAGTGCGCGCGGACAAGCCTTGCCGTAACTGGTACTGCGGACCCGTTTGTTATAGCAGGCGTATGTGGATGTAAGTGTATGACCTTGTTTATACGAACTGTAGTTTAATAAGGCCCTCCCTTCGTCTCATTAACAGATGGAGGGAGGGCCTATTTACATGGAGGCATCTCATATTTCCTCAGTAGCTATTCTTCTTCGTAGCGTGCAAGGGCCTTGGACGTTGTTTCCTTCATTCGTGAAATCAGCCGGGAGCCTTGGACGACCTTGACACGTTTGCCAAGGAAACGGATTTTGGATAGCACATATTCACATTCGTCTGCCTGGAAGGTGAGCGTAATACGATAGGTATCTGCTTCCTGAACATATTCGACCTCTTTTTCAAAGCAGGAAAAAGCATATAAAATACGAGACATTTCACCGTTGTATATGGGAATAATTTCGATGATGCCTTGCTCTTTGCGCGACTCCAGTATATCGAGTATACGTCGGGTGAATTTTTCGGCCTCTTCGGGTAGAAGCTCATCTTCCGTGATGTTCACGATATTAGACAGCTTGGTAGACATGAGCGCGCGGTGTCTGCGGTTATACCACAGCAGGCTCCATTCTTTTTTGACCATGGAGAACTCCAGCTTATATGGAAAACCGGACATTTGCTCATGCATGCGTCCGTTGCGCAGTTTGTAGGTCATACAGATGCCTGAACGGGACCGCAGAATGGGACGCAATTCACGCAGGAGTGGATGATATACCGAGACAACAGGGATACCTGCTTTTTCCCGCAAACTTCCATCGGCCTCCAGCGGCTCGTCGTCTGTGAGCATCTGCCGAAGCTTATCAAGCGTAGACGGGGTGAAAGCCTCTATTGCTGCCGAGTCTGTCAGCATAGATTGGAGCCAGACTCTTTCCTGTGATGTGGTAGCAAAAGCGCCCGATTCATCCAGCCGAGAGACGATCTGATAGTTAAATATTTTCTCGAACAGGCTCATAATAGGCTTGCAGCTCCTTCCATTCCTGTCTGAATTCCTTACGCAGCCGCTGGGGCTCCAATACCTCACAGCTTGATCCGAAGCTGCGAATCCACGGCTTAATCTCGGTGATTCCATTCACTGTGATTTCATAGATAAAGGATTCACTTTCTTCCTCCGCAATCGTACCCCACTGTCCCTGTGACAGCACACGTTCCCGAATAAAGTTGCGCTTCGCGCCCTCAGGATTAAAAAAACGTACCCGTACCTTCACAGGACGACCGGTATCAACAAGCCAGCTGTACCGCATTTTTTCTTCCAACACCGCTAGCAGATCGGCATGAAACTGCTCTGGTACAGGCTTGCCCTCCACCAATTGAGTCATGCCCTCCATACGAAACTTCATGATTCCTTTACCGCCTACATGACCAAGAACATACCAACGTCCATATTGATGATCATAGATGACTTGCAGGGGCAGAATGGTATGTTCACGGCCCTCCGTCTCTTTTTCAAACAGCGGGTTTGTGTTCTGTGACCCGTACATGCTTCGTTTGGATGTCGAAAAATATAAAAAAGTTACACAGCGACGTTGCCGAATGGCATGCAGAAGCGGATGAATATGGGCTTCGTCCAGAATGCGTGAATAATAGTGGTATTTATATAAAAAAGGTTCAATCATATCCCGATCTCCGGCTTGACGGCGCATAGCTTTTTTTAGATGATCTCGCAACAGATATCCCTGAACAGAGGGAAGCTGGGTGTTGGCCATAATGTCTACAAAATCATATAAGTCCAGTAATTCCTCGTCCGTCAGTCCTGTCACCAAATCGTTGCGGACAGCATAGCGGTAAGGTCTGCCGCCGGGCTCCTTGCGAACCACGCCCACTTCGACCAGATATTTCAGATCGGAACGAATCGTTTTTTCATCTGGCAGCGAACTATCGGAAGGCAGCCCGTTGCAGCAAGCATCCAGCAATTCCATAGTGGTCAGAGGCTGTGACTGTAGCGCTGTCAGCAGAAGAGATAAGCGGACGCTTTCTGATTCCTTGAGCGATTTAGCCCGAAACAAGAATAAAAGTAATGGATCAGCGGATTCATAATAATTAAAGCGCAGCATCTCATTAAAATCATGTCCCTGATTCTCAGGCAACTGTTGTTGTACGGATTGGACGATTTCCTTGAGACGCCGGATTGTTTTATCAAAGGTATGCACTGAAATGCCCAGTCTGTCTGCAAATTGCTGCCGATTATAAGCGCCGCTGGTCAGTGTGAGCATGCGCAGGAATTGAATTTCTTTATCAAAACTCTCTCTCGCCATGATGCATTCCCCGTTTCTGTTGCCGTTCTCCGAAAGCAAGTATCCCTTTATTCTAACAGGGAAGGGATGCAGGAAAAAGGGAATTTATTCATCTTTGTAATACTTCCACCATGTTCACGACTTCCAAAATAAAGCATCATAGGGATATAAGATAGCACGATGAAATAAGAAGAAATACATAACAGAAGGGTGATGCAACATGTTTGGACGGGAGAGGAAACGGCTATGCGTCTTCGCCGCTTATTAATAGATGAAACGGATGAGTCGATTAGAGAACAGATTCGGGAAATACTTTAATGATAAGGGAGGGAACAACATGACAGATGTGAAGCATGGGCAGGGTTTCATTCAACCAGAAATGCGCGAAACGATTTTGCGTGAGCTGCGCGCGTTGGAGCAGGAGGAGCAAATACGTATTATATACGCCTGTGAATCAGGCAGTCGGGCATGGGGGTTTCCTTCACAGGACAGTGACTATGATGTACGATTTATCTATGTAAGACCCATAGAATGGTATTTGTCTATTTTTGATAAGCGGGATGTGATTGAGCGGCCAATCAGCAATTTGCTGGATATGAACGGCTGGGATTTGAAAAAGGCACTCCATTTGTTTCGCAAATCCAATCCGCCTTTGCTGGAATGGCTGCAATCTCCGATTCCCTATCTGGAGCAGTATTCAGTGGCTGACCAGATTCGTGCGATATCGCCGTTAACCTTTTCTCCGAAGTCCTGCATGTACCATTATCTGAATATGGCGCGAGGAAACTATCGGGATTATTTGCAAGGAGAGCAGGTGAAGATTAAAAAGTATTTTTACGTTCTGCGCCCCCTGCTGGCCTGTGGCTGGATTGAACGTTACAACAGCATGCCTCCGATTGAATTTGGAGACTTGCTAGAGGAATTAATTCCGTCAGATACAGAACTTTATCAGGTGATCGGGCATTTGCTGCAACGTAAAAAAGCGGGCGAGGAACTGGATATTGAGCCACAGCTTTCGGTGGTGAATGATTTTATCCAGCAGCAAATTGCTTATTTTGAACAAAAGGCGCCCTTGCTTCAGCATGTGGAGAGTGGACGGGATCAGCAGTTGGATGATTTGTTCCGCGCTGCGGTGAATGAAGTATGGAAAGCATAAGCTGGGAAGGAGAAGTGGAGTATGCACATCACGCTAAAAGCAACTGGAACCCATGCAGGGATGATTTCGCATTTGCTTGCTAAGAATCCTTACAATACGTATGATCGCACAGAAAAAGGCGCACGTGTACGCATGGTGTACACCGTTTTTACCGAGGAAGAGGCTGAAATCGTCATTCAGGCTTCGCCAGATTCGATTGATTTGGTCAAAAACAGTCCAGACAGCTATGACATTACACAATATATTAATGACCGGGAGTTTGTAACCAGCAGCTTATTTTGCACTTATATTCGTGGCTCGCTTGGCACGGCCCTGAACGGCAAACCCAAGGAAGACTATGTAGGATGGGTGACGCACCCTTTTGCGCTGGAGTTATCGTTTGGGCCCGTTGCTTCGGATTTGCCGGATTCTGTGGTGGAAGGACTATTTGCTCCGCTGGGTTATCAAGTGGCTATAGAACGAGGGGAAGCGGACTATTCTTTTCAGCTGAAAAATCGAAGCACCGTCAGATATGTCACATTAAGTGGTCATCAGACAGTGCAGTATGCGTTGCGTCAGTTATTGCTGTTGATTCCGGTGCTGGATAATTATAAGCACTACTATATTAGTGAAGAAGAGTTTGACAAGCTGAGACGTTACGGAGAAGGCTGGCTACCAGAGCATCCACTACGCGAGCTGATCATTCGACGCACGCTTCGTTTTACCAATCTGATTGAGCAATTTGAGCAATCTGATTCTGCTGAAACAACAGGTACAAAAAAATACATTGAAAAGGATACTGTCCAAGCTCAAAAGGATAAGCATGAACAGGTTCAACAGCAAGAGCAGCCACAGGAGGAAGGGAAGCAGCAGCCTACTGTACGGCTGAATGAACTGCGATATCAAGCCATTATGGATGTGATTCGCAAGCTGCCTCGAAGACAGAAAATCGTAGATTTTGGTTCAGGGGAAGGGAAGCTATCGGCTCGGCTGGCCCGAATGACGGGCATTGAAGAGATTTGGGCTGTCGAGCCGTCTGCGTATGCACAAGTGAGAGCCATGGAGCGTTTTGCCAAGCTGGAAAGGCATGCTGACGCGATCAGCCCTACACCCATGATGGGCTCTCTTTTTTATTATGATGAACAATTGCGGGGCAAAGATGTGATGATTCTATGTGAGGTCATTGAGCACGTGGATGAGCATCGTCTGAACCGGGTGATGAAGACGATTGTGACGGAGTATCAGCCGGGCGTGCTGATCGTGACGACTCCCAATCGTGAATATAATGAAGTGTATCGTATGAATCAGCAAGAGCTGCGGCATGGCGATCATCGTTTTGAATGGAGTAGAAGCGAGTTTCAGGAACGATGTGAGCAGTGGATTGCGGAAGCTCCTTATTCGGTAGCGCTGAAGGGGATCGGAGAAGAGGTCGAAGGCTTTGGACAACCGACCCAAATGGCTATATTTACGCGCAGAAAGGAGCAGAAGGAAGCATGAGCAATTCATCCAAACGTACGATTCATTTACCGCATGCTGGACTGGTTGTGTTGGTTGGGGCCTCCAACAGTGGCAAAACCACATTATTGGACAGGCTGGTGAGTGAAGGGATTCTACTGGAGACAGAAGTGGTATCCTCGGATCATTTTCGCAAGCTGGTCGGAGATACGGAATTTATAGACTGGAGTGGACTTCCAAGGCTGGAATCGGACGTACTGTTCTATGAGTATCAGCAAATGTCAGCCAAGGCGTTTGAGGCGATGGATACGATTCTGGCTATGCGCTGTCGCTTGAATAAACTGACGGTTGTGGATGCCACCCATTTGTATGCTGAGGACCGTCAAAAATATGTACAGCTGGCAGCCAAGGCGCATGTTCCTGTGATGGCCTGGGTACTGGATGTACCCGAAGCTGTGCTGCTGGAACGGGATTTAGGCAGGGAGCATCCGCGTGGCCGCCAACGGGTCAAGCAGCAGGCACAGCTGTTAAAGCGGAACCTGCGTGGTATCCGTGAGGAAGGCTTTAACGCTTGCTATATCCTTAAGGATATAGAAGAAATGAATTTTGTCCGCCGTGCACAGCCACTATTTCATGAGATAGGCTCAGGTATTGACATCATTGGTGATATCCATGGGTGCTACCGTGAGATGCTGGAAGTGATAGAGCAGCTAGGATATACGGAAGATACGGAAGGACTATACCATCATCCAGATGGCAGAAGACTGGTATCTGTCGGGGACGTAATGAGCCGTGGCCCAGAATCGTTACAAGCGGTGCAGTTCTGGAAAAAGCACGTGGATGCCGGACTAGCGTATATGATTGACAGCAATCATGGCTGGAAAATCGGCCGTTATCTCGATGGAAGAAAGGTGACTCTCAGTCATGGGGATGAACGATTTGCAGAGGAACTGACCCAGTATGAACAAAAAGCGGGCAAGGTAGCGGCGGAACAGCTTAGAAGTGAGTTGAGGGATTTTCTGCTACATGCACCCTCTCATCTTATTTTTGGCAGAAATGGATTGCGACACGTGGTCGTGGCTCATGCCGGGATTAAGGATCATTTTATTGGAAAACAGTCGGCACGTATTGCTGATTATTGCCGCTATGGAGATACGGAAGGACAGGATGCGAACGGAAAACCGATCCGCAAGGATTGGTTCGTAGACCATGAATCGGGAGAAATAGTAGTATGGGGACATGATCCGAGACCGCAGCCTACCCTTGTGAATCAGACGGTGAATATTGATCAGGGTGTGGTATTTGGCGGTATGCTGACCGCTTATCGTTATCCGGAAAAGGAATTTGTCAGCGTTCCGGCACATGAGAACTATGCGAATGATCCCGATAGCCCACTTGTCCGGTGGCAGAGAAAACGGTTTTCCCCGCCGAATTTACGCAAGCTCATCGCTGGTTACAGTGTGCTGACGGAATCGTATGGCGAAGTGCGCGTACAAGGAGAATGGATCAAATCCGCTATAGATACCGTGTCACATGTAACTGTACCCATGGAGGAACTGGTATATATTCCACCGACGATGAGTCCTGCTCCAACGGTGTCTGCAGAGGCAGGATATCTGGAGCATCCACGTGAGGCGCTGGCTTATTATCGTGGGCAAGGAGTACAAACGATGGTGGCCGAGAAAAAACATATGGGTAGCCGGGCTATTTTGCTATTATTCAAAAACGAACAGGCTGCTGTTCAATATGTAGGCTACCCGACATTGGGCACGATCTACAGTCGGAGCGGGAGAGCTTTCTTTGAACAAAGCCTTGGGAAGCAAGTGCTGGAAAAGCTAAATGTGGATCTACGGACTGCTGGATATTTTGAACGGAACCAGACGGATTTTGTGTTGCTGGATGCGGAAATTGTACCGTGGAATCTCAAGGCTCGGGAACTGATTGCTGCACAGTATGCCCATGTGGGGGAAGCAGCTCTGCTGGATCGCAGTAAGCTGGTAGACAAGCTGAAGCAGGCAGAGGTTGCAGGCCGAGAGGTTGGAGACTGGTTGGAGGAAATGGAACAGAAGTACGCGAATGCTGTAACGTTTCAAGAGGCTTTTCAAAAATATTGCTGGGATGTGGACGGTCTGGATAAAATTCGTATCGCACCGTTCCATACGCTGGCACACAGCGGAAAGACTTTTTTCGACCATTCTCATATTTGGCATATGGAGCAAAACCGGGAGCTGGCTGGGCTGTCTTCCCTGTTTATGGAGACAGAGTATCGCGTGATCACGGACGAAGCAAGCGAGGAAGAGGTCATTCGCTGGTGGAACGAGATGACAGAGGATGGTCATGAGGGGATTGTGATCAAACCGGAACGCTTTTTGATGAAAAATCGGGACAAGATGATTCAGCCTGCAATCAAGGTGAGAGGCCGCAAGTATTTGCACATCATTTACGGTATGGATTATCTTGCCTCTGAGAATTTAAAGCGTCTGAAGCAGCGTCGAACGAACAAAAAGGAGCGTCATGCCCTGATGGAAGGAGCGCTTGGTATGGAAGGCGTGGAACGTTTTGTCCGCAAGGATACGGTAGATCGTATTCATGAATGCGTCCTTGCCGCGCTATCGCTGGAATCGGAGCCGATTGATCCGAGATTGTAGTTTGCGAAGGAGGGATTGAGATGGAAAGGGGTACACCGTTAATTGATATTGGTGTGAACTTGATGCACCGTTCGTTTCATGCAGATCGGGAACAGGTGGTGGAGAGAGCCGCGGCTGTAGGGATTTCACCGCTGATTATTACCGGGACCAGTGTCCGCAGCAGTCGGGAGGCTTCTCAGTATGCAGCACGTTATCCGGGCAAGCTGTATGCGACAGCTGGCGTGCATCCCCATGATGCCAAAGACTGCAACGCAGACACGATTCAGCAGCTCCGCCAGTTGGCGGGTCAGCCGCAGGTTGTATCCATAGGGGAATGCGGATTGGACTATAACCGTGATTTTTCGCCACGTGATGTGCAGCGTCGATGGTTTGGCGAGCAAATCCAACTGGCGGGTGAGCTGAATATGCCGTTATTTCTGCATGAACGAGATGCACATGAGGACCTTGTCGCTATGCTTCGGGAGTATCAAGGGCTTGTGGATAAAGCGGTAGTGCATTGTTTTACTGGCACTGAACAGGAATTGCATACGTATGTAGAAATGGGACTGTATATCGGGATCACCGGCTGGATTTGCGACGAACGGCGTGGCAAACATCTGCGTGAACTGGTCAGAGATATTCCCTTGGACCGTCTGATGATTGAAACGGATGCTCCATTTTTGACCCCGCGTAATTTGCCCGTGAAGCCCAAAGAAGGGCGTAATGAGCCCGTGTATCTCGCTCATATTGCTGCTACGGTTGCCGAATGTACAGGTCGAAGCATGATGGAGATCGAAATCGCGACGACGGAGACAGCCAAACGTTTCTTCGGATTATAGGATTGTCAAAGCCATAGATGTGGTATATATTATAGTGAATTAAAAGAGCATTGTCGGGAGCTTGAGAAAGTCAGGCTGAGAGGGTGGCCCTTGCCACTGACCGTAAAATCTGATCTGGGTAATGCCAGCGTAGAGAAACCAAGAACACTATACAGGAATGCCGCTTGTTTTGCGGTTGTCGATAGATTCAATGTATGTCCTAGCATTTTACCTTGACCCTGACTTTGGCTTGGTATCAGTGTAGTAGCTTAGACTACTGGTTATATAAGGCATATCGACGAATGATGTTTTGTATGGTGCTTCACCTTTTACTGCGCATAAAGCTTGCCTGGAGATTCAGCTCCAGACAAGCTTTTTTTATGGCCAAGAGGCCAATTATAAGGAAAAAGGGGAGCACGCAATAATGAATACTGCTGTAAGAGCGTCCAAAGGGTTGAAGCTGACTGATATTTTGGTCACGATTGTGATATCTGTTGTGTTCGGGTTGGTCTACAAAATATGGGGACCTGCCTATGATTTGATGAAACCATTTGGTCTACATGCCGAGCAACTGATGTATGGCATGTGGTTTATGGCAGGCACGTTTGCTTATCTCATCATTCGCAAGCCGGGTGTTGCCATTTTGGCAGAGGTGGCAGCGGCAACGGTCAGCGCTTTTTTGGGAAGCGAATGGGGCATGTCCACCTTGTACTATGGCCTGCTGCAAGGCTTGGGAGCGGAGCTGTTTTTTGCGGCTTTTCTGTATCGGAACGCAAACCTATGGGTTGCTTCGCTTGCTGCGGCTGGGGCGGCTGTCACTTCTCTGATTTTAGACTTCAGTTACGGGTATATTGATCAGCTATCGACCTGGAACTATGTTTTGTATATTGGATTTCGGATGATTGGCAGTATTGTGATTGCCGGGGTATTCGCGTTCTATCTGGCTAAGGCATTGGAGGTAACCGGAGTTACACGAAGTTTGAGACCTGCAACGGAACAAGATTATAAGGGGCTGGATTGATGAGCCGGGCAACCGAAGATGTGGTGGCTTCGATCACTCGTCTACGGTTGAAATTCCCTGGTGAGCAAGAGCTGCTTTTTCACAATATGTCTTTGTCTGTCCACAAGGGGGAAAAGCTGCTGCTACTGGGACCGAGTGGATGCGGTAAATCAACACTGCTCCAAGTGTTAAGCGGTCTGATTCCACGCACGATAGAAGTGCCCATGAAATGCGATGCTGCTGTAATCCCAAGTGTCTCAGGTATTGTATTTCAAGATCCTGATACGCAGTTCTGTATGTCATATGCAGACGAGGAACTGGCTTTTGTGTTGGAAAATAATCAGGTTCCCCGGGAACAGATGCAATCCCGTATTCGCGAGCTGCTGATACAGGTTGGTCTATCGACGGATGATATACATATGCCCATTGGCAACATGTCACAGGGAATGAAGCAGCGTCTGGCGATTGCGTCTGTGCTGGCTATGGAGCCAGAAGTGCTTTTTCTGGATGAGCCGACGGCTTTGTTGGACGAGGAAGGCACCACACAGGTGTGGGATACCATTCGCAATATTTCGGTAGACCAGACACTGGTGATCGTAGAGCATAAAATTAATGAAATCGTCCATGATGTGGATCGGATTGTGGTGCTTTCTGCTCAAGGGGAGATCATTGCGGATGGAAGGGCAGAAGAAGTATTTCATGTGCATCGGCAGGCATTGTCTGAGTATGGCGTGTGGTACCCGGGAGTATGGAATGAATCGTCTTCGCCGCGTTGGAGTGAATCAGTGACACAGCAGAATGGTACGGGGAATGGTACGGAGATTGATTTGCTGGAGCTGAAACATTTTAGTGGTCTCCGCGGTTTAAGTTCAGTGATTTATGTGGAGCATGCGCAGGTGAAGCCTGGTGACTGGATTGGCGTGGTCGGTGAAAACGGGGCTGGCAAAAGCTCGCTGCTGCTCTCCATGATGCGCTTACTTCGCACACAGGGACGCTATAGCGTGCGCGGAATTGAGGCAGGCAGTACGGAACAACTGGCAGAGCGTATCGGGTTCGCATTTCAAAATCCCGAGCTGCAATTCGTAGCGCATACCGTACGAAAGGAACTAGAGTATTCGTTACCGAAGAGCTTGTTTAGTGCTGAGCAGTGCCGGGAGCGGGTGGATCGGATGCTCGTACAGTTCGGATTGGAGCGGCTGGACGAGCGTCATCCGTATCAGCTTTCGTTAGGCCAAAAAAGACGGTTGAGTATTGCTACGGCCATGATTCGTGAGCCGGAAGTGCTGCTGCTGGATGAGCCGACTTTTGGTCAGGATGCGCGTAATACCTTTGTCATGCTGGATATGTTGGAGCAGCTGAGAGCAGCAGGCACGGCCATTGTGATGGTCACGCATGACCCGGAAATTGTCCGTCGATATTGTACCAATATATGGCGGATTCAGAAAGGGGAACTACAGTATGAACCTGTCCTTTCCCCATCATAAAACATGGCTGCATCGCGTGAATCCGGGCTTAAAGCTCGTTATGTTTTCCATACTGTTTGTGGTCGTTATAGTCATTCATGATCCGAATGTCATGTTTAATGTTGCGTGTTCTATGCTGTTGCTGCTTATCTGGTCAGGCCATCCATGGAAGAGGCTGCTGCTGTACGGATCTCCCTTTATATTGGTGTTTATTTCAACTTCAACGGGCATGATGATGTTCGGCAAAGGGGTGACGACCTGGTGGTCATGGGGCTTGATCCATGTGACGCAGGAAAGCTTTTACCGAGGCATGCATCTGGGCTTTCGTGCGCTGAGTATGGCTGCGGTAGGGTTGCTGTTTGGTTTAACGACTCGTCCGGTGGACCTTTTTTATTCACTGATGCAGCAATGGAGGCTCCCTCCGAAGTATGCGTACAGCTTCTTGGCAGCCATGCGGTTAATGCCCATGATGGTGGAGGATTTCCAGGCATTGAGACAAGCACACCGCATTCGAGGCTTACATCAGCATGTGTCCAAATGGAATATGTATGCCACACTCCGCAGATATGCGATTCCGCTGCTCGCTCAAAGTATCCGGCGTGCGCAGCGCATTGCTATTGCTATGGAAGCCAAGGGTTTTGCTAATGAAACCAAGCGCACGTATTATTATGCGATTGGCTATTCGGCTGTAGATATTTTATTTGTTTTCTATTTTGTGGTGATGCTTACGCTGGCTTGGGGACTCGGTATCCGCTTTCCTTATGTAGGGGTATGGGATGTACGTTAATTGTTGTCAAAATGCTTTGCCCGTTTTCTGCTCTGTGGTATATTAATGCAATGGGAATTGACGGCTCGTACAGACCCGCCCGGGCTGGCGGGCTTATTAAATTTTCCCGCAGAAATGGATCATCAGGAGGCCAAGTTTCATGATTACGCTGCATCAGGTAAGCAAGCATTATACCACCTCAAGCGGCCAATTTCATGCGGTTCAATCCGTGTCCCTTCAAGTGGAGGAGGGGGAAATTCACGGTATCATAGGTGCCAGCGGTGCCGGCAAGTCTACGTTGCTCCGGTTGATGAATGTATTGGAAAGGCCGGATGAGGGAAACGTGGTTGTAAACGGGGAAGATCTGACCCGCATGCCGGAAAAACGTCTCCGAGAAGCGCGGCGATCCATAGGGATGATTTTTCAGCATTATCATCTTGTTCACAATCGGACGGTCAGTGGAAATGTGGCAATGCCGTTAGAACTGGCAGGTGTCGCGAAAAAAGAGAGAGCGGAACGTGTGCGCGAATGCCTGCAATTCGTCGGTTTAGCTGATAAAGCAGAACAGTATCCGGCACAACTGAGCGGAGGCCAAAAGCAACGTGTGGCGATAGCCAGAGCGCTGGCGAATCGACCTGCGGTGCTGCTGTGTGATGAGCCAACCTCGGCGCTTGATCCGCAGACGACCGCGGATATTTTGGGCGTGTTACGGGAGATCAACCGTGAACTGGGAGTTACCATTGTAATCGTAACGCACGATATGGATGTGGTACGCAATATTTGTACCCGTGTATCAGAAATGCGAGATGGGCAGCTACTTTCAACGCAGCGTGTAGCTGACACCGCGGTAGGTTCAACAGCGGGAGCAGGTGAAGCTGATGAATGAAATGCTGAGCATCATTGCGCAATATCAGTCTGAGATATGGAAAGCCATCGGAGAGACGTTTATCATGGTGGGGATTTCTATCGCAGCAGCTGTACTGTTAGGGCTTCCGGTAGGAACGATTTTGTATTTGTGTGGTAAAGGGCAAAAATATGAAAATCGACTGCTGTTCACCCTATTGAACAGTGTGGTCAATGTTATCCGCTCATTCCCGTTTTTGCTGCTCGTCGTGTTTATGATTCCATTTACACGTCTGGTCGTAGGGACGGCGCTGGGCACGATGGCTGCAACGGTTCCCTTGTCAGTGGTGGCCATCGCCTATTATTCGAGGCTGGTGGAGCAATCATTGCTCGAGGTGCCCAAGGGTGTAATTGAAGCCGCTACTTCTATGGGGGCATCCACCCTCCAGCTTATTTTTAAATTTCTGTACGTGGAGGCTCGTTCCGGGCTTGTACTGGGTTTGACCACGTCCACCATTAGCTTCATCTCCTACTCCACGGTGATGGGCATTGTGGGCGGCGGCGGGGTAGGCGATTTTGCCATCCGCTACGGTTACCAGCGTTTTGAAACAGGCTTGATGGCGTTCACCATCGTTGTCATGATTATTTTCGTACAAACGATCCAGTTCACCGGAAGCACCATATCCCGCCGGATCGACAAGCGGTAAGAGGTTAATGAATCTCTTCATTAACAATTGCACAACTCACTATGGGAAATAAAAATGACTTTACAGTACCTCAAAAGCGGAGCGGGCAGAATTGTTCTGGAGAAGCGTCAGTGTTCGCCTTTGAAATGGGATTCTAACCTATAAATTGTGTTACAAATCAGAGAGAATCCCATTTCAACAGCGATCAGAAGAACAATCTGCACGTGAAGCGGCTGCGGCTCCCACTGTAACTCATTTTTTATCTTCCTAATCACAATTTACTTGGAGGTTCCTCATCAAATGAGTCGGAAAAACAACATGAAAACGAACTTGAAATTACTTACACTATTTGCTGTCGTTATGCTACTGGTTGCCGGATGCGGTGGTCAAAAGCAGGCTGCTCCAGAAACACAGTCTAAAGAAGCAAATTCCCAAAAAGAAGTGACCTTGAAAGTAGCAACGCTAATCCCACCGATGACAGATGTGCTGGATATCGTGAAGCCGCTGCTTAAACAGGACGGAGTCAATCTGGAAATCGTCGTGCTTTCAGACAATATCCAACCGAACAACGCATTGGCAAGCCGGGAAGTAGATGCTAACTTCTTTCAGCATGCTCCTTTTATGCAACAATATAATGAAAGCAACAAGTCTGATTTGGTGGCGATAAAACCTATTTACAACGCCATTTACGGCGCGTACTCTAAAAAATACAAGAACGTTAAAGACCTGCCGGAAGGTGCGACTATTGCCATTGCCAATGACCCGGCCAATACTGGACGTTCTTTAGTAATGATGGAGCAAAACGGTTTGATCAAGCTTAAAGAAGGCGTAGGCTATAATGCTACACAGGCTGATATTATTGAAAATAAGAAAAAATTTGTGTTTAAAGAAGTGGATTTGTTGATGCTGGCGCGGTCACTGGATGATGTGGACATGGCTGCCATGTATCCCGCATATGCCAAGCCGCTCGGTCTGACACCGAAGAAGGACGCGCTGATTACTGAAAAAGACGATACGCACTTTGCCATTAATCTGGTAGCGCGTAAGGATAATGCAGATTCCGATGCTATTCAAAAGCTGGCAAAGCGAATGACTGGACCGGAAGTACGTAAATTTTTTGAGGACAATTACAAGGATAGCGTTGTTCCAGCATTTTAAATAAATAAGTAAGTTGAAACATCGTTTTATGATGAAATACGACCTGTATAATGGAAGGAAGTCTGTGAAGAGCAGAGGATCTCCCTTGTGCAGGTCTTTTTTTCATCCTTAATATGGAAAGGAATTATCGAAAACAGGGTATAAAGTCTTATTTTTTAAGGTTTTAGGGTGTTGCACCGCTGCGAATTTTGGTCATAAAGGGCGATGGAGTAATGATAAGGAACATATTAAAATAAAAATACGAACAAACATTCGATTTCGATTTCGTTAACGGTGTTTTTATATGGGTCAAAAAATTCAGCTGACAACGGGCCAAAAGCGTGAATAAAAAGGAAGGGGAACGACATGAAGCTGTTTGTAACTGTAAAAAGTCTGGGGAAGCGCAAGCCCGCACTCGCACGACAGGAAATAGAGCTGAGTCCTGCTCCAGAAACATTGCGAGATTTGATTACTGCAACCGTTGCTCTGAATGTTCAAAAGCTGCGGGAAAAGCAGGAGAGTGTCGCGCTGATTCCGTTCCTTACGGGAGAAGAAGTACAGGCACAAGGCGAGATAGGCAAAGTAGGATTCGGTTCCATATATAATGATGGTGTCCTGGATATGAAGGATGCCGTGAACACGGCGATGCAGGCATTTGAAGATGGTTTATACAGAGTTTTTGTATGTGACGAGGAAACTATTGAACTCGATACTCCTTTGTCACTTAAGGATGGGAATGAGATTGTATTTATACGCTTCACAATGCTGGCTGGAGGCCTATGGTAGAGGGGGAAATGAAACATGCATCAAGAGAACAATGAGCAAGAATATTTCACCACACTGAAGGAGCGCGCGGCGCAACTGGATGGACCACAACAGGAGTTGGCTCAGTATGTTGTGGAACTGGGTAAGCTTCATTACATACAGGAGAACGAGGAGCCTTTTAACGAATGTCAGCGAATATTAAAAGAACGGGCGACAGAAAGCGGAGAGTCACTGTTTAAGCCACTGACAGAGGTATTACATGCTCTAATTGGACAAACAACAGGCGACGTATTCGCACATCTAACGGAGCATGTGACTGAATATCCATACAGCACAGGGTATGCGCGAAAACCGTTTCGCACTTCGGATATTACGGCCCATACTTCCCGGGTTTATAAAAAAATGGTGCAGTTGATCCGAATGGACTGTATGGGGTTCTCCGTAATGGATTATTTAACAAAAAAGGATTATGAACCAGGCAGAGATTACCGGATTCAGGAAACGATTGGTGACTGGATTGCTTATGAGCTGGATCACGGTAATTCACAGGTGCTTGAGGCGTTAAAAGCTATTATTTATGGAGATAATCAGGCGGCGTTACTTACGCGCAATATGATTAAAGGCATGCTCCTGAGTCATCAGGAGGAGAATTATCGCATGATCGGCGAGCTCTTGGCAGCCGCCAAACTCCAGGAGGGATTGCGCCAAAGTATCGTGGAACAAATGGATGAAGGAACCCCGGTGGCTCTAATATATCTGTTGAAGGTAATCATCGACCAAGGCTTCATTCGTTACAGTTCGGTGGTGCGGGCGCTTGCAGTATGGACGGGAATGGGCTTGGAATCCGCCAATCAGCGGGTCGTTCGCCAACTGATCGAGCAGGCATATGAAGCATTGACTCGTAGTGAACTGCGCCAGGAATGGCTGACCAGCTCAAATGCTAATGAAGTTTATATGAGTTTGTGGGCTACGGCAGTACATGAGGAACGTGATTTGTATGGACAGGTTCGAAAACTCATGGAACAAGGAGCAACTTACCAGAAGATCGTAGCACTGTATGTACTGTCTAACAGTGACAACAAGGATGTGCGCCTCGGAATTGCGAGAGAATATCTGGATGAAACGGACCAAGAGCTTCAATATTGGATACTGACGAACTATACAAGCAATTATTTTTATGAATGGGTAGAAGGCGGGACGGTCGCGGATCGGATCGTTAAAGTGGTGCGTACTCCTTTGCTGGAGAGCAAAGAGGAGCGGCGTAAGGATTTTGAACGACTTCATAACCTGTTTGTACATATGAAAAAGGGTGAGTCCACCGAGCCCTCCAAGGTGCTGGATTTTGTTAATCTGTATCACCGCTCAGATGCACCTATTCAAAAAATGCTGTATCTCGCTGGTTATGATATGGATGCTTCCTGGATTGGGGAAATCATAGCCTTAAAGGAACAGATTAGCCCTAATCTGCGTGGCGAACTGTTGAACCATTTTGTGCAAAAACCTGAGGATGCGGTACAACGTGATTTTATTTTTTCCAGTTTGTCTGACAAAAGTATGAGTATCCGTGAGTTCGCTGTGGCCAAGGCGCGTAAGCTGACGCTGTCGGAACCAGAAATGCAACAAATGGAAGCCTTATTAAAGCTCAAGACGGGATCATTGCGCCAAAGTGTCATTGGTGTGTTGCTCTCACAATCGGAAGAGCCGCTCGCTGGCTCATTGGAACGCTTGCTGCGTGCTAAGGCGGAGCTGCAACGATTGGGTGGACTGGAAGTATTGACGAAGATATATGCAGACCCGGATCGTGCCGAACAGTATGAAAGCCTGCGGACTTTGGCGGATATCATTCAGCAACCTACAGCCAAAGAGGAGCAACTGCTGTCCAAGCTGGGACAGGAGGATGCTTATACAGGGGCTAACGGTTTTGGACTGTACGATCCGAATGTCAAGGAAGCTTGGTTGGAAGAGAAAGTTGATCTGGGTGATTTTCGATTGGCCGATGTTTTTGTTAGTCCATTGGAGAAGCTCAAGCAGTTCTTGAGTGGACTGGATGAGCTTGTTCATCATCATCGTGATGTGGAATATACTGCGGAGTATTATTCGGGCTACAAAGATACATTGCTTATTGGGACGAACCTTCGCCCTCTACGGCTGGTTCAGATCGATGAAGAAGTAGATTCCAGACTGTCTTTATATCCTCTCTATGAGGAGTGGGACCGTTATTTGCAGGAAAGCGGCATGGAAGCGCGTGAACTGCTGGAGCTTGTTTTTTATGACCGATTAGAGTCTATGGACCGAACGCTGGATCGCTATTATCGATACTTTTCTTTTAACATGGACTATTCAGAACAAAGCAAGCACAAGCTGCTGGAAGGATGGCGTAAAGATTTCGCTGAGCAAATGTACCCTTTGGATCGCATTAACGAGGTACAGAAGTGGATGGAAGAGCTGACCTATTCCGATCAGGTAAGCACATTAGTTAATGCTTATTTTATGGACACATCCGGTGACCAAACGTTTGACGTAATTGACCTTGCTTTAAATTCACTAATGCAAGGCATGCCTAAGGACAGACCTGAAGAGGATATGGGAATGCTCCATCTATTGTCTGGCCCGTGGGTGGCACTGGAGAAGGGGCAGGTCCATGATGATGAGTCCTTTAAGCGCTTTTTGCATACCTTTGTGAACTACGCAGAACTGCCAGGAGCGGAAAATCGTTTTTATTCTCCGCTGGATCTGGAGGATTACTTCAAAGCATATGAAAAAGGGTTGATTGGTGTAGGTGAAGTGTATCGGGAGCTGCTGGCTGGTAGTGAAAGCAGAAGACATATGAGTTCCTTAACCAATGCCCGCAATACATGGATTTCTAGCAAACCAGAATTTTTGGAGATACGTCGTACGGTTATTGATCGACTGCTAGAGGTTGAATTGGTTCGAGGCGATTTGCCTACCGAGGCTACGCCAAAGGTTATGGGCTTGAGCCAATTTGAAGGTATGGATTATTTCATCCGTATTCTGGAGGGTCTCGACAAGGAAACGTTTGTGCGTGGTTATGTATACGGCTACGGTGATCGTATTACCAAAAAGGAATCGTTCAGCCACTTGCTCAAGGCATGTTATCCGAGTGATGGTGAGGATGCCACGTTGCTCAAGGAAAAGCTGAAAAACACTAAAATTACGGATAAACGTCTGCTGGAGGCGGCTATGTATGCCCCGCAGTGGATTGAGATTGTAGCAGACTATCTCGGTTGGGAAGGGCTTCGCAGTGCGGCATGGTATTTCCATGCGCATATCAATGAAGGTTTTTCGGCCGAGAAGGAAACGATTGTAGCTCATTACTCGCCGATTGCTCCACAAGATTTTAATGATGGTGCCTTCGATATTCACTGGTTTCATAAGGCCTATGAGACGTTGGGCGAGGAACGTTTTGACCTGCTGTACGATTGTGCCAAGTATATTTCGGCTGGAGCCAATCATCGTCGATCCCAGTTGTTTGCAGATGCGACGCTGGGTAAGCTCAAACGGAGTGAAATGGAAAAATCAGTGGAGGACAAGCGAAACAAAGACCATTTGCTGACCTACAGTCTGATTCCACTTGCTCAGCCGCCTGAACCAGATATACGCGAACGTTATGATTTTATCCAGAGGTTTCTGGAACAAAGCAAAAAATTCGGCGCACAGCGTAAGGCCAGTGAGGGACTCGTTTCACGGATTGCGCTCGGGAATTTGGCACGTAACGCAGGCTATGATGACGTAACCCGTCTCGTATGGGATATGGAAGCTCGTAAGCTGGATGATCTTCGGTCTTATTTTGAGCCACATGCTTTGGACGAGGCTACAACGGTGCAGCTCATCATTGATACTGAAGGAGCGGCAGATATTGAAATTGTCAGCAAAGGCAAGACGCTGAAATCCATTCCGGCTCGTTTCAAGAAGGATGAGTATGTTACGTCGCTGAAGGAGCTTAAAGGAGATCTAGTGGATCAGTACCGCAGAGCTCGCAAAGAATTGGAACGCTCTATGGAGTCTGGTACGACCTTTATGGTGAAGGAATTGAGAGGATTACTGGGTAATCCTGTGCTTGCTCCATTGGTGCGGACACTGGTTTTCAAGGCTGATGATCACCTCGGATATTTTAATGAGGAAACGTTGGTATTGACGGCTCCTTTTGCTGAACAGCATACTATAGGAGAAGAGGATAAGCTGATTATTGCCCATCCCCTTCATTTGTTCGAAAGTGGTCGTTGGAGCGAATTCCAGAAGGACTTATTCGACCGCCAGATACGCCAGCCATTTAAGCAGGTGTTCCGTGAGCTGTACTTGCTGAATGCTGATGAACGTGCAAATGCGACCGTTTCCCGTCGATATGCAGGACACCAGGTACAGCCGAATAAAACGGTATCCCTATTGAAAGGTCGCCAATGGACAGTCAGCTATGAGGACGGACTTCAGAAGGTGTACTATGCTGAGAATCTGATTGCGAACCTGTATGCTATGGCGGACTGGTTCTCACCAGCGGATACCGAGGCTCCTACACTGGAGACAGTGCAGTTCTTTGATCGGACAACGTATAAGAGCGTACCGTTGGACGAAGTTCCTCCTGTTCTGTTCTCCGAAGTTATGCGGGACGTGGATCTGGTCGTCAGTGTTGCCCATGTAGGTGGCGTTGATCCAGAGGCCAGTCTGACGACCATTGAAATGCGTAGGGTTATTGTGCAGGAATCACTTCGCCTGCTGAAAATTAGCAATGTACGCTTGGATGGGAATTATGCACGTGTAGATGGGACTCTTGGCGAATATGCTGTGCATCTGGGAAGCGGGGGTGTCTACAAGCAAGCGAAGGGAGCACTGCATATTATCCCGGTGCATTCGCAGCATCGTGGACGCATCTTCCTGCCGTTTCTGGACGAGGACCCAAGAACAGCTGAGATTCTATCCAAAGTTGTGTTGTTGGCCGAGGATCAGAAGATCAAGGACCCGCAAATTCTTACACAGCTTCAAGCGTAGAATAGAATTCTGATATATATAGATTCATAATTAACTCAACGTTCGCACCTAAACAATGATTTCGCATCCTCGACTGTGTAGGTGGAAACTTAGTTTAGTTGCGGAGGTTGAGTTATTTAATATTGAGCGTTTATCGAGCACGAATAAGGAGATATGGGTAATAATTTAGGTTCTGTAGTTTGATGGGAATCTAACAGTATAACAATTGACGATCATAGGAGAACACAACGATGTTTAATAATATCTTTCTAAAAGAGTACTCAACCGAGTATCAATCACAAGTTGTTGATTTAATTTTACATATTCAAAAAGATGAATATGATATCGCCATAACCAAAGAAGATCAGCCAGATTTGCTTGATATTGAAAATTTTTATCAGCGTGGTAACGGCAACTTCTGGGTGGCTCTTAGTGAAGGAACCGTAGTAGGGACTATAGCTTTGTTAGATATTGGGAACCGTAAGACAGCACTCAGAAAGATGTTTGTAAAACAAAATTATAGAGGTAAAACATTCAATGTTTCGAATCAATTATTGCATCATGCCATAGGATGGGCTAGGGAAAGGTCTATTGAAGAAATCTATCTTGGAACAACACCACAATTCGTAGCAGCTCATCGTTTTTATGAGAAGAACGGCTTTGTTAGTATAGCCCCTGGAGAATTGCCGATTGGTTTTCCAGTCATGAAAGTGGATAAAAAGTTTTACAGATACGTCATTCAATAATGGGTATAAATGAAGATGCTGCTAGGCCACAAAAGAAACCGTCGTCTAGCAGATGCTTCTTTTGTTTAGGACAGGCGTTTGCTAGAATAAAAGGGTATGTTGTAAGTCAACGTTAACCAAATTGCTGGGAGGGACACACGTATGAGCAAAGTGATTAAATGGGGAATTGTCGGCACAGGCTGGATCTCAGATCAATTTGTGGCGGATTTGGCGCATGTTACGAATGGAGAAGGGTATGCTGTTGGATCACGCACTATTGAAAGCGCTACCGAATTTGCGGCTAAGCATCAAATATCAAGGGCTTACGGGAGCTATGAGGAATTAGCACAAGATCCCGAGATAGATGCTATTTACGTAGGGACTCCTCATCCTTTTCATAAAGAAAATGTTCTGACGGCTCTTCGGGCGGGGAAAGCGGTCTTGTGTGAGAAACCCTTCACCGTCAATAGCAAAGAATTGGAGGAAATGATCGGCTTTGCACGTGAGCGTAAGCTATTCCTGATGGAAGCAATGTGGACACGTTTTTTGCCTCCGATTCGCCAAGTGCGGGAGTGGATACATGCGGGACACATTGGCGAGGTAAAGCTGGTTAAGGCGGAATTTGGTTTTCGGATAGATTGGAACCCGGAGGGGCGGCTTTTGAACCCTGAGCTGGGCGGAGGTGCTCTATTAGATGCAGGAATTTATCCGGTTTCTTTTGCTTCAATGGTCTTCGGCCCTGAACCTGAGCATGTATGGAGCACTGCTCATATCGGGGAGACAGGCGTTGACGAGACATTTTCGATCTTGCTGGATTATGGAAAAGGACGCACGGCTATGCTTAACGGGGCAGTCCGTCTCGGATTGACGAATGAGGCATACATCCATGGAACAAAGGGCTATATCCACATTCCGTCATTCCTGAACAGCACATCGGCTACTTTAGTTGTGGACGGTGAAGATGCACAAAACTTTCAGGATGACCGATCCTCTACAGGCTATGCCTTTGAAGCAGAAGAAGTCGGGCGTTGCTTGAACGAAGGTTTGCTCGAAAGTTCTACTATTTCTTTGGATGAATCATTAGGAATTATGAAACTGATGGATCAGATTCGTTCACAGTGGGGGCTTCGGTATCCGTTTGAATAATCATATTAATTCCAGGGACCTTTCAGGTTCTCTGGAATTTTTTGTTTGTGGGCGTTTTTTTATACCAGGATTTTGCAAAATCCTCATACATAAGTATTTCCAATTCCCAAATAGCGACTTTGGTCGCACGATAGGTAACGCCATATGAGTCAATCAAGAGTGGGACATATGAATCATTTTTTGTGATTTAAATTAGTTAAAAAACCGTCATTAAAAAGTTACAAAAGTGTAATTTTATTATCAGTTAACTGAATTGTGAGCGCTCTCTTTTTATGGAGAAGAATGAAGGTCCTAGTGCTGTACTTCCAAAAACTTTCAATGAAATTTTCGAAAATGTACGGTAGGGTGGTAAACGTGTCACTTGAGCCATTGCGGCTTTTGCTGACTTGCTTGCTTATCCCGTGGCTCTGGATTCTTGTCGGAGCTCGCAGGATCGAGAGCCTTTGCAAGCCTGTGAGAGTTGAATAGGCATTCACCTCATGACCTAACATCAAGGAGGAGTTACAAACGTGAAAGTGAAATCAACATGGTTGTTCCGTATGGTGATGATGACAGTTATCGCGGCTGTTGTGATCGGACCTATGAATATTGCAGGAGCGGCAGGAAGCCAGACAGATCGGCCTTGGATGAACACGGCCCTGTCGGCTGAGAAGCGGACAGCGTTGCTGCTGCAAGAAATGACGCTGGAAGAAAAAATAGATTTGGTGACTGGTAAGGTCAACAATTACTATGGATTTTATAATAATTCGATGGAGCGGTTGGGTATTCCGGCGCTGACGATGGCAGATGGACCTGCGGGTGTGCGCATCGCCAATCCAGATGTGCAGGACAAGCAATCTACTGCGTTGCCTGCTCCAATTGCGTTGGCTGCAACGTGGGATACCCAAGCTGCCAAACAGTATGGTGATTTGATCGGAGACGAGGCTTTTAATACAACTCATAATGTTGCGCTTGGACCGGGGATGGATATTGCCCGTATTCCATGGGGATCGCGAAACTTTGAATCTATGGGTGAGGACCCGCTGCTGCAATCGCAAATGGCGACCGCTTATGTCAAAGGTATACAAAGCCACCCTGTTTTGGCGACTGCGAAACATTACCTTATGAATAATCAGGAAACGGAGCGCTTCACTACGAATGTCAAAGTCAGTGACCGTGCGTTGCATGAGATTTACATACGCCCGTTCCAAGAAGTCATCGCCAAGGCAGATTTGGGAGGGGCCATGTGCTCCTTTAACAAGGTCAACGGCGAGTCTGCTTGTGAGAACAAAACTCTTTTGACAGACCTCTTGAAGAAGGAGCTGCAATTCAAGGGCTTCGTGATGAGTGATTACGGTGCGAACCTGAGTACAGTCGAATCAGCAAATAGCGGATTGGACCTGGAAACACCGGGGACACCATATGGTAAATGGGGAGATCAGCTGCTGGCGGCTGTTAAGAATGGCAAGGTAAGTGAAAAAACGATTGATGATAAGGCTGGGCGCATTCTGGTGCAAATGTTCAGCAAAGGTTTATTCGATCGCCCGGCTCAAAATAATCAAATTGATGCCCGTGACCATGGCAAAACAGCCCGTCAATTGGCTGAAGAAAGTATGGTACTGCTTCAAAATAAAAACAATGCATTACCGTTGTCTAAAGATAAACTCAAGTCCATTGCTGTGATTGGCCCCGATGCAGATAACGGCACTGTGGCAGGCGGAGGCAGTTCGTTGGTGAACCCGACGTATACCGTGAGTCCGTTAGAGGGCATCCGCAATCGTGTCGGCAAAGGAGTTACCGTCCAGTACGCACCGGGCACAGACCCGATCTCTGCAGGAGACATTATGCCAGGGCCATCTGCTGTTCCGTCTTCACTGTTGACTACATCTGATCAGAAAGAAGATATCAGTGTTGGATATGCGACTTATGGAGATGTCGAACAGGGGCTCCGAGGCGAATACTGGAAGAATAACAAGATGGAAGGCAATCCGATTCTTGTACGCAATGATGACCAAGTCAATATGAACCTTGGATTTTATAATTATCAGGGCTTCAATGCGAAGTCCCCTAAAGTTCCCAATACACCAACGACACTGAACGGCTTGATATCTGCACGCTGGACAGGGGCAATTGCAGCTCCCAAGGATGGTGACTATGCATTGTCATTAACCAGTTTGGGATCAAGCAAGCTGTATCTCGACGATGAGCTTTTCGTGGACAATCAAGGTGAAAAGCTGGGCATTACGAAGAAAAACATCTCCCTTAAAGCGGGTGAAAAGCACAAGATACGTATTGAATACCGCGCTGATTATCCGACAAATGGTCGTGATTCCGGTGGTATGGTTCGTCTGGGCTGGGAACCTCCAGCAGATACGTCAGATAAGTTGATTGATAACGCTGTGAAATTGGCGGAAAAATCGGATGTTGCGATTGTTGTTACGCGTACGTATGAGAGCGAAGGATATGTTGAGCGTTCCGATATGGAACTGCCGAACAATCAGGATCGGCTGATCCGTGCGGTTGCGGCTGCAAATCCGAAAACCATTGTCGTACAAATGAGTGGCAGAGCCGTGCAAATGGATACATGGCAGGACAAAGTCCCTTCCATCGTACAAGCATGGTTTGCTGGACAAGAGCAAGGAAATGCTATAGCGCGTGTCTTATTCGGTGATGTGAATCCTTCTGGTAAATTGCCGGTAACTTTCCCGGTTAACGAGCAGTCTACACCCGTGTCCTCACCAGAGAAGTTTCCAGGCGTGAACGGTATAGGTGACTATTCAGATGGTATTTTTGTAGGCTATCGTGGGTATGAGAAATCGGGTATTCAACCGGCGTTCTCCTTTGGACACGGTTTATCCTATACGACATTCGGATATAGCGATCTGAAAACAAAACAACATGCGAGTGGAAAAAAATCCGATCGTACGAGTTCCGTCGAAGTTTCGCTAAAATTGAAGAACACTGGCAAAACAGCCGGAGCTGAGGTTGTACAGGTGTACAGCGGTAAGCTTCCGACAAACGTAGAGACTCCTTCCCGTCAACTGGCAGGCTGGTCCAAGGTAGAGTTGAAGCCGGGTCAAGAAAAGAAGGTACGCATTGAGCTCGACCCGAAAGCTTTCTCTTATTGGGATGAAAAGTCCAAAGCATGGGTTATGCCAGCGGGTGAAGTGCCCATTTATGTGGGCAGCTCCTCACAGGATTTACGACTGACAGGAAGTGTTACGATTCCGGCAACCTCTACAGAAAAAGCAAAAAAGTAATCCCGTTACATTTGTTTTAAAATGGTTATATTCAAGAGAGCACGGGCACAAGCACCGGCTCTCTTTTTGCTATCGGTATGTAAACGTCCAACAGGTATGTAAAGGGAAACCCAAGTGAAAGCTGAAATAGTAGGGAGGATGGGGACAGGATAATGATGGGGAGAGGAGGATATAGATGAAAAAACTCCAAAAGCAACGACGTACTGACATCTGGCTGCTTATAGCTGCAGTAGCCATTTTGATCTGTGCGGTCCTGGCCAATATGGCTATACGGAATGTTCCGGGGCCGAAAGCAGAAAATAACGTCAACATGTGGCTAACAACACCCGACCCGGCGAATCGCCTAACCCAACAAACCCCGATCCGTTGGGATAAGGATAACAGTAAAGAAAATGCAGCGAATGCGGATACACTGACGATTGAGATTAAGCCAGATATTCATTATCAGACGATGGAGGGATTTGGCGCAGCGGTGTCCGGTTCGTCCGCATACCTGATGAATCATGGCATGTCTGCCAATCAGCGTGATCAGCTGCTAAATGATTTGTTTACAGCTAGTGGCATTCAACTAAGTTATATTCGCCATACCATTGGAGCCTCAGATTATTCCGTAGATGAACAGGGACAGCCTGGTAGCTATACCTATGACGATGTGGCAACAGGCAAGGACTATGAGCTGAATCACTTCTCCATCGCCAAGGATCGGGATGTGATCGATGTGTTGAAGCAAATCCTGAGAAGAAACCAGGATTTAAAGATTATGGGAACCCCATGGACAGCTCCGCCCTGGATGAAATATGGGGAGCAGATTTATAACGGCTGGTATTTGGATTATACCGATCCGCGCGTCTACCAGGCGTATGCTGACTATTTTGTTCGTTATCTACAGGCTTATGCGAACGAGGGAATTCCGATTCAGGCGATTTCCATTCAAAATGAGCCGGAATTCACGACGCCCAAGTATCCCAGCATGAGTATGGGAGCAGCAGAACAGGCGAATTTTATTAAACAATATCTGGGTCCCACCCTAAATCGAAACCATTTATCTACTCACATTATTGCCTTTGACCATAACTGGGATACAGGGAGCGAATATGCCAAGACCGTGTTAGGAGATGAACAGGCTCGAAACTATACGCACGGAACGGCCTTTCATTGCTACAAAGGAGAGCCCACAGCGATGACAGATGTGCATAATGCTTTTCCTGATAAGCCTGTATATATGACAGAATGTAGTGGGGGAGCGTGGAGTCCGGGCTTTGGAGATAATTTGAGCTGGGATATGTCCAAGCTGATCATTGGTGCACCCCGAAACTGGTCGCAAAATGTCCTCTTTTGGAATATCGCACTTGACCCGTCCGGGGGTCCGACCAATGGGGGTTGCGCCAACTGTAGAGGTGTAGTAACCATCGACCCGTTAAGCGGTGCAGTTACGAAAAATGTGGAGTACTATGCGATTGGGCACGCCAGCAAATTCGTCCGTCCAGGTGCGGTACGTATTGATTCTACACATTATAGTGGGAGTATTGAAACGGTCGCCTATCGCAACCCCGACGGTACGCTTGTCCTGATTGCCGCCAATACGGGAGAGAACACAAAGACATTTAAGGTTCGGCAGGGAAATAAGGTTTTCAAATCTACCCTTCCATCCAAGTCCGCGGCTACCTTTCAATGGAATTCTACGGCTTCCTGACACGGCCTGTACATCAACGTTTTAGAGCGCTTAGCCCATCTGGCTGAGCGCTCTTTTTTCATTTGTTACAAAACCCAGACTGCGAAAAAAATTTAATATTGTTCAGAATTGGTTCAGAGGCGGATGATAAGATCTTTTCACTAATAACAAGAATGAACCGTTTACGGGGGATAGTCTGATGAATCAAGAAACGAATAAAGAATGGCAAAAAGTGCTGATGGTGACGTTGCTGGCAGGTATGGCATGGGGACCCCATTATTTGACTTTTTTAAGAGTCCAACTTAAGTAGGTCGTAGGAGTTGCTGGCAGAGCGACTATATTTCAGGTTCATCAGGAACCACAGGAGGCATCTCTTTTGTTTTTTTCACAATATGTCGATGGTGGAGACGGTCGCATCGTGCTGCAATTGTTTTACAACCGAGAATGTGACTTCTCTCATAAAATAGAAGGATATGAGCTGGAGGTTCACCAATTCATGAAAAACACGAACCGTATGAACGTATCCAGCATAGCACTATATCCGGTTAATCCAGTAATACCGTATCTGATCATAAATAGCTCCTTTTACGATTTCATGGATGTGACGAATGTTGCCTATTTTAATCAAGAGGGTCATTTCTATAACCCAAATGAATTTAATACGGTCGCATATGTACTCAAATATCATGAAACTATACCCGAAAGGTACTTATCAATATGTAGGCAGGCATACACCTTAATCGGTGTGTTTGTCTGAGCTAGCTGTCTTTTGAAGACAGGTCATGAATTCTTATAAAGGTGTAACCCATCAACTATCGTGGGTTACGCCTTTTTGTATACTGAGCATATTGTATTCATCCAAGCCTTTACTGTACAAGGAGATTTTCAACATGAAACCAGGGGCATGGGGAGTTCTTCCGCAGCAGTATCAATATGCTTGAACAATGTACCCAACTGAATTACAATACAATTGATAATGATTTTTAATATCAATTAGAATGAAAAGGGGGAGTTGGACTACATGTTTGGATTGACCAAAAAGCTACATATTTATACAGCACTTATTCTGTTGATATCGGTGCTGGCTGGTTGTGCCTCGGGTGGAACTACAGGGACAACAGACCCTTCAAGTAAGTCTGCAAGTGGTAATGAGAGCAATGCAGCAGGCAGTGGTGCGGACGAGCAGACCAGAGTTATCAAACATGCCATGGGTGAAACGACAGTTAAGGGAACTCCGAAGAGGATTGTAACCTTGTTCCAGGGTGCCAATGATGTTGTTGTTGCACTTGGTGTTAAGCCAACGGGTGTTGTGGAATCCTGGGTTCAGCAACCCGTATATAAATATTTGAGAGATGATCTGGATGGTGTGACGCAAGTAGGTCAGGAATCACAGCCGAACCTGGAAGAGATCAACAAATTGAAGCCGGATCTAATCATTGCCACCAAAACAAGACATGAGGATATCTATGATCAACTGTCCCAGATTGCTCCAACGGTAGTTACCGAGACTTTGTTTGACTGGAAAGAGACGGTAAAGACGGCTGGTGAAGCGATGAATATGAAGGAACAGTCGGACAAGTTGCTTGCTGATTGGGATGCAAGGGTAGCGGATTTTAAAGGCAAAATGGGTGACCGTCTTCCCATTGAAGCGACTATTACGAATTTTAGAGCCGATCAGGTTCGCATTTTCTATATGGGATACGCCGGAAAAATATTGAAAGAGCTTGGATTTACCAGACCGCCTGGACATGATGAAGACACCTGGGGGGTGGAGTTGACCTCGAAAGAGAACATCCCGGATATGAACGCAGATATGATCTTCAACTTCAATTCAGGCACGGAAACAGAAGCTATTGAGAAAAACTATAAGGATTGGACCAGCAGTCCGCTCTGGAAAAATCTCGATGCAGTGAAGAATAATAAGCTAGTACAGGTTGATGAAGTGGCCTGGAACATGGGGGGCGGATACACATCGGCCAACATGATGCTGGACGACCTATACAAGCAGTTCAATCTGAACTAATGGGAGCAAGACCTGCCATGTACCAGGACATTCGTATACGAAGCGTATGGGCAGGCAGGTCTTTTTGCATTTCACGGATGAAAGAGTGAGAATATGTTTCCCCTTTTTACGAAGGCAAGTACGAAAATTTATGGACTATCCGGCTTATTCATTTTGCTATTACTCGCCTGTGTAGCCAGCATGATACTGGGGCGTACACACATCACATTTCAAATAGCAGTGAATGCACTACAACACTATGACGAAAGCTCCGTGGAGCACGTCGTACTTCTGACAGAACGTTTGCCACGCACAATTATTGCCGTTGTTGTTGGTGCAAGTTTGGCGGTGGCGGGAGGACTCATGCAAGCGCTAACTCGTAATCCGCTCGCTTCACCAAGTGTGTTTGGGATCAATGCGGGTGCCATTTTTTTTATCGTTATTGCCATCGTGGTGCTGTCGGTGTCCTCGCTCAGTACGATGATGTGGTTTGGTTTTGCTGGGGCAACCTTCGCAACAGTGATTGTGTACGCGCTTGGGTCCATCGGTCGTGATGGTCTGACTCCCATCAAGATTGTGCTGGCGGGTACCGCTATCTCTGCACTTTTTGCTTCGTTCACACAGGCAATCCTGGTGCTGGATGGAACGGGATTACAGGACGTGTTGTTCTGGCTTGCAGGTTCAGTGAGCGGTCGAACACTTGATATGCTTTATCCTGTACTGCCATATATGACGGTTGCCGCTGTGATATCCCTGTTTATGGGTCGGGCGATCAATCTGCTTTTGACCGGTGATGATATCGCGAAAGGCATGGGACAGAACGTGCTACTGGTTAAGGTACTTATGGGAGCCGTTACAGTATTACTGGCCGGTGGTTCTGTTGCGGTGGCCGGTTCGATTGGTCTGGTAGGATTAGTCGTACCGCATATCATGCGGGCGTTTGTAGGCAACGACTACCGCTGGCTTGTTCCCTACTGTATTCTGGGCGGCGCCATTTTGTTATTGGCGGCGGATGTGGTTGCACGGCTGATCATCATGCCACAGGAAGTTCCGCTTGGTGTTATGACAGCGCTCATTGGTGGTCCCTTCTTCGTCTATATTGCCCGCAAAGGGGGGACGAAGATATGAGGAAGATGATTACTTTTCGCAATAAAAAAGATACGCTATCCTTGCAAATGGAGCGCAAATCGCTGCTCATTATCGGAATCTGTATGGTTTTGATATTGATTGCATCCATTGCAGGAACCAGTGTGGGTAATGATTTTATATCTCCGCTGAATGTGCTGCAGACGATTTTCGGTCTGGGCGCAGGTGATCATGACTTTGTCGTGTTGACGCTAAGGCTGCCGCGTGTGCTGTTATCGTTGCTTGTGGGTGCAGCACTAGGCATGTCCGGTGCCCTATTGCAGGGGATTATCCGTAATCCGCTCGCTTCACCGGATGTGATCGGGATAACGGGAGGAGCTGCCGTTGCCGCTGTAGGTTTTGTCACCCTGCTGGGTGGAACCATCAGTATCAAGCTGTTGCCGTTGTTTGCCATTATGGGGGCGATGATTACCGCAATCATCATCTATCTTCTTGCCTGGAAAAAAGGAGTTAGCCCGATTCGGCTGGTGTTGATTGGAATCGGAGTGTCAGCCATTACGGGGGCCGGGACGACCTTCATACTGATCCTTAGTCCATTCTATACGGCTGGTCAGGCGTATATCTGGCTGACGGGGAGTGTGTATGGCGCATCGTGGACCGATGTTAGAACGATCATCCCGGTGATTGTAATCGTGCTTCCGGTGGCGATCTGGTTTGCCCGCAGTCTGAACGCACAGGAATTCGGGGATGATCTGGCCACCGGGCTGGGGGTCACTGTACAGCGTCATCGTTCAGCGCTGCTACTGTGCAGTGTACTGCTGGCCGGGGCTGCTGTAGCTGTCGCGGGGACGATTGGTTTTGTCGGTCTGATTGCGCCGCATATTGCCCGGAAGCTGGTAGGGCGCATGTTTGGCAGCATGCTCATCGTTTCGGGACTGGTCGGTGCCCTGCTTGTGTTTGCTGCTGATCTGATTGCCCGTACGGTATTTCTGCCGCTCGATGTTCCGGCAGGGGTATTTACCGCCGGGGTAGGAGCACCGTTTTTCTTGTATCTGTTGTTCAAGAATCGAAATCAGTTTTGAGGAGGAGAATGCTGTGAGTATTCTGGAAGCCAAGGACCTTACGATCGCCTATGGCGCAGAGCCTATTATTGAGAATTTGAACCTGACTATTCCCAAGGGGAAAACTACTGTCCTGATTGGCAGCAACGGTTGCGGGAAGTCCACCTTGCTGCGAACGATGGCGCGACTGCTGAAGTCCAGTTCAGGCTCGGTACTGCTGGATGGCGAGGAGATTGCGAAGTTGCCTACCAAGGAAATTTCAAGACGCATGTCCATTCTGCCACAAGGTCCTTCTGCTCCAGAGGGACTGACGGTAAACCAACTGGTTCGGCAAGGGCGGTACCCACACCAGACATGGCTGAAACAGTGGTCCTGTGAGGACGAACGCATGGTCAGGCTTGCGCTGGAATCCACACATCTGACTGCTCTGGCTGATCGGCCCGTGGACGCATTATCTGGCGGACAACGCCAGCGCGCCTGGATTGCGATGACACTCGCACAGGGAACAGAAACCCTGCTGCTGGATGAACCAACGACTTATCTGGATATGACCCATCAGATTGATATTCTGGATCTGCTGTTCGATTTGAATGAACAGGAGGGGCGCACCATAGTGATGGTGCTTCATGATCTGAATCTTGCGTGTCGCTATGCTCACCATATTGTGGCTGTCCACAATAAGTCCATCTACGCGGAAGGAAAACCGGAAGACATTGTTACGCAGGACATGGTCCGCGCGGTCTTCCAGATGGAGTGCGACATTGCGGTTGATCCGCTGTTTGGCACACCCATGTGCATTCCGCACGGGAAGGGAAGGAAGTTAAATGAAACCACACGCTACAGCCACTTGGCTTGATGATCAAGAGATGCAGGCCTTAGCTGCCGAATACCGTCTGACCTGGGAGCCTTCGACAGATCGTACATTTTCGATGCCATTTACGGACTTGCTGGACCCGTCCAAAAGCCTTAACTATTTGCAAGGGGTGAGAGGCATCTTTGAGACGGACTCCGAAACGGCTACTGTATCGCTCTTTGCTAAACGATATGCTTACTTGATCACAGCTTCGGGTCTCTATGCCATGTCACGCTTCAACAAAGGCCTGAATTATGAGATTGCCAACGGCACGATTGAATCCAGTTATCAGGGAGAGGCATGGCTTCCCAAGGCTCGGCTGACCGATTGGCAGACGACCTCACCAGAGGCGGATCAGCGTGGCGTATGGAGAGATCAGGTGATTGAACAGATGTTCGCCGGCAATCTGGCTAAGGTATGGCAATCGCTGTCCAAGGCAACCCGGATTTCCCGTTCAGTCCTGTGGGAGAACACGGCCATTTACGTATACTGGCTCTATGAGAACAAGTTTGCCGAAGGAGCCACGCCTGAAGAAAAGCAGCGTGTCGAAGAGGACTTCCATTATCTAATTTGTGATGCACCTGCGCATCTCTTTGGTGAATCCCGTAACCCGCTCAAGCAGTTTAATACGCCCAAACGGGCAACAGCTGTCTCAGATACACCTATTCGTGTACGCAAAACTTGTTGTTTCTATTATCTCGCCGCAGATGATCCAGAAGATTACTGCCCCACCTGCCCCAAATTAAAGCATTAATACCGATGATTATCATCCACATCCCCAGCCTATACTTCATTGCATCTCAATACAGCGAATAGCACAGGCAAGCTTATGACATAACGAAATTCAGAGCTTGCCTTATTTGTTGTGCTCATTGTTCCATGAACATTCCTTCATTTGGGGATTCTCTCCCTGCAAAAACATCTTTTTTTTCCTAAAAAGCTTATTATTGACAAGGTGAATGAAATTGCCATAAAATAGATTTTGTTTGAAACTGATAATCATTATCAATATAGTTTCCATCAAATCAATCCGATGAAAGCACAACCAGGAGCGAACGCCTTCATTCGGTCGGGGAGGATTTTCATTGTTTCCGAAAGGAATTCATAATCTGCAAAACCGACTCATCATAAGCAAAGCAAGAGAAATGGGAATGACCTGCGAGCCACTTCTCGCAGAATGTGAAGATTTTCTGGAATTGTCCTATGGGGACAAGCGCAGAGTCATTAATAAAACCAGATCGCATCGTCTACCCTTGATCGCTGGACTGCTCGCTAAGAACAAGCAGGTATGTAATATGCTACTGCATGAGCGGGGAATGCCTGTGCCGCCGTTTATCGTTATCAAGGCAATGGGTGACAAGGCAGCGCAGTTTCTGAAACTGCATCGTTCCGTTGTAGTGAAGCCGCTGGACGCAAGCGGCAGTGCAGGTGTGACACTGGACGTTCGAACAAACGAGGAACTGGAAGCGGCTATTGCCCGGGCGGGTACCCATAGTAACAGCATCATGCTACAGCAATTCATAACGGGTTTGGATTATAGGGTACTGATCATTAACGGGGAAGTGGCAGCAGTAAATGAGTATCGGCCTGTCTTTGTAGAAGGGGACGGCACCTCAACCATCCGGGCGTTGATTCGAATCTTGAATCGGCAGCGAATCCAGCATACCCGTATAGGGAAGTTCGAGGCCTTTCCCAAGATTGATGAAGACGCAGAGCCTTTGCGAAAGGTTCTGCTTGGACAGGGAATCACGCTGGAGGAGGTACCTGCGGCAGGAAGAGAGATCGAGCTATATGATCTTCGCAATTCGGCCGCTGGAAACATCAGTGAGTTTTATGTGGACTGTACGGAAGCGATTTTTCCTGATAATGCACAAATGGCAATTAAAGCCGCAGAAGCTCTCCAGATTGATGTGGCTGGCATTGATATCCGTTGTGGGGATATCGGCCAGCCGCTGACAGCAGATCAGGGAGGCATTCTGGAAGTCAACGCATTGCCGGACCTGACGCACCATGTCTTTCCCTTTGGGGGGACCACACGTGATGTCGTCCGATTGTACCTGGAATATCTTTTTCAAATGGAACATCATTTCGAAAAGTCGATTGCAGAATAAGGGCAATTCATTGCCTGTTATGGCTCAATGTCCCGCTTACTTTGTTCTCGCTCCTATGGTGTGGTCGGTACATTCGAATGTGTGTGCCCACCCGCCGCAAGCGGTGGCATCCATCAGTATTCTGCTGCTGGTCAGCAGTGTAGATCTCTGGATGATAGGCCTGCTAAAGACTTGCCGGGGGCGGAACACCAGCGAATATGGCCTGATGGGCGGCACTGAAAGAGATTAGTAGGCTCTCTGCTGTGCCATCCTGTTGACCTTGTCCCTCGTTTTATTTATAACCCGAAAGAAGGTTGGCAACATTGTTCGAGATGGAAAACAGGCTCAGGTCTGAAGCAGAGCAGCAGGCGAATATACACTCTTGTAAGCTGCTGCTCAATTGTTATCTCCGGGAGCTTGCGGTGGAGAAGGAGGGCGACATTCGGATTAATCCAGATGCGATGACGTACGCAGTTGCTTTTCAGGCCAGCGGGGTGACGATAACCGGACAATTAGCGTATTACTCGGCTATGGGTGAGCATGAGTACCGAAACATACAACAGCTTCACGGGCAAGCGGTGCATTATCAGGACCTGGTTCGCTGGATCACCCGGGAGCTGAGTGAAGACACGGCGTATGGAAACAGTCGGCATGAGCAAGGTGGGTTGACCCGTGCGGCTGCTGTGCGTGATTTTGTGGAAAAGGTAGATAACAGCGTGAATAATCTTGTGCTGTATATCGAGCAGGCTGCTGGACTTGGCATGTATGATTACTGTACTTCCGAACAGTCTCTGGTGTATGGTCATCCCTTTCACCCGTTTCCAAAAAACTCCAAAGGTTTCACTGAACACGACGTACGGATGTACAGCCCGGAACTGCGTACCTCGTTCCAACTCTGTTACGTTGCTGTTAGGAAGGATGTATACAGGCAGGAATGGGTAGATGATCCCACCAGGATCAATCTGCATGCCAGCCTGCACGGGCATGTGGAACAAGCTTGGGAAGCGGAGTGCGGTGAGCATGGGGATGAGTATGAACTGCTGCCTGTCCATCCCTGGCAGTATACGTACGTGTTGAGCTTGTCCGAGGTCCAGCAGTATATTCTGGACAAGAAACTCATTCCGATAGGCAGCTGTGGACCGAAGGCCTACCCAACCTCCTCGGTACGCACCGTCTATATTCCAGAGCTAAATTGCAATATCAAGCTGTCGCTGAACATACAGATTACCAACATGATTCGCACCAATAGTGCGGAGCAGATGCGAAGGACGCTGGACGCCTCCAGGTACGTCAGGCAGCAGAATTGCTTCGGTGCAGATCAGCATACGCAGATTGCCTATGAGACAGGTGTAGCCACTTGTGATTTTCAGGAGGAAGAATTAACGAGTTTGTTTACTGTCGCATACAGACCGATTGAGTTTGACCCGGAATGTACTTATGTCCTGTCGAGTCTGGTAGAAGCTCCCTTGCCGGGAATGCAATCACGACTCATGACGATGCTGGGTGGCGTACGTGCTGAAGCCGAGCACTGGTTTGCACGTTATCTGACCTTGTCTTTGCTGCCCATTGTACGAGCGGCCGGAGAGCGAGGCATTCACTTTGAAGCTCATTTGCAAAATACTCTCGTGACGCTAAGAGACGGAATGCCTGAGGCATTTATCGTGCGTGACTTGGAAGGAGTCAGTGTCGATGAGGAGCTGATGCATGAGGTGGATACCGATCCCTCTAGATTGTTGTTTTATCCACGGGACAAGGCTTGGGCGAGGACATCCTATTACTTTATCATCAATCATTTGGGTTCCCTCATTCATGCGATGGCAAGGGATGTGAACGTACCGGAGGAGCATTTCTGGACAAAGGTCCGCGAAGTGCTGGTGAAGGAACTAGACCGAACTGGAAACGTATATGTGCAGCATTTGCTGACCGCGGACAGTTTTCTGGCGAAACAAAATCTGGTGAGCTGTCTCAAGGGGATCAGTCAGACCCCGGCGTATGTGCCGGTGAGCAATATAATGAACCGAATAGGGAGTGAAGTGGCGTGGGGTTCATAGGGTACAGGGCTGAGAAAGGTCACAAGACGGCAGTATACACGGATGTACAGGAACGGATCATGCGGCAGACGCTGGAAGCCATGTGGTTCGAGGGTATCCTTGACTATAAGGTGGATGGGAACGAATGGCGCACTGTGGGGCGGAATACGTCAGGGCAGGCTGTGACATACAGCTGTGAGGCGGAGCAGAAGTTTTCATTTGGCCGAGTGAAGGTGGTGAAGGGCTCGATTCGAAGAGAGGGCGTGCCCTGCACCGATCTGGATCTGTTTCTGGAGGAAATGGTACTGAACCTTCTGGAGGGTGCGAATGTGACGGCCTTCATTCAGGAATTGCTGGAGACGATGGCGAAGGACAGTCAGTGCCGGGCTTTGCTGCCTGAGAAGATTCCGGATAAAGACCGACACTATGATGCCCTCGAAAGCCATATGAGCGACGGTCATCTCTACCATCCAAGCTACAAGTCGAGGCTTGGCTTCACCCTAAAAGACAATCTTGCTTACGGTCCAGAGTTTAACTCGGATGTGACCGTATACTGGATTGCCGTGAAAGAAGGACTTGTGCAAACGGCTCTCTCCACAGGCTACACGTCAGAACAGTTGGTGAGACAACATCTCACAGAGGCGGATATCAGCCGATTTGATCGGGTGCTTCAGTCGGAAGACACTGAGGGGAATCGCTATATATTCATTCCTGTTCATCCATGGCAATGGGAACACCAGCTGGAATCGGTGTTTGCCCGACAACGAATGAACAGAGATATCGTTTTTCTCGGCCCTTCGGCATCAGCTTATCGCGCCCAGCAGTCCATTCGTTCCCTGTCGAACCGAATGAATCCAGAAGCGCCTTATCTCAAGCTGGCACTGAGTATTACCAATACGTCCAGTACACGTATTCTCGCACAACACACGACCCAGAACGCACCGCTGATCAGCGACTGGCTGGAAGCACTCATTCGGGAGGATGAGTTGCTGCAACGGGAACAGTTTGCCATTCTGAAAGAAATCATGGGACTCTCGCTCCGGTACGAGAACTTGCCTGCAATCCAGTATGAACGAGCGTATGGCACAATCGGGGCGATCTGGCGTGAAAATGTATCTGTTCATCTGCAAGAAGGCGAGACAGCTTGGCCCTTAAATGCACTTATGCTAGTACAGTCGAACGGGGTACCGTTTATCCAGAGTGCAGTTGAGCGTCATGGCATTCAGAAGTGGAGTGAAGCCCTCGTTCGAACGGTATCGCTGCCCATTATTCATCTGCTCTATGCACACGGCATTGCGCTGGAATCGCATGCCCAGAATATCATTCTGGTGCTGGAAAATGATCTGCCGAAACGGATCATCATCAAGGATCTTCACGATGGTGTCCGCTATGTACCCGAGAAGTTGCTGAACCCAGAAAGAGCCCCGAAGCTGCACCCCGAACCGGAGACCCATCACAAGTTCAATCGGTATTCCTTTATCTACGCAAGTGATGTGTCGGAAGTCCGGGACTATACGTATGATGCGTTCTTTTTTATCTGCATGACGGATATTGCGCTGACGCTGGAGAAGTTCGGTCTGTCGGAAGAAGCGTTCTGGCAACTGTGCGCGGCTACGATTATGGACTACCAGCGGGAGCATCCAGAGTATGAGGAGCGGTTCGAGTGGTTTGATCTTTTTGCTGAGGATGCGCTGATTGAAGAGATGACCAAGCGCCGCCTGTATGGGGACGGGGAGTTGTATTTCCGTAAGGTCAGCAACCCGCTGAAGTTGGCGAAGGACATTTTCGGATGAGAACCAACAAGCTGAAGGAGAAAATTGAACGTAAACAGCCGGTGTTCGGCCTTTTTGTCTCTATCCCGCATCCGGTCATCATCGAGATGATTGGACATGCGGAGTATGATTTTGTAATTATCGACCTGGAACATGCCGCAACGAATATGGAATCGGTGGAAGAGCTGGTTCGTGCTGCGGAACTGGCAGGGATGACCCCGCTGGTACGCATCTCAAAGGTAGAGCGAGTAGAGATTCTAAAGGTATTGGATTGCGGCGCACAAGGCATCGTCATACCTCATGTGGAACAGCGGGAGCAGGTGGAGGAAGCGGTTCGTCATGCGTATTATCATCCGCTTGGCATGCGGAGCCTGAACAGTGGGCGACCGGGGGTATTCGGCAAGTATCCACTCACTGGGTATATTCAGGAAGCGAATGAACAGGTGATGGTTGTACCGATGATCGAAAGTGTGGAGGGCGTCCGGCAAAGTGCGAGCATTCTATCTCATCCCCAGGTGAGCTGGGTATTGGAGGGGGCGGCAGACCTGTCGCAATCACTTGGCGTACCGTGGCAGACGGAACATCCAGACGTGCAACGTTCGCTAGGTGCATTACATGAAGCCGCGAAGCAGTGCCAGGTACCGTATGCAACGGTGGCCAGAAGCAAGGAAGGCATGGCGCTGTGGGCGGAACGGGGGGGATACATATACGTGTTGGGCGATGACCGGAATACGGCTTTTCGGGCGTACGAACAGAAACGGAATGACTATGGAAATGCGGGTGGACTGATATGAAATCAAGCGTATGGACTATGATCCATGAACTGCAAAAAGATAGTGAAGACCCGGTATGTGCTTATGTTTACGATCTGGCTGGTATTCAGGAGCAGGTCCGTCACATGCTGCACACGCTGCCTGGAGGCATACGGCTGTTCTATGCCATAAAGGCCAATCCCGATTCTCGAATTATTGAGGCTTTGCTGCCCTGGGTTCACGGGTTCGAGGTAGCTTCCATTGGCGAGTTGCTTAAGGTGAGGAGCGTAAGTAGTGAGGTTCCAATCCTGTTTGGCGGTCCGGGGAAAAAAGAGAATGAGTTGAAGCAGGCTATCGAGCATCAGGTGCGTTTTATTCATGTGGAGAGCCTGCTGGAACTGCGGCGTGTCATCGCCATTGCTACAAGGAGAGGAGAGGAAGTCCGCATTCTGCTGCGGATCAATCTGAGAAGTAGCACATTGCCACGGACCCGGATTGTAATGGGCGGTGGTCCGAGTCCATTCGGCATGGATGAGGAGAACGTGGAGGAAGCAGTCCGGGTCATTCGTGAGGAAGGTGCGGGTACGGTGCGTTTATGCGGATTTCATTTTCACTCGTTATCGAACAATGTGGACGCAAGACTGCATGCCGAGATGATCGAGCTGTATTTGCAAAAGGCGGAGATGTGGCAGCAGACATATGACCTGCATCTTGAAGTAATTAACGCTGGAGGCGGGTTTGGTGTCACATATGATGGTAGCCCCGGGTTCGACTGGTCCCTGTTCACATCCCTGATTGAGCGAAGTGAAGCTAGAGGGCGCCTTGCTTCACGCGGCATACAGTTGTATTTCGAGCCGGGTCGCATGCTTGTCGCTGACCACGGTTATTATGCGGCAGAGGTTACGGATATCAAAACATCGCATGGTCAGCATTTTGCCGTGTTAAGAGGAGGTACACATCATAATCGTCTGCCCGCATCATGGGGACACAACCATCCATTTCACATTATGTCTACGGACCGTTGGGGGCATTCGTTTGCAAGACCAGAGGTACGGGACAACAAAGTTCACGTGGTCGGAGAACTATGCACACCCAAGGATCGTATGCATTCAGATGCGGAAGTAGAGCGGCTACGTGTAGGCGATATTGTTGTGTTCGAGAAGTCGGGAGCCTATTGCTGGACCATCTCGCATCATGATTTTCTGGGTCATCCGCACCCGGCATTCCATTATTTGACGGAGGACGACAACCATGTCAACAGTGATGAAGCGTGCCAGTCTACAAGACGCTGAGCGCCGGATTATGGAGGATCTGATCAATGCATTTCTGGCCGAGCAATTACTTCCGCTGGAAGGGCATCCGTTCATTGAACTCTCTACTTCACCAGAACCGTTCCGCCGAATGTTTCTGGGGGATGGTAATGGAGGTCCTCCGCAGAGCGGACGAGGAATAGCTGACGGACTCGACGGCAATGTCGCAGGCAAGGATAAGCAGGATGAGAATGGAACAGGTAGGCATAGTGGACAGCTTATGCTGCATCTGAAAGGGATTTTGTTTCTGGTGGAAGCAGGAAAAAGGCAGGGATATCAATGGGTACAAGGTTCACCTGTCTATGGAGAGACACCGGATGGAGGCTGGGAGCTTCTTGAATCTCCAGCAGTCGTAGGACAGGCTGTGCTTCGGATGACGCTTTCCGATGAAGCATACGCGCATCCCGGGGTTGCGGAATTCTTGGCAGGCGTGGAAATAGCCACCGAGCAATTGGCACTGGGACTCCAGCAGGTGCAAGGGCTGGGAGAACAAGTTCCGTTCAATGCCTACGATTGGTTTATCAAGGGAGAGCAGGTTGCAGCGCTGCGAGATCGTCCATTTCACCCCACCTCCAAGGCCAAGGTGGGATTCACAGAAGCGGATGTGGCCCGGTATGCAGCGGAATTCAGGAAGAAGATCCCGCTGCGATGGGTGGCGGTGCGTTGGGATGCGGTACAACAGGGATGTGAGGAGGGGCTGTCCACACTGGATGTACTGGATGAAGAACAGCGGAGCAGGCTGGAAGCAGAATTGGCCCGGAAAGGCCTGAATCTGCAAGAATACATGCCCATGCCAGTACATCCATGGCAGATGGAGCATATTATCTTGCCGTGTTTTACTGGAGAGATCGCGGACGGCATCCTCATTGTACTGGATATCGAATTAGGAGAGGTGCAGGCGACATCGTCCCTGCGCTCGATGGCTCCGATGGAGGAATCCACACAGATGCTCAAGCTTCCGGTTAGTGTGTTGTCTCTCGGGGCCGCCCGCTATCTCCCGGTGGTGAAGCTGCTGAATGGTCTAGCTGGGGAGAAGATGTTACGACAGGCGGTGGCCTGTGATGAATCGCTCACAGGTAAAGTGTGGCTCTGCGAGGAACGGAACTGGTGGGGATACATGCCGGAATCCATGGGATTGTTCGATGATCATCCTCGCCATCTGGCCGCCCAGATTCGCATCTATCCGCCAAAGTTGCTGGAAGAAGGTGTGCAGGTCATTCCCATGGCTGCGCTTGGGGTGACGCTGGAAGGTCGCCATATGTTATCCGACCTGCTGGGCAGAGAATTAACCAGTGAAGAGGTCATGGGATTCTACACCGATCTGACGGCGTTATTCTATGATGTGGTGATGCGGTTGTTCAAGGTAGGCGTTGTACCCGAAATTCACGGTCAGAACTGCTGCGTGGTCTTGCAGGACGGACAGGTGAACGGCCTGTTATTCCGTGACCACGACTCCGTACGTTTGCATCAGCCGTATCTGGACAAACACGGCATTGCGGACCCAGGTTATCATATCCGGCCAGGATACTCGAACAGCTTGTATAATGAGACGATCCGCAAGCTGATCTTCTACGTGCAGTCGCTGGGCACGCAGGTGAACCTGGCTGCAATTATGGAAGCGCTAAGCGAGGTGTATCCTATTCCGGAAGCGAAGTTATGGGATATTACCGAGCAGGCGTGGAAGGAAGCGCTACGGGTGATGGCGCTTCCCGAAGCTGACCGGGCCGAGCTGTTCCAAGCGGTATTCGAGAGCAGGGAATGGCCGGTGAAGCTCATTGTCCGTCCGCTGCTGGAAGCGGACGGGGTGCCTGGGGCGATGCCATCGGGCAAAGGCACAGGTCATAACCCTTTTTACAAAGGATAGAGTTGTGGCTAGAATGTTAGTTTAGATAGGGTGAGCGATGACGGAGGTGACCCGGTGTAATCGGGTTTCCTTTTTTAGGTAAAAGTTCATTGATAGCAGTGAGTGCAGTCACATAGACACATACAAAAACATGACTATAATGAACACATAGTTAAAATTTAGTCTTTATGGAGCTGACGGTTCCAAACATCTCATTTACAAAGGAGAGAATTCATCTCATGAGCATACATTTAGAATTGGATTCCTTGTCCGTTGAAAGGCTAGAAATGGCCCTTTCAGGACGACCGGGAATGTTCAAGTTGTTTTATGACACCGAGGATTGCGGATGCAATGGCGTACTTGTCATCTTGGTTGTCACTACGCCGAATGCAACTGATAAAGTAGTTCAGTCTGAGCCTTATTCTTTTTGGGTAGATCGCCAGCAGGAGCAGCAGTTCGATAGCAGAATGCGGCTTGAGGCAGACCCTAGTTACCCGTCATTCAAGCTAAGCAGTGATGCCGGTATATTTAGTAGCAACATTAGAATTAAAGATGTCCGCATAAAATCGTCTGAGGAGTGATATGGAATGGAAAAGGATAATAGCGATGGGTAAACCATCCATTCAGAACTAGTACCAAACTCTAAAAGACGAACCTGATCCAGCCCAATTGGAAGAGGTTCGTTTTTTGCGTTATATTCAATTCGTTCCTCCAAAAAACGAAGTGTTTAGTGGGTTGCTCTGAAGTGGTACAATAACCTTTATGATAATCGGAGAAGGACGTTGAGAAGATGAAAAACTTGCTCGTTTCGGGCTATCGTGCCCATGAACTGAATATTTTCAGTCAGAAGCACGAAGGCATTCCATATATTAAAAAGGCGATTGCAGGCAGGCTTATTCCCCTGATTGAAGAAGGGCTAGAATGGGTGATTACCCCCGGTCAATACGGGGTGGATTTGTGGGCCTGTGAGGTCGTTACTGCACTAAAACAGCAATATCCCCACCTGAAATGCTCTATTATGATGGCTTATCAAAATATGGAAGAGAAATGGAAAGAGGACAAAAAGGAATATTTTCAGCAGATTTGTGCCGAAGTTGACTATGTGGGAGTAGTTAGTCGTCAGCCCTATCAGGGAATATGGCAACTCAAGGCACGGGATGAACTCCTTTTCCGCAAAACAGACGGTTTATTGCTTGTTTACGATGAGGATGCCGGAGAGGGCAGCCCACGTTTTATGAAGGAACTTGCATTGAAAAAACAACAGGCAGAGGGCTATCAGTATATCAGCATCAGCTCGGAGGATATCCAGAGCATCGCGGATGAAGAAAGATTATTCATGGACCTCTGATTTTTAAAGCATTAGCCCGGATTTTTGAACAAAAAGGACGTATTCGTCCCTTTACATTGATGTAAGCGCTATCATAGAATTTAAACAACAATAACTTATCAGTCACATAAAATAAATTTATTGAAAATACAAACCATGAAAGGAGCTAATGATTCAGATGAACAAAAGGTTTCGGTATACTGCGTTGCTCTGTCTCGGTGTCATGTTGAGTGGAGTGGTCACCCCGATGGATAGCCAGGTCTCTGCTGCCTCTACGAGGCAAATGGAAAAGCTAAACCGTGGAGCCGTCGCTGTTAAGGTGCCTGAGGGTGTACTGGTGAGCTGGCGCTTGCTGGGCACGGAAGCGGATTCGGTCGGCTTTAATTTGTACAGAGGGACAAGCAAGGTGAACGATGCGCCGATTACATCGAGAACCAACTTTTTGGACAAGGCAGGTACGACCTCATCTTCGTATACCGTTCGTGCCGTGGTCAATGGAGCAGAGCAGGCCGCTTCTCCTGCGGTGAAGGTATGGAACAACAACTATCTAGATGTTCCGATCCAGCAGCCCTCGGGAGGCACAACCCCGGATAATGTGAACTACACGTACCACGCCAATGATGCCAGCGTAGGGGATCTCGATGGAGATGGCGAGTATGAGATTGTGTTAAAATGGGACCCTTCCAATGCCAAGGATAATTCGCAATCCGGTTATACGGGAAATGTATTTTTGGACGGATATGAGCTGGATGGAACACGCAAATGGCGGATCGACCTGGGACGTAACATACGGGCTGGAGCCCACTACACACAATTTCTCGTCTACGATTTTGATGGAGATGGCAAAGCAGAGATCGTATGTAAAACAGCAGACGGCACGGTAGATGGTGCAGGTGTGAAGATTGGGGACGCTTCGGCTGATCATCGAAACACGAGCGGATATATTTTGAAAGGTCCCGAGTTTCTAACTGTATTCTCAGGTGATACAGGCAAGGCTCTTAGTACGATTGACTATGTGCCACCGCGCGGAACGGTATCGAGCTGGGGAGATAATTATGGTAACCGTGTAGATCGTTTTCTCGCCGGGGTTGCTTATCTGGATGGCGTGAGACCCAGCATTGTGATGGCACGTGGTTATTACACCCGCACCGTTCTGGTCGCATATGATTGGCGGAACGGCAACCTGAGCCGACGCTGGACCTTTGACAGCAACAGCTCCACCAATGCTGGAACGGCTGGACAGGGGAACCACAGTTTGAGCGTGGCGGATGTGGATGGAGATGATAAGGATGAGATCGTGTATGGCTCACTGGTTGTAGACGATAACGGAGCGAAGCTGGCTAACACGGGGATGGGACATGGAGATGCACTTCATGTTGGCGATCTGGACCCCGACCGTTCAGGTTATGAAGTGTTCAAGGTGAACGAGGACAAAAATGCCACCTACGGAGCTGCCATGTACGACCCGCGTAATGGAAATATTTTATGGGGCGTAAATACAGGCAAGGATACTGGAAGAGGCATGTCGGCAGACATTGACCCGCGGACCAGAGGGAACGAGCAGTGGGCACCGGGTATTGGTTTGCGTTCAGCTAAGGGGCAGCTCATTACCAACACGCTACCGTCTTCCATTAATTTTGGCATCTGGTGGGATGGGGATCTCTTCCGTGAACTGCTGGATCATACCTCATCAAGCGCTGGAAAAATAGACAAGTGGAACTATATGAACTCCACTACTTCCAACTTGCTTACGGCAACAGGAACGAGTTCCAATAACGGAACCAAAGGAACGCCGTCCTTGCAGGCCGATCTGTTCGGTGACTGGCGTGAGGAAGTCATTTGGCGCAAAAGTGATAATTCGGCGCTGCGTATCTACACAACACCATACGAGTCAGAACATCGATTCTATACGCTTATGCATGATCCAGTGTATCGCCTGAGTGTTGTTTGGCAGAACGTAGCTTATAATCAGCCGCCGCACACCGGATTTTATCTGGGAGAAGGGATGTCCAAGCCCCAGCAGCCGAATATATATACTCCTTGATATGTCGTTCGGTAGTGGTCTGAAAGCAGGTAGAATGAACAAAAACAGAGAGGGCTCCAAGCTAATTGGAGCTCTTTTTGCCATGACAGCCCACAAGATAGTATGATTTCCATAAAAAACGGGAACGTTAGTTCTTATTGGTGGAACATATGTATGAAAAAGGAGGCGGAATCTGTGAGTTCTTTAACGACTGAAGGCATGATCGAGCTCGTAACTAATGTCGGATTCCCTGCTGCATTAAGTCTAATTCTGTTAAAATACATCCTCGTCACTTTGAGTCGCAGATTGGAGGAGCTGGACCGATCTGTTAAGCAACTGTCGCTATCCTTGGAAGAGATGGAGGCAAAGCAGTTGAAACAGTCAGAACAACCGTCCCCGGCAAATACGGACAAACTTCGTGCAGAATGAACAAAAAAAGGCAAAAAGAAACAATTTAGCAACCCAATCGAGAAGTGAAATTCTTATAATAGAGACGTGTGCAGTTTATGCAGACATATGATTATGGAGGTGTATATGAGTATGAAAATAAATACGAAGCTATCCGCACTATGCATTGCGGCCACACTTATGAGCGTGGCGCAGGCCGCCGCTGCCGCGCCCGTCGTGACCGCTCCAGCGGAAGCGACGCAACCGAACGTGGCCAGTCCGTCCGCATCCGCCCCGGCTCAGGTGCCAGCACCAGCAGCGTCTGCGTCGGCTACGACGCCAGCCCCGGCGCAAGCGCCGTCGGTTCCAGCCGCCTCGACCCCGGCCGCAGCCGCAGGTTCTGCCAAAGCCGCTACACCAGTAGCTCCGTCTGCACCAGCACAGCGTCCATCTACATCGGTAGCGCCAGCGGCTGCTCCGTCCGTACCGTCGACTGTGAAGCCGTCTAAGCCGCAACAGCCGTCCACTTCGGCGCCAGCAGCCGCGGCTTCCAGCGTGAAACCGACGCAGCTGGACAAGCTGAACCACGAGAGTGCGGTTCCGCTTGTGCTGGAGGCGCAGTCTCGTTATCAGTATGCCATTAGCGGTGGCAAATCGTTGGGCCAAGCGTTCCAGTTGAACGGTAAAAGCTATCGCTATTTGTCAGAGGACATCGGTACAAAGACCAAATTGATCAACTATTTGACGCAGGCCTATACCAAACAGGCCAGTGAGCAATTTGTCGGTAAATTTTTCGTTGAAATTAACGGCAGACTAGCTCAGTTGAACGCAGATGGTGGCAATTTGCTAGAGTTCAACCGGGCTACGGCGAAAATGGTGACCATGACTCCGGTGAAGCGCAGCTATCTGCTGACCGTGCCTTATCCGGCAGAAACCAAGCAGGCGAATGCGAAAATCACCGTGAATTTTGAAAAGGTCGGCAGCTACTGGAAAATCAGCTCCGCGCCGCATGTCATTTTCTAAATTAAGATTTTGCAACAAGCTTCATATAGGGTAAAGTGATGTTAAGGCTTGTTTCGTAAGCCCCAATTCAATGCAGGGGAGTGCTGTGCAATGATGACACCCATCAAGGTAAAAGACGTTAAGGATATTGAAAAAATCAATCAAATCGTTTCGAATTATACCTATGATATCTGGATTCATGGCAAAAGCGGCATGGCAGATGCCAAATCCATTTTAGGCATGTATGTGCTGAAGCTGGATGAACCGCTAACTCTGGTTGTACCTGACAATGTTAATCCCAAGAAGCTGTTCAAGGAGTTGGAGGAATTTATCCATTTTCCTGCTCAAGAAGGATAAGAGGCAAGAAAGCACCTGCTCTATTACTAAAATAACGCAAACAAGCCGTGGAACCTAAGTCCCACGGCTTCTTTTTTTAGTGTTCTTCCTCGTCTAAAAACGGGAGATTCACCGAATAGTACATAACCCCCATAAGCAGCACGCCGCCAACCAGATTTCCGAGCGTGACCGGAACGAGATTATGGATCACACCAGCGACAGAAACCGTACCCGGATGATCCAGCACGAGCGCAATGGCGAAAGTACACATATTAGCCACACTATGCTCATATCCCGAAATGAAAAAGCAGAACACAAACAGCATCATGGCAAACATCTTTGCGCCATTTTCCTTCATAAACATTGGAACAAAAAAGGCAAGACAGACCAGCCAATTACACAAAATAGCTCGGAAGAATAGCTGCATTGCAGGCGCTTCCATTTTATGCTCAACCACACTCAGTAGAAAGCTGTTCACGCTGGAGGAGTCAAACAGCCCGGTCAAGTAAATAAGGAGTGCAAATACCCCCGCACCCAGCAAATTACCGCCATAGCTGGCAGCCCATAATCGAAGCACCTGCCCCCAGCGCAGCTTTTTACGGAGCGCAGCATAAGTGTAATAGAAGGTGTTACCTGTAAACAAATCCCCGCCGCCGTATGCGATCAGAATGATGGCCGCTCCGAACGTGAGTGCCGCCATGGGATAAGTGAATGGAGAATGCTCCATGTAAAAAAAGTTGCCCGTCTTGAAGGCTACAATAACGCCGAACCCGATGAACATACTCGCCAGCATGGAACGTGCCAAATACCGGAGTAGGCTCTGCTTGTAAATTTTGTACTTCTTCATGGCTAGCTGTTCGACATTGCGTAAGCCTTCCGTCTCCATATTTAAGGACAACCTCCTATTTTCTCATATGTAAGTCTTTAAACAGACTTTATTTTTTCCAAAACATGTCCAGTCTATCAGCAATCCTGTTAGCTTAACAAACCAAGTTTTTGCAGTCCGTACAAAATACCGTCTTCATCTGCGCGTTTTGTGACCATTTTAGCTGCGGCTTTGGCTTCATCACAGCCGTTGCCCATCGCGACGCTGTTATGTATAGCTGTCAGCATCTCCACATCATTTAAGCCATCGCCAAAGGCGTATTGATTTTCATCGGCAATACCCAGTCTGGACGTAATTTCGCGGATGCCCTTCGCTTTGGAGCCAGAATGAGGAACAACGTCCACAGAACTCGGATGCCAGCGCACAAAGTCAAACGCTTTGAATACCGCTTCATAGAAAGGCTCTTCTTCTGCTGTACACATCAACAGCGTCTGATAAATATCTCTTCCCTGGAAATAGAGTGGATCGTATCCAACTGAAATCTTGGCCTTAAGCGTTTGGACCGATCTCTCCACAAGCTCATCGTTAGGGATATTGGCCTTCATATCCATATGATCCATATATACGAGAGCATGATTATGTGTGAGAGCCAGATCGGTCATCGCTTGCAACGCTTCTCTGTTCAGCGGATTGGTAGCGACCACTTCCCCGCGAAGCACGACATATTGCCCATTAAAGCTAACGTAGGAATCAATTTCTAACTGCTCGCGGATATCTTTGAACATAAAAGGCGCACGGCCTGTTGCGATGGCCACCTCATGTCCCAGATCTTTCAAAGCAAAGACGGCCTTTTCTGCCGTTAACGGCATTTTCTTGTCATCGTCCAGTAACGTACCGTCGATATCAAAAAAGATAATTTTTTTGTCTGACATGTCCATACACCTGACTTTCAATAATGTATTGTCGAAATGAACTCATATGGATTCATTATATCAAAGGAACTGCTTCTGAATACACAAATACGTATAAATCCTCATGAATGTCCGACCTCTATAGCTTACAATATGAAATAAGGATTACTGTAAAATATAATTTCTATCTCCTATTTTCTTAGATGGGATGTGATCACCATGACAAAAATCCAAGTCACACCGGAGCAGCTGGACAACGTGGCCTCCCAATTTGCCAATGCCCACGGCACACTGTATAACCAGTTAAACGGCCTGGATAGCACAATGAACCGCCTTCACAGCCAGTGGGATGGTATGGAGAGGAATCGTTTTTATAATGACTATCGTACGGCTAAATATACACTTTCTTCGGTATTACATAAGGTTCAATCCATTGAAATTGAGCTGAAAAGCATCGCTTCGAAGTTTAGAAATACGGATGGTGAAAGCACACGTGGCTTCTGGACAGCCCTAGCAGCGGCAATGAACGCTAGCGCAGCGCTGGCAGGCAGTGCAGAGGCTGGAGATCATGGTGGAGAAATTGCCAAGCAGCCAAAAAACATAGACGAATGGGATCAGGCAGACGCGGATAAATATCATCAATATGAGGAACTACTGAAAAACGCCGAGGCCATCGGCGACAAGCAGGTTATGCAGAAAATTCACGATCAGATGAATGTCCTGCAGCTGCAATATGAAGACTCGGTTACCCGTACAGATTACAATACAGCAGAGACCTCTAAGATCACATCAGATTCCCTTGTCGCCGTCACCGAACTGACAGGTAAAGACGGAAGCAAGACGGATATATCTATAGATAAAAAAGGGAATGTTGTGAGTTACGAGCAAAATACGGATAAATACGATTACTGGGTCCAAAAGCATACCCAATCCGCCGGAGAGCACGCTCTAGGTAAAACGGCCCAGACCGTCACCGGATATGGAATAGGTCTTATTTTGTCGCGCGGGGCTGGTGTTAGTGGAGCAGGTTCGGGCATCGGTTCTGGCGCAGCCTCCGGCTGGGGGGAACACGTCGTCGGCATTGGTGGCGGCATGCTCAGTGACAAAGTACTCTTCTCTGTACCCGATGAGGGCGAAACCCGTACCATGATCTACCGAACGAATAAAGAAACGGGACATATTGAAAATATGGTCGTTGTCACCAAAGGTGAGAATGAAATGGAGTATCGCTATTGGGAGGATTATAACTAGGTCGTGAGCTGTTAACGATAATAACGTGAATAGGAGTATCTATAAAATCTACAGTCTTTTTTCTGGAACAGGTGAGCGGCAGTTGGAAACTGTCAACTCGCTAGCTGGAGAAGTCTGTAGATTTTTTTGTTTACCAATTTTTTCTGAATTCCGATATATATAATTAGACATGTAATTATTTTATCGTAAAGCTGTGTAGAGATTATTTTTACTTAGGCAATACTCCAAAAACGTTACACTGTTTTAAAGTTTGACTAAATAACTATAAATTATTTGGGGGTCTTGTGGATGCTTTCAAAAAAACAATTAGACATACAGAAAAAAATAGAGCAATCCTTTTTTCCGGGAAATGAGACCTTCCTGCACCTTCACGGTCCATCAGGTGCAGGAAAAACAACTATTTTAGAAAGCTACATTTCAAAAATTCAAGATGAATATCAGGATTGGAGCATTTATTATATAAAAGGAGATAGACATTCAGTAGAACCTTATTCTACAATCACTCTTTCGGATTCTTTCAAACGACCTATATTAGAATTTACTGGGGTGAATGTAAATGCAGGGTTTAAAATTTCTGAGCTATTTAGTTTGGGCATTATTGGTGTTTTTCAAAAAAAACCATTGGTAGATCCTAAGTTCAGCTTTGTAATCCAAGATCTTAGTAAAGATTCATCTACTAATCTCCTTATAGTAGCTGACAGTTTTCAGTATTGGGACACAACCTCTCAAGATTTTTTACGAACCCTCAAAAGATCGACTAAAAAATTACTACCTCAGAAAAATTTAAGGATTTTGATGGTGACTGATAATGAAAGAGATAGTGTTTCAGAATATATTGATATCAAGGAGTTAAATTCAAGTAGTGCAGAAATATTAATTTCTCTTCCAACTAAAGAGGAATTAAAGGAATACTTAAGACTTATGAATCTCTATAACCCTAATTTAACCAAAGCAGATGTTGATACAATTATGTCCTTTACAAATGGAAATTTAGATTTTATAAAAATTTTTATGGAAGGATTTTATTATTCGAAAACAGGTAAGCTATCCAATGAAAGAGATTCTTTCGATATTAAAAAACTCCTTGATTATTTATTGATCGATTTTGGAGAGAGAAAAAAAGATTTTTCAGAAGTACTACAAATATCTTCTATTTTAAATGGTCATTTTACGTTTGAAGAAGTGAAATATCTTTGCGAAGGGAAAAAAGATATAGAAACTTTATTATATGAATCATGCGACCGCTCAATTCTCAAAGAAGGATTCGATTTTACTTTTTCCAATGAATTTATTAAAGATATATTTTATGAAAAATTAGATCGCAATCGTACTAGATATCACCTTGAGTACTCTAAATATCTACAGCTCAACTTCCCTGAAAAATATCTAACTAGAGCGCTACATTTGTCTTTATCCGATAGTAATAAATGCAACAAATATGCAAATGAAATAGTTGGACTGTACGCTTTAGCCTACTTCAGAAGTATCGAAACTACAGTTGCAAGTACTGAACTTGAAAAAATTCACGAACTGCTTAAAAATATTGTTGATGATTGTAATTCGTTTGAAATAAGGAAACAGTATGAAAACTTTTTATCTTTAAAAAATGTATACGAACTATACTTGCAAGAAGAGTACGAGGAAGCTAATAAAGAATTATCAACAATTACTGGAAACGGTCACTTATTATTGGCATCAGAAACTAACCGCATGAGACTTGTTATTTCTTTAATGCTGAATCTAAACACTGATAATGTTAAACGCTATGCTGAAGAACTGAGCTTAGCACTAGACAGTTTGAAAAAACATGAAAAGGAACAATGGTGCAAGAGTGCGTTCACTCTATTTTCTACGTATTCAAATAAATTAGATAATTTTGAGGAAAGCGCTAAGATAGTAAAAGAATTACGTAGCTTCATAAGTGAAAATTATAATAATCCTTACTTTGTATATATTGGAAATGTGATTTCACGTAAAGCATGTCTTTTTGAATCAGAGGTTCTTGCAGAGGCATTCACTCAGGAAAGTGTTGTTTACTTTGAAAATAAAAGGAATTATTTTCAATATTATTTGTCGCTTTGTAATCATTCTGGTGTTCAAATTGTTTTGGGAAAATATGAACCTGCCATATTAAACTTAAAAAAATGTATACAGCTTATTCGTGAAAATAACTATTTGAATTTTCCGTCAAAAGAGAAGATATATAATAACTTAGCTTTGGCGTGTTTCCTAAGTAATTATCGTAAATTAGATGTATTGAATGAATCTGTTCTTAATGAAGCCATTGAACAATTCAAAGAAATAGCAACCGAATTTTCAAGAGAGAGCAATGCTATTATTTTTATCAATTTAATAAATCTTTATGCTATAAAAGGTGATTATGATGAATGTTACTCGCTGCTTGATATTCTAAATCGTACTATACTCCTAGATAATGATGATAGCTTCTATAAATATCACATTGCAAATATAAATTTAGCTTTATCTATTATGCAACAATCGTGGATAAAGGCAGAAGAATATCTTAATGAGTTAGTAAGTTGTTTTCCTAATTTTTATAAAAAAAATGCGCGAAAAATCAAAAAAAGAAATGAAGCATTAAGTAAGTTAATTCAACAAAGGATGTGTTTAAATGCCTTAGAGCTAGATAACTGGGTTTATTCAAATGTTAGGCCAGAAGATGAAGCATGTAAATTTTATTGTCGACTTTTTCTATTCTCTGATTTACAATTCTCTTCAATTTAATCTAAATTTGAGGTAGAGACTGGAAGAAGGAACATCTTTCAGTCTCATTTGTTTTGAATAGATAAAATAATATATATTTAAAATAGGCTGATATTTATTTAAATTGTGTATAGGCAAGGGCAATAATAGTAGAGTATATATATTCATAATCCACATCCAGTTCCTTGAAAGCAAAAGCAAAAGAACTATGCTTTGTTGTGTACGGTGAGGTAGCAATATCCATCAAATATGGGGTTCCTTTAGTATCAATTCTATAATCAATTCTACCATAATTACTCAGCCCCAAGAGTATAGCGGCCTTTTTAGAACTCTCTTTAATAGTATTAATAATAGACTTGCTAAAAACTCTATTCAAAGCATAAAAATCATAGTCATCTGTAAAGGAGCGTTCATAAGTTATAATATTTGATCCTAAATTTTTTTTATTATCCATAGAAATACCCACAGGGTCTAAAACATATATATCATCTCCAATAAATAAAGGGACTTCGCACTCATAACCATCAATGAATTCTTGTAACAAAAGCGAGGCTTTTTTACTTTCTTTAAACTTATTTTCAGTATCTTTAGTAAAATAGCAGATTGAAGAAGTATCAAGACCAATACTAGCAGATTCGTGTAGGGGTTTTATTACAATTCTAGTCCCAAAATTCGGCTTTTCATGATTAAGCCATTGGTCATCAGAAGTATATACCCAACTCTTCGGAGTACGAATGCCATGCAATTCAAGATATTTAGTGTACATATATTTTGCACGGCAAAAGGAAGTAACTAAAGCATTTGACCCTGTGTATGGAATTGATAATAAGTCGCAAAAAGCTGGAATTAGAGATTTTTTACCAATGAAATTCCCATTACGAGATAGGTTATATACAAATTTGTTATTTTTATAAAATGCTTCGTTCAGTGTGTCTAGAATAAAATTTATTTCATTAAAGTGCGGTTTTACAAAGAAATTTGCCGATTGCAATCCATCTAAAATTTCTGAACATTCTTCATCTGAGAAGAATTCATTATTCTCAGAATATTCAAAAGGTTGATTATTAATAATTCTTGTTTTTGAGCGAGAATTATTTAATAGAATAATTTCATATCTTTGTTGAATAATTTCCTTTTTTAAGTTCATAGTTTCAATTAATTTTTTTACCTCTTTCATACTAAAGACCCCCAAATAATTTATAGTTATTCGGGGGTCTTAAATCGGTTTCGCGGATTGAAATTGGAGAGAACATCTTTCTTTCTTCTTACAGAGACTTCTGTATAAATTTCTGTAGTACTTACATTAGAATGGCCCAGAATTTCTTGGACTGCGCGTAAATCGGCACCATTTTCTAAAAGTTGTGTTGCAAAGGAGTGTCGCAAGTAGTGTGGTGTAGCTTTCTGGTTGATATTTGACAAGGATCTATATTTAGTAAAGATATCTTCAATGCCATAGATAGAGAGTGATTTACCGTATTTATTTACGAAAAGAGCCTCAGTTTGAGGGCAGAATAAATCTCTTACATTCAGCCAACTGGTAATCTTATTTATTAGCTCTTGACTTGATAAATATAGGAGCCTTTCCTTGCGTCCCTTTCCCAAAATCACTACAACCCTGCTATTAAGGTCAATATCTTCAATTTGAATTTGTACTAGCTCTCCAATCCTAATTCCGGTTGAAAATAATAAATCTATAATTGCATCATTTCTAATAGATAATCTTGTACTAAAAGGAGTCTTTAATGTTTGCCTATGAAGCTGAGGGGAATGTATTAATCGTTCAAGTTCGTCTACAGGCAATGTTTTTGGAATACGTTTTGCAGTTTTGAATTTTTTTCCGAAGTTAATTAAAGGAGAATGATCAATCCACTCTTTTTGAGTTAAAAATAAAAAAAAAGCTTTAATAGAAATATATTTTCTTTTAATGGTGGTGTCTTTTAAAGTATTGGAATCGCTAAAGGTTTGAAAATAGCTACGAAGATTCTTGTCGTCAATATTTTCAAGGGAATTTTCTTTGAACCATGTGCAGAGCAAATTTAAATCTGAAAGATAAGCTTTAATTGTTTTAGGAGATACATTCTTTTCGATCTGGAGAAAGGACACATATTCTTCAATGTAATTGTGTGTTTTAGAAAGTAATAATACCAATGCGAATTCCCCCTGTAAGAGTGCTTTGTGTGACAATTCTATGATTATACCAAACGTAGTTACTAAGGCAAGTTGACTGATTTTTTCACTTAGAAGATATAGTTTACAGTGTGAAGAATAAGCTATCGGTAAATTTCTCGAATAATATAAGTCCTCTTACAAAAATATTGAAAATTCAGGAGTTTATCAGAAAGTCTACTGCTACTGGGTTTAAGTTTTTGGCTTCAATCCAGTTTCTAACGGATATTATGGCTACATATGGTCTATTGAAAAAGATATGAGTTTTCAAGGCGAGCCCTTATTTTACGTACTCTGCGGGTCACAACTGGAATGAAGTAAAAGGGACATTAATTTTTCGTACTAAAATAATTGAAACCTCCTCGTTCAAGCAACATTCGAAGATATTACAAAAAAAGGAATGGTTTTAATTTATCAACTCTACCATTTCACAGACTTGCAATTGGGGTACCAAATGATGGATGATAGAAGAGGGCCTTTTATGTAGAAAATAGGGCTAAAGATAGAGAGGATACCAATAATAAATAGATCGTATTTACCGTATTTTTGTATATTATTGTAGAAAAAGATCGTAATTCAGGTTATAGTAAAGGAAGAAATTAACTAGGATGCATTTTACTCAAATACGTAATTGTGGAGGTAACCATGAGTACATTTAAAAATTGGCTGAATACAACTAAAAAAGGACTTGGAGACCAAGTTAAAAAATTTAAGAATAAAGATTTTATGGAAGCTGTTGTTGCAGGTTGTGCATTAGTAGCTTTTGCTGACGGTACGATTAGTCCAGAAGAGAAAACAAAAATGGCCGGATACATAAATATCAGTGAAGAATTGAAAGTGTTTGATATGGGGGAGGTCATCAACCGTTTCAATCACTATGTAGCGAACTTTGAGTTTTCACCTGAAATCGGCAAACAGGAAGCACTGAAAGCGATTGGTAAATTGAATGGCAAGCCTGAAGTAGGCCGACTCGTCGTTGGCGTATGTAGCGCTATTGGCGCAGCTGATGGTGACTTTGATGCCAATGAACAGCGAATTGTTGCTGAGATTTGTGGCGCGCTTGGTTTGAATCCGTCTGAATTTAGTCTGTAAATTTTACGGAAGGGAGGTGTGTTAATCAGTGGCTGTAATTAATCTGGTCAAGGGCCAGAAAGTTGATTTGACCAAAGGCAACACAGGACTAACCAAGGTTATAGCTGGATTGGGATGGGACCCAGTGCAGTCCAAAGGATTTTTTGGCATCAAGAAGCAACCGAACATTGATTGTGATGCTTCTGCCATTTTGCTGGACGCAAACGGGAAACTGACTCAGTCGGACAATGTAATATGTTTCCATAATAAAAAAAGCCCATGCGGCTCAGTCGTTCATTCCGGTGATAATCTGACTGGACAAGGCGACGGTGATGATGAACAAATTGCGATTGACCTGGCACGTATTCCTGCCAATGTCGACAAAGTGCTTGTTGTTGTGAATATATATGATTGCGTAAACCGGAAACAGGATTTCGGCATGATCGAGAAGGCGTATATCCGCATTCTGGATGGTGCTAATTCCAAGGAACTGGTGACGTTTAATTTATCTGATAATTATGAGGGGCTGACCGCACTGGTCTGTGGAGAACTCTATCGTCATAACAACGAATGGAAGTTTGCTGCAATCGGTGAAGGAACCCATGCCGTACATATTGATGTGCTGGCTCAGCGTTATATGTAATTTTAGTTGCTCATACAAAACTTAATGTGAAAAGGGGTTCTTACTCATGGCAATTAACTTATCCAAAGGTCAAAAAATTGATTTGACGAAAACAAATCCAGGTTTGTCCAAAATTATGGTTGGTCTCGGTTGGGACACAAACAAATATGATGGCGGAAAAGATTTTGACCTGGACGTATCCGTATTTTTGGCTAATGCGGAAGGTAAAGTAGAATCCGATAAGAACTTTGTCTTTTTTAATAACCCACAAAATGAGAACGGTTCTGTCGTTCATACAGGGGATAACCGCACAGGTGATGGCGACGGAGATGACGAGCAAATTAAAATTGATTTGGGTAGCGTGCCAGCTAACGTTGAAAAGATCGCTTTTACGATTACAATCTATGAAGCACAAGAACGCAGCCAAAACTTTGGACAAGTGTCCCGTGCTTATGCTCGTATCGTAAACGAAGCAAACAATGAAGAATTGATCCGCTTTGATCTGGGAGAAGATTTCTCGATCGAAACAGGCGTTGTTGTAGGCGAACTGTATCGTCATAGCGGTGAGTGGAAGTTCAATGCCATTGGTAGCGGCTACCAAGATGGTCTTGCAGGACTGACACGCGATTACGGTTTGGCATAAAAAATCTATACAACGAAAGCGGGTATGCGGAATGACCATTAGCCTTTCCAAAGGACAACGTATTGATCTGACCAAAACGAATCCCGGCTTGACTCGTGTTGTTGTAGGTCTTGGATGGGATACGAATAAATACAGTGGTGGCGCTGACTTTGACCTAGATGCTTCGGCTTTCCTACTTTATGAAGACGGTAAAGCCAAAGCAGCGGATGATTTTGTATTTTACAACAACCCGACAGGCGGAGCAGGATCGGTTACTCATACGGGCGATAACCGCACAGGTGAGGGCGATGGGGATGACGAGCAAATCATCGTTGATTTCTCGAAGATTCCTGCGAACATCCACCGTATCGGGATCACGGTTACCATTTATGATTACGAGGCTCGCGCGCAAAACTTTGGTCAAGTGTCCAATGCTTTTGTACGTGTGGTAGATGCGGCAACGGATCGTGAAGTGCTGCGCTACGATTTGGGAGAAGATTTCTCCACCGAAACGGCCGTCGTATTCTGTGAATTTTACCGTCAGAATGCGGACTGGAAATTCCAGGCTATCGGTAGTGGCTTTGCTGGTGGATTGGGTGCGCTTGCTAAAAACTATGGCTTGGACGCTCAATAATATCCACTTGGGGTGGTGTCCATAGGGCGCTACCCTTTCTTTTTAAGCTATTACATTAGCGTACGCTGACACATGACAAACCGACAGAAAGGTGACACAATCATGGCTGTTATCGTAGTAAAGGGACAGAAGGCGGATTTGACGAAAACAAATCCGGGCCTGACCCATGTCAACGTAGGGATTGGCTGGGAGTCCCCAGCGTCTCTGGAGCTGGATACTTCGGCATTTTTGCTGGGTTCTGGAGGAAAAGTATCGGGCGATGAGGACTTAATTTTTTATAACAATCCGACCACGCCCTTTATCACCTATTCAGACGGACAACAGTCCGGTGACAAAAAGCAATTTGCCCTTGATCTGACGCGAATTCCTGCAAATATCGAGAAGATTGCGTTTACGCTGACGATTTATGATGCGGATCAGAAACGGCAAAATTTTGGACAGGTTCAAGGTGGGTTCATTCGTTTTGCTCATCCGGTTAGCGGAGAGGTTTTGCGGTTTAATTTGGACAGTGGATTTACAGTGGAAACGGCGATTGTCATTGGTGAATTGTATCGTCATAACGGGGAATGGAAATTCAACGCGATTGGCGCAGGTTTTTCCGGTGGATTGGATGCGTTGTGCGTTAATTTTGGGATTGAAGTGGAAAATAATCCGTCTCCTCCCACGCCAGTGCCTACACCTCCGTCTCCAGCGCCTCGACCAGCACCAACGCCGCCACCAGTACCACCTGCTCCGAAGCCAGAGCCATCTGCAACACCAGTGAATCTGAATTTGCGGAAAATTGAGCTGAAGAAGAAGGGCGATACCATTAACCTGAAAAAAGGCTCAGGCGGATTGGGTGAAATCCTGATCAATCTGAACTGGAATCAGGTGCAGCAAAGCAAGGGCTTTTTCAATCGCGGTTCCAAGGGTGTCGATCTGGATCTGGGCTGCTTGTATGAGATGAAGAACGGGGATAAAGGCGTTGTGCAGGCGCTCGGGGAAGTTTTCGGTTCTCTAAATCGCTTCCCGTACATTGCTCTGGATGGCGACGACCGTACAGGCTCTGTGAAAACAGGGGAAAATCTTCGCATTAATGGTGCTAAAATTTCTGAAATTAAGCGAATTTTGGTGTTTACCTTCATCTATGAAGGAGTCACGAACTGGTCACAAGCGGACGGGGTAGTCACGCTGTACCAGAAGGATGGGCCGGACATTATCGTTCACATGAATGAACATGACAATCGCAAAGGGATGTGTGCAATTGCCATGATTCAAAATGTAAACGATGAAACGTTCAGCATTGAAAGACTCGTGCAGTTCTATGGCGGTCATCGTGAGTTGGATCGGGCATATAACTGGGGCATGCGCTGGTCGCAGGGTAGCAAATAAATTGAATTATCGGAGGCACTCTTTTCATGTTGAATGATTTGTTTAAAAATATCAGCGAAAACTACGGCCATTTCTTTTCATGGAGTGATGTTGTAGCTACGCTTACTGATCCAGTGAGTTGGGGGATTATAGGAACTCTCATTTTGCTGGAAGGACTTTTATCGGCGGATAACGCCTTGGTTCTCGCAGTTATGGTTAAACACTTACCTAAGGAACAACAGAAGAGAGCCTTATTTTACGGGATTTTGGGTGCGTATATATTCAGGTTCCTGGCTATCGGCTTGGGTACATTCCTGATTAAGTTCACCCTAATTAAGGTACTGGGTGCGGCTTATCTGCTCTATATCGCTTATAAGGGCTTATTCAAGTCCGAAGGTGATGGAGAAGTGAAAAATAAACCTACATCTTTTTGGAAAACCGTATTAATGGTCGAACTGATGGATATTGCCTTCAGTATTGACAGCGTCATTGCCGCTTTCGGTGTGAGTGAGAAAGTATGGGTTCTGTTCCTGGGTGGTATTCTCGGCGTTCTGATGATGCGTGGTGTTGCTCAAGTGTTCCTCAAGCTCATTGATAAATTTCCGGAACTGGAACAGACAGCCTTTATTATGATCGCCATTATCGGGGGTAAAATGCTGGCTGCTGCTTTTGGCTTTCATATGTCGCAGGTTTTATTCTTCGGCATTTTGATTGCTGTCTTTGTAGGCACAATGGTTATCAGCTCGGCGAAAAGAAAGAAAAAGGCCGACAAAGAGGCTTAATGTACAAAGTATAGCGAAATCCCTCCTGAAACTAAGGGGGGATTTCTTTTATACCCGAAGCACAGGGCTTCAGTCAGGCAAGAAAGAGCAAGAGGAGGGGAAGGGCCCTGAAATATTTTAATGATTTAACCTCTGAGGAAGTAGAAGCGATCTTTTATACTCCACCGTTGGAGTTTCATAACCGTTCTCCCAAAAGTATATTGGCTTATGCGATAGGAGCGGCTTTGTACATGCCAGCGACCCGCTCGGAAGTAGCAGAAGAGATCAAAAATGGAAAACATGAAGGACTAACAACGGTCATTCTGGATCTGGAGGATGCTATAGGGGATCAGCAGGTCGGACAGGCAGAACAATCGCTGGCACAGCAGCTGCTTCAACTATTGTCCTATGTACGGACGGGGATGATGAGTGAACAGCAATTACCTTTGTTATTTGTGCGTGTGCGCTCTGTGGAGCAGTTGGAACGACTACTGAACGGTTTGGGTGAATCTTTGTCGCTGCTCACGGGCTTTGTCTTACCCAAGTTCTCTTCGGATAATGGACGGGCGTATTTTGCACTCATTGCTGAATATAACCGGAGTATGTATACAGGGGCAGGAAACGCAAGCGACATGCCTGTGCTGTATGGATTACCGATTCTTGAAAGCTCCAAAATTATTTATCGGGAAACCCGCTGGAATGAGCTGCTGTCGATTAAGGAAATTTTGGACGAGTACCAGGAATATGTGCTCAATGTACGAATTGGGGCAACCGATTTCTCCAGCCTATATGGACTGAGACGCAGCCCGGATATTACGATTTATGAAATTGCCGTCATTCGGGATTGCATCGCAGATATTATTAACTTGTTTGGACGCGTGGGCTCAAATTATGTCATTTCCGGTCCTGTGTGGGAATATTTTTCTCACCGAGAGCGGGTTTTTAAACCTCAATTAAGAGTGTCTCCTTTCGAAGATGCACTTGGAAAGCCGGGACGACACTTGCGGATGGACTTCATCTCAGATGCCGTAGACGGACTGATTCGAGAAGTTATGATGGACAAAGAGAATGGGATTATTGGCAAAACGATTATCCATCCCTCCCATATTAAACCGGTACAGGCCATGTATGCGGTGACACATGAAGAGTATATGGATGCACTTGAAATTGTGGAGCGTAACGACGGTAGTCTGGGTGTATTCAAAAGTACCTATGCCAACAAAATGAATGAAATTAAGCCGCATTTGAATTGGGCTCATCGTATTATCAATAGATCAAAAGTATACGGGGTGTTACATGAACAACAACATTTTGTCAGTCTCTTACCCAACCACGAAAACACATCTGCTGCCAATTCTGGAGCAGTTCAGCGTTAAAATTACGGAGACACATAATCCATTCCGCCTTCCTGTGGACAAGCTGTTTGCGATGGCGGCACGGGTCAATAAAAAGCGTTCGTTTTTATTTGTCAGCAAGGTGCTGGGCAAGCATATTCCGGTAAACCCATACACCTCTCAGCTCAGTGGTGCGGCGCTGGCGATTCTACTATATAAGGAGCTTGTCCCACAAGCGGGACAACAGATGGATGAACTGATAGGAGAGGCCGTGAGAGGACTTCTTGACCCGGACTATGCGAAAGAGGCCTACCGAAAGTTGATGGATGAGCGTTTAGCTTTTGCTTTTACGGAGCCGATCAAGTTTGTTGGTTTTGCCGAGACGGCTACAGCACTGGGACACAGCATGTATCGGTTGTTTGACGACGGAGCCTCGTATATTCATACGACGCGAGAGGATATTCCGGGCCTTCGGCCTATTATTCGGTTTGAAGAAGAGCATTCGCACGCTGTTGATCATCGTTGCTATGCACTGGATGAAGATGCTTTTGCGGGAGATGGCCCGATTGTGCTGGTAGATGATGAAATTACGACGGGAAAAACAACGCTTAATATCATACGGGATATTCAGGAGCATTTTCCGCGTAAACAGTATGTGATTGCTTCGTTATTGGATTGGCGGACAGACAGCGACGAGCAGGCTTTCACTGACCTGGAGGCAGAGCTAGGCATTACGATTACGCCTTTAAGCTTGCTCAAAGGAAAGATTGAGGTACAGGGTGTACCGATCCTAGATCACGTAGCATATGCCGGACAGGCTGGGCACTCAGAACATGCAGCCACTAGCATGGCAGAGGTTAATAAAGACGTTTCTGGAATAATTGACCACCGTTTTGAAAAGGATACTTCCGCTTTTGAGCGAGTAGTACACAATTCCATGTCAACAGACGGGTATGCCAATACAGCTCCTTATCTAAAATATACAGGCCGTTTTGGTCTACAATCCGCTGACAATTCAGCATTGGATGCAGAAATCACGCGTGCAGCTGAACGACTGAACCAACTTCGTTCTGGGCAACGCACGCTGGTTATGGGCACGGGGGAATTCATGTACATTCCAATGCGGATTGCAGCAGAGTTAGGCCCGGATGTATATTTTCAATCGACGACACGCAGCCCGGTGTATCCCCACCGAGAAGAAGGGTATGGCGTCGCTTGTGGTGTGACATATCCTTCGCCTGAGGACAGTACGGTACGCAATTTTATTTATAATGTAGACCCCGGTCAGTATGACGAAATATTCGTTTTGATGGAAAGGGAGTCAGACCCAGGGCGGATGAAACCCATGCAGGAAGCTTTGACCCGTCTGGGCTGCGATAAAGTGCATGTCGTTTATTTTAACGGTTTAGCTAGACAGGAGAGTAAAGGAGCGCGGATATGAAGCAAGCACTTATGGAGCAAATACAGCAGAAGAACATTCATCCGCCCGAACCGCTGGGCAGTTATCCTGCCTCGGATGTCACTTTTTTATTGAAGGATTTGAGCCGGGTTACGTTGGAAAAAGGGACGGAGGATCGTGAAGAGGCAATTCAGTCGGGAGTCCATTATTCAGAAATGCTGCCAGTGGAATACGAGCCCACAGCAGAGTATATTGCACTGTTTCACGAAACGCTTGCCCAATCTGCCAAAAAGGTTGCATTAGCGGCAGCTTCTGTGGCTGAGATGATTGTCAGAAAAAGAGGCCTGAACACGGCGATTGTTTCTCTGGCTAGAGCAGGGACGCCCATTGGTATCCTGATCAAGCGTTATATTGACTGGAAGTATAGCGTATCCTTGCCGCATTACAGCATTTCTATTATTCGTGGCAAAGGCATTGACCGGAATGCGATTTTATACATTTTACAGCAGCATGGGCTGGGGATTGAACTTCAGTTTGTCGATGGCTGGACGGGGAAAGGGGCGATTCGTCAGGTATTGATTGAGGCCTGTCGTGAGATGAACGCGGATTACGGGTTGCGTCTAAATGATGATCTGGCGGTGTTGGCCGATCCGGGCAGATGTTCGGAGACCTTCGGTACACGAGAAGATTATTTAATCCCAAGTGCTTGTCTGAATTCGACTGTATCCGGTTTGATGAGTCGGACGGTATTACGCGATGATCTTATAGGCCCGGACGATTTCCATGGAGCCAAATTTTATGAATCATGGCGGTCAGTGGATCAGTCTAATACGTTTGTGGATACGATATCCGGGTACTTTCAAGACGTGGCTGAAACGGCAGTTGCATATGCAGAACAAATGACATTGAATCCGCCTGCGGTGACATGGCAGGGCTTGCGGGATATAGAGGCGATTCAGCAGGCATTTGGTATTCGGGATATCAATCTGGTCAAGCCCGGAGTGGGGGAGACGACTCGTGTACTGCTGCGCAGGGTGCCGTGGAAAATTCTGATTGACCGCGAAGATAATCCGAATCTCCAGCACATTATGCTGCTGGCCAAGGACCGTGGAGTGCCTGTAGAGGTATTTGAAGGATTGACTTATTCCTGCTGCGGAATTATCAAGCCGCTCAAGGGGGGACAAGAATGATCTACGCAAGTGACTTGGATCAGACACTGATTTATTCCAAACGTTCGCTTGGCGTGCCGCTGGAGTCCCCTGGGCTGTTGCCTGCGGAACAGATAGACGGGGCAACGTCGGCTTTTATTTCTGAACAAGCCCTGCAATGGCTAAAGACACTGCCTGAAGATGTGATGTTTATGCCCGTGACGACTCGGACGATAGAACAGTATAGACGAATCACCGTGTTTCAGACGGAGTTGGTTCCCGCATATGCCGTGACAAGTAATGGTGGAAACATCATCGTCGGAGGCGAGGTGGATCGAGAGTGGAATCGGCGTATTCACGAACAAGTACGCCGTGATGGTGCTCATGCGGAAGAAGCACGTCAGGTGTTCGGACAGGTGCTGCATGAAGACTGGGTCGTAAACGAACGCTTTTGCGACGAGTTATTCTATGCTTTCATGATTGAACGGGATCGTATGCCGCTGGAACAGGTGCTGGAGAAAGCGCGAATCATGCGTGAAATGGGCTGGGAGGTATCCATTCAAGGTCGTAAGGTGTATCTGGTACCTGCGGCCGTGAATAAACAGGCAGCCGTGGAGCACATCCGCAATCTCACGAATGGAGGGGCCGTGGTTGCGTCCGGTGACTCTTTGCTAGACCGTTGTTTGCTGGACTATGCCGATTATGCGATTGCTCCGCGTCATGGTGAATTGTATCGGGAACAGCTGCGGGATAAGCTGGAGGTCAATTACCGTTTTACAGAAGTGTCGGGGGTTTATGCAGCGGACGAAATCATGGCGTATGTTCACGCAATACACCAGAGTGTGTTCGCAGCTCAAACTTCATTTTCAGAATAGATAGGGGACGTGGCTCTGTGAAGAAGGTTAAGGTGTATTTTAACCGCTGGTTTTCAGTGGCGTATCATTATATGAATGCTATTCGTAACAATGAGGACGGTATTCCGTTCGAGATCTATGCGACACACTCAGATCCGCAGCACATGGCGCTACAGGCCAGTGATGTAGCTGAAGTAGAGCCCCGCACCAGTGGTGTGGAGTACACACGGTTTTGCGCTGATTTTTGCAGGCGGCACGAAATTGATGTCTTTATCCCACGGTGGAATATGCTCGATATTAGCAAGCATCTTTATTTGTTCGATGATATTGGGACAAAAGTAATGGTATGCCAAGATACCGAACTGCTGGAGCAACTGATGGAAAAGGATCTGTTTTATGAATCCATTCGTCAAAAGGACATTGTCACGATTCCCGACTATGCCATTGCCAGCAATGCCGAGCAGTTTAAACAGGCTTATGAGTCGTTAATAGCACTTGGGCATAAGGTATGCTTCAAGCCATGTAATGCAGAAGGCGGGATGGGCTTTCGTATCATCAACAATGAACGTAATCCGCTGGAGGAGCTGTTCGGCCATGCGCTGAATCATATTTCGTTCGAGGAGGCACATCGCGTATTGTCATCCACAGAATCATTTCCCAATCTGATGGTGATGGAGCTGCTGGAGGGATACGAATACAGTATTGACTGCCTGGCTGACCGGAACGGAAAACTGCTAGCGGCGGTTCCGCGTAGGAAGGCAGGAGGACGATTACGGCTGCTGGAGCAGCATCCCGAGCTGTTGGAGGTGGCACAGAAGGTCGCTGAGGCGTATCACATTCCGTACAATTATAACATTCAGGTAAAATATAACGGCGAGCATGCCAAGTTGCTAGAGATCAATCCGCGGATGTCCGGAGGACTTCATGTATCATGTTTGTCTGGTATCAATTTTCCTTATCTAGCGGTGAAATCGGCTTTGGGTCATGAGATCGGTTCACTTCATCCGCAATACGACATTTTAGCCAGTCATATCGAGCAGCCAATCACCATTCGTAAATCCGTACATTGACACACACAAATATTGTTTTCTACAATATGGTAAGGGTTTACGTCAGGAGGTACAAGCTATGACGTCAAAAATGTGGGGTGCCACGATTGCTGTGGTTAGCTACCTGATTGCGCTTTTACTAAGTTTTTGGTTGCCACTGTTTGTGTGTTTGGCGATTCCGATCATTGGTTTGGGAGGATACAGTGCCATCATGGCCGTTCGCCATCCTCGCCCCAATCTGACCGGTTCCGTGATTCCGGTGGTGCAGGAGCAGGTCGGTGAGACACAGCAGCATGAAAAGGAAGCTACCGTTCGACCGGAGTCTATGACAGGACAAGTACGTCAACCAGATCAGGTGAGCAGTGAATTTGCTCAGGTGATGGAGTATTTGGAGGTCCTGGAGGACATGGTGATCTCCGAGGGACAGAAGGATACGCTTGATAACGAGATTGTCGAGAAGGCGCTGGCTCTATTTGCACGTTTGCAGCGGGTCATTCCGCTTTTGCATGAACTGAACAACAGCGAAGTGAATCATACGGTTCGGAGATTGATTTTGAAGGATTTGAACGGACTGATTAATCCGTTTCTTCGGCTCAGCGGCGATGCGAAGCGGACCAACCGGAGGACGTTATTAAACGGATTACGGGATGTGGACAGCAAAATATCGGTAATTGTGTCCACGGTGGAGCACAAGGATCTGCTGGAATTACAGAGCAAAGCGGAGCTTATTCACCAGCGATATAGCAGTTCCGAATTGTAGGCGATTTTTTGAGAAAATAAAAAAGTAGCAGAATAGCTGCTCTGAATAACAACGATTAGATTTGGGTAACAGTTGTTTTCAGAATAGGAGGTAGCGTATGGCGACCCCATGGGCTGAATTGAAAAAAGAAGATGAACAAAAGGTGACTGAGGAGGCTTCACAGCTGATTCAGAAGGTATCACAAAGCGATGTCATGAGCCTGGATACTTTAATGGATGATATCGGTAAGCTGGGGGTTAAAACGCAGGAACGTGCGGGGCAGACCCTTAAAATGCTGGATCGTCCGGTAAACGACCTCATGTCCGGTGATCGGGCTGAGGTATCCAATATGATCTTAAAGCTACGTGATGAATGCGAAACGCTCCAGCAGAGCAAAAATATGAGCTTTTTTGGCAAGCTTCTGCGTAAAAGCCCGTTAAAAAACTACATTTACAAGTATCAGTCGGTGAAGACGAACATCGAGAAAATCATTACTGCCTTGAGAGATGGTAAGGATAATCTGGAAGAAAACATCGTCAGCATGAGACAGTTGAAGAAGGCTTCCATTGAAGAAATCTACAATTTACAGACGAAGATTGCCTTTGGTAATCGCTTGAAAGAACTGTTTGAGACCGAGATTGCCAAGCCGGAAAACGAAAACCGTAAGCCTCATTTGGAGCGGGGATTACGCAAGGTGGTTACTCGTACGCAGTCGATGACTGAAATGATTTTATTATACAATCAGGCGATTGCAGCAACGGATATTATTAATGATAACAATGATAAACTGATTGATTCTGTAAATAATGCGATTGATAAAACATCGAATCTGATCACTGTATCGGCTATGATCGCGATGGCGCTGGCGGATCAGGATAAAATCATTTCAGCCGTCGATGCGACCAACCGTACGATTGAAGATCAATTCAAGGAAAATGCGAAGCTTCTCAAAACGACGACCGAGAGAACGACAGATTTGCTTAGCAAGCCTTCTATGTCACTGGAGGCTGTGAATCAGGCGATTGGTGATTTGGTATCTGCTTTGGATCTGTCTGAAAAATCAAACCGTCGGATTATTGAAAGCTGCCACGATTATACAAGTAAAATGACAGCAATCAATGCCAACCTTAGCCAACGTCTGGGGATCGAAGGGAAAGAACCATCCAAACCGCTGAAGGATAGCAATTCCTCTGAGGGTCTAAGCTCGTTTTTGAACTGATGACAATGTAGAATAATAGACCCAATCTATGAAAAAGACGCCAGGATGACTCCGAAAGGCGTCTTTTTTTGGTTTGGCAGCAGCTAATAAAGGACATGATGAACATACATAGCATTCTCGTGCATAAACTCTTAAAAAGCGAATGACAAAAGGAGAGAGCGAGCGTATGATGTCCTTTATTTTAGGGTGTGTGATTGTCTATTTACTCGTAGCTGCCAGTAGCGAAAAAGCAGATTCAATTGTGGAGTTAAATGATTCTGTGAAATAAATTTTTTTATTGAAAATCATGCATTTTCTGATAGGATAGAGTTAAATATTGGAATCCCAAAGGAGAATGCATGCTGGAATTTTCATTTGAAATCATCGACGAATCGAAAATTAACATTGTATATCAGTATGGAAGCAGTAGCTTCAATTTTAATTTATTTTTTAACTACGGTGTGTGGACGCTGCATCCTTTTGACGGGATTCTACTGCAGAACAAGGAAATGTGCCGTCTGATCGTTACGGATCTGTTTAAGAACAAAGATTTTCATGTCATGCTGGCGCGCGAAAATATTTTATTATCAACCCTGCGTACCTCTATTGATCTCAATCCCGAAACTCGGGGAGATCGATATCAGGAACAGGAATTTGATGAGCTGTCTGATTTTGCTGAGACACACAGCTTTGAAGAGGTACTGCAAATAGAGCAGGATTCCGTCCGCGAGCGTATAGATTTCTTCCAAAACATCATTCAAAAAATGTATATGGAAGGATTCGGCCCGGAAGACAATGATTTTAACAAGGTACAAGCTATTCTTCGCATTTATAAGGCTGCACATGACCAACTCGGAGAATTGAGCGACTTTCCCCTGAGAGGCGACGAACGACGCAGATGGTAGACTAGACGGGCTAGGGTATACATCATAGAGGAGCGTGGGGAACATGAGCAGTATTTCTTTACTTAAAAAGAATGCGCAACTGGTACTGACTAAAAAGAATCTAACAAATGTAACTGCAAGAGTTGGATTGGTGCTCGATATTTCAGGATCTATGAGAAGCTTGTACAAAAATGGTACTGTTCAAAAGGTGTTGGAACGAATTGTTGCAGTTGCGAGTTCTTTGGATGATGATGGTGTACTGGACGTATGGGTGTATGATCACCGTTTTTCGCGTTTGCCGTCCGTTACCGAAAATGACGTTGACAACTATGTTGAAAAACATATTTTGTCCAATGATTATTTGCCCAAGTTCGGTCGTAATGATGAGCCACCTGTGATGCGCGATGTTATCGCCAAATACACCAAGGAAGAACCCTCTTCTGATCCGGCCTTTGTTATTTTTATTAATGATGGCGGTGTGAAGCGTGGAAAAGGAGATAATATCGACAACGCAGTCATTGATTCGTCAGGAGAGCCGATTTTCTGGCAATTTATCGGTGTGGGTGAATCCGATTTTGGCGTATTAAAGAAGCTGGACAATATAGAGGGCCGTGTGGTAGATAACGCTAACTTCTTCCAAATTCAAGATATCGAATCTATGGAAGACAATGAATTGTACGAACTATTGCTTAACGAGTTCCCATCATGGTTACAGGAAGCGAAGGAAAAGCAGATTTATTAAGGCTACTAAGTGTTGTACTATGAGCCCTTCTCAAAGCTTAATATATAAAAAATGCAAAAAGAGAGAGTTCCGCTAGCAAACGCTTTGCGAAACTCTCTCTTTTCTTTACACACCTCTAAAACGTATAGAAGCTCTACGGCGGTTGCCAGCGGAGCGGGCAGAATTGTTCTGAAGAAGCGAAGCGATCGGAAGAACAATCTGCACGCGTAGCGCCCATCAACCGCAAGAAAGCTTCTCATACCACCCTAACTTATCCCCATTAATATCATCGAGCAAAGGATAAGCCCCGCCCCGCACCCCGAAGTATATACCTTGAGGTGGCGGAACATGGATGTTTTCCAGGCTGACAGAGATTCATCGGAACGCAAACGTTCATTTTCCTCCCGTAATGCCTTGGATTGACGAATGAACAACTGTCTGATGTCTGCAAATCCCCGCAGGAAGAGGGTTAGAAAACCGCTTTGCAGAACGTGGAAGATTGCACCGATCACCAAGCCCAGCAACCCCAACAGGAATAGCAGATTTGCAGTAGCCATGTTTTCACGACCATACAAGAGATGGGGGATGGCGTACAGAAATCCTAAAGTACCGACAATCAGGGCAGTGAGCCCGAAACGTAAAATCATTATTTTTCGACCCGTTTCGCAAAGCGCAGGTCTGGGTTCGAACGAGCATCAAATACGATACCTTGAATCTTAGGACTGATTAATGCGGTGTCCGCAGAGAACTGGATCGGAATAATCGGCAGATCTTCCATCAATACGTCTTCTGCCTGGTGGAGCTGTTCAAAGCGTTTTGCCGGATCAAGCTCAAAGGTTGAGGATTCAATCAGTTTGTCATACTCCGGGTTGCTCCAGTTGGTAAAGTTGTTCGAATTTTTGGAAGTATAATGCCCCAATACGCCGAGTGGATCCAGGAAGTTTCCTTCCCAGCCCATACGAGCGATCTGGAAGTTCTTCTGTTTAAAGGTATCAATGTACGTTTTCCATTCCTGATTCTCCAGCGTCACTGCAACGCCCAGGTTCGTTTTCAGCATTTCCTGAATCGCTTCAGCTACTTTTTTATGCTTGTCCGAAGTGTTGTATTTAAAGGTGATCGGTGGCAGCTGGGTCAAACCTTCTTCTTTCAGACCTTCGGCCAGCAATTGTTTCGCTTTCGCAGCGTCAAACTCATAGTATTTTTTCGGTGCTTCATCACGGAAGTCCTTGCCGGATGGCGTTGTTGTTCCGTATGGAACATAACCGTAAGCCGGAGTTTCGCCACCTTTGGTTACGCTGGTAGCCAGTGCTTCGCGGTCAATCGCGTAGGCAATGGCCTGTCTGATTTTTTTATTGTCAAACGGCTTTTGTTTTACGTTAAAAGAATAGGTATACACACTGAAAGATGGATGCGACAGGAATTCCTTGTTGCTCTTTTCCTGATCCAGGGTATCTACGGGAAGACTCAAAATCAGATCCAGATCGCCCGTTTTGTACATTTGATAATAAGTTGTGGAGTCTTGAACCATTTTAAAATTAATCGTTGCCATTGTAATGGCACCTTTGTTCCAGAATTGATCATTTTTCGCCAGCGTAATCTGCTCGTTATGTTTCCATTCCTTGGCTACATATGCACCGTTGCCGACCATTGTGCCCGCTTCTGCTGCCCATTTGTCATTTTTCTCAACAACCGATTGGTTTACTGGCAGATAGGCATGACCCACTGCGATCGTTGGGAAGAAGCTCAGCGGTGATTTCAGTTCAACTACCAGAGTTTTATCATCTTTGGCTGTAACACCCACGTCTTCAATTTTACCTTTGCCTGTGTTGTACGCTTCGGCACCTTTGATGTAGTAGAGGGCAGAAGGATCGTAGGCAGCTGTTTTCGGATTCAGTACCCGTTTCCAGGAGTATTCAAAATCCTTAGCTGTCAGTGGGTCACCATTCGACCATTTTGCGCCGTCACGGATCGTAAAGGTGTAGGTTTTACCGTCAGGAGATACGTCTACTTTGCTGGCAGCGCCTTCTACGATTTTACCGGCCTTATCGTATGTATACAGCCCTTCGTACAAGTTATCAATCACAAAGTAGGACGTTGTATCTGATGCGAAAGCAGGGTCTAGCGTATAAGGCTCTCCACCTGCCAGATTGGCAGTAATTTCTTGCGGGATATCTGCTTGAGGCGCAGCGGACGGGTCGTTGCTTGCTGTTTTGTCCGTAGTGCCAGAGCATCCAGCCAAAGCCGTTACGGCCAAAAGTAAGATAATCGTCATCCAATGCATTTTTTTCATTGTGGTTTTCCTCCATTACTGTGATTAGTTATGCCAAAAATAAGGTACACCGTACCGGGGGTTATTCATCCTCCTTTCCCGCAGGTATGCCGCGTGTGCGCACTTCGATAAAGGAATTGCCGTTTTTCCTGCGGTTAGGCAAGAAGCTGCGGATCATGGTGACACCCCTCCTTGTCCAATTTCGATCTCTACATTGTTAATGTTGTGAGCGCGGGTCAAGTGCATCCTGAAGCCCGTCTCCAAGTGTATTGAACGCCAGCATGGTGAGCGATATCATCAGCCCGGGGAAAAATAGGCGCCACCATTGACCGCTTAAAATAACGCCAAGTGAATCGTTAGCCATCGTCCCCCAGCTGGCCGAAGGAGACTGAATCCCCAGACCGAGAAAGCTCAGGAATGATTCGGCAAAAATAGCCGACGGAATAGTAAACGTCAAATTTACGATAATGATTGCCGCTGCGTTTGGTAGCAAATGCCTGAAGATAATACGTGAATGAGATGTCCCCAAGCTACGGGCTGCTAACACATATTCTTGCTGCTTCAGCTGTAAGATTTGCCCACGCACTACACGGGCCATACCGACCCAGCCAGTAATGGATAATGCAATAATCATCGTTAGCAGTCCCGGCTTCATAATGACGAGCAGCAGAATGATGACCAGCAGATAAGGAATGCTATACAAAATTTCAATAATACGCATGAGAATGCTGTCGATCCTGTCGCCTGTTTTGCCGTGCCCAGCACAATAGCCAGCAATGCAGCCGACGAGAATACCAAGTACCAAATCAATGGCGGCAGCGGCAAAGCCGATCATGAGTGAAATTCTAGCTCCGGCCCATGTCCGTGCCCATACGTCCCTCCCCAGATCATCCGTGCCAAACCAATGCTCTTTCGAAGGAGAGAGATTCGTTTTCAAAAGGGATTGATCACTGGGTGCATAGGGAACCATGGAAGGTCCCACAATCGCCAGCACAATAATCATGATTAGTAGGGAAAGCCCCAACAGAGCAAGCTTGTTGTTAAAAAGTCTGCGTAGCCGATCTCGCCAGGGTGATTCTTTGGGTCTGGTCAACGTGGGGGTGGGGATCTGGCTACGATCTACAAGACTGAACAGGCTGTCCTTTTCGACAGTAGATGCTGCTTTCATGTTAATCTCCTTTGCTGACTAATTTGATTCGTGGATCGACAAGGCGATAGGATATATCAATTAAAAATAAAGTGACGACTAGAATGGCACTGTAGAAAATGGTCGTCCCCATAATCACAGGATAATCCCGGTTAAAGATACTATCTACGAAGTATTTACCGATGCCGGGAATGGCGAATATTTTTTCAACGACAAAGGTACCTGTAATGACGGAAGCGAATAGCGGTCCGATAAAGGAAAGCACCGGAATCAACGCATTACGTAATCCGTGACGAAGGACTACTGCCCAAGAGGACAACCCTTTCGCTTTGGCAGTGCGTATGTACTCCTCATGCATGACCTCCAGCATACTCGTTCGCATAAAGCGGGCGATAACAGCAAGCGGTGAAACAGCGAGAGCCAGCGACGGGAGCACCGTATGCTGCCAGGTTCCCCATGAGGCGACCGGAAGCAGATGCCATTGGACGGCAACATACTTGATTAACAGCGGTGCCAATATGAAGCTGGGTACGGAAATACCAACAATCGCGATAAACATCGAGATATAATCCAGTGGTCGATTATGGTGTAGAGCAGCCAGCGTTCCGAGCGAAATACCGGCAATAATTGCGACCACGATGGATTGAATACCCAGCAATGCAGAAGGTGGAAAACCTCGGGCAATGAGCATATTGACGTCCGTCGTTTTCGATTGAATAGACGGGCCCATGTCCAGCACTAGCAGATTTTTGAGATACAACACATACTGCACAGCGAGCGGCTTGTCCAGATTGTATCTGGCACGCATGTTTTGCAATACCGCTTCCGGAATGGTTTTGGAATCGTTCGAGAACGGATCACCCGGAATGATATGCATGATGATAAACGTTAAAGTGACGATAATCCACAACGTAATGAACATCGTAAAGAGACGTTTTAAAATGTACATGGGGCTTTATTTCTCCTGTCTGTCGAGCTGATTTACATACTATTGCTGCTGAAAATTTTAAATAAATAAAAGTGTATAAGAATACTAGGAAATGATAAGACGGTTTAGGTGACATGTCAAGGTAAGGTTTTACATTATAGAACACAGGTCAAATTTTCGTCACAGGTTTTCCATTTATATAAGGCTAAGATTCCGCTTATTCCTCTCGACGAGTATCCTGCGGTATGTTATGATGATACTCTGATAACGTGTTAACGAACTAAAGCGTTTGCCACCTGTTCTTGGATACGGGGGTCACCATTGTTGGAGGGGAATAAGATGAGAAAAGCAGCCATGTTTACGATGTTGATTGGATTGATGATGATCGTGTTGGCCGGATGTTCCGGCGGTAAGGATGACAGTAAATTGATTATTGGAATTGATGATAAATTCGCCCCGATGGGCTTTAGAGATGAAAATAACGAGCTGACCGGCTTTGATATTGATTATGCGAAAGCGGCCGGGGAACAAATGGGTAAACAGGTGGAATTTCAGCCGATTGACTGGTCTGCCAAAGAATCCGAGCTGAACAGCGGACGTATTGATCTCATTTGGAATGGATACACCATTACGGATGAGCGTAAGGAAAAAGTGCTGTTCACAAAGCCATATCTGAAAAACAGTCAGGTGATTGTCATTCCGGCTACTTCCAGTCTTTCCAAGCTGGCTGATCTGACGGGCAAAACGGTCGGACTCCAGACGCTGTCTTCAGCAGCCGATGCATTGGATGCGAATCCGATCAAAAGTAAATTGAAGCCTGTGTCCGAGTACCCGGATAATGTTCTGGCTTTGACGGACTTGAAAACCGGACGTCTGGATGCGGTTGTCATTGATGAAGTCGTTGCCAAGTATTATATGTCGAAGGAACAAGGGACGTATAAGCTGCTTGATGAATCATTGGCCCCTGAGGAATACGGCATCGGCGTGAAAAAAGGAAATGAAGAGCTGTTGACGCAGCTGCAATCTGCTTTGGATGAGCTGCACAAGAACGGAAAAGCTGCTGAAATTTCGAAAAAGTGGTTTGGTGAAGATAAAGTATTAAATTAATATGTAGTGTATTGAACTAAGGGTTTAGGAGTCGAAGGTCATGAGTATGGAATATATTTTACGAATTATGAAGCCTATGTTTGAAGGGGCACAGATGACGGTTATTTTATTTTTCATCACGCTCATCTTGTCTATTCCATTGGGTTTTATCGTTACGTTGCTGGCCAAAAGCCGGATTAAGCCAATCGCCTGGCTGATGCATACGTACATTTATGTTATACGTGGTACGCCGCTATTGCTGCAATTATTGTTCTTTTGTTTTGGTCTGCCGATGTTGCCTGTCATTGGGGAGTATCTGGTCTTGGACCGGACAACGGCTGCGGTACTGGCATTTGTACTGAATTATGCGGCTTATTTTGCAGAAATTTTTAGAGGCGGAATGTTGTCGATTGATAAAGGGCAATACGAGGCTTCGCAAGTGCTGGGCTTGAGCAAGTCGCAGACGCTGATTAGAGTCATTGTGCCGCAAATGGTACGGATTGCTTTGCCTGCGGTGACCAATGAAGCGACAACACTGGTAAAAGATACGGCACTACTGTATGCAGTAGCGGTACCGGAACTGCTGCATTTTGCCAATACGGCTGTAAACCGTGATTTCTCGATTGTACCTTACGTTGTAGCGGCGGTTATTTATTTGTTGTTAGCTTTGGTGCTGACGCTATTCTTCAGGGCGCTGGAAAAACGTTTTAAATTCGAGTAAAAGGAATGTCGGGATATGAATACTAATGCAATAGAAGTAACCGATTTGAAAAAATCGTTCGGCAAGCTCGACGTTCTGAAAAGAGTGAGCTTTAACGTTAAAGCGGGCGAGGTTGTAGCCGTCATCGGTCCTTCAGGTTCAGGAAAAAGTACCATGCTCCGTAGTTTGGTACACTTGGAAGATGTGACGGGCGGGACGATCCGCATTCATGATAAAGCACTGGTGGAAAACGGTCAGTACGCTCCGGCAGGTGACATTAAGGGCATTACCACCGGTATGGGCATGGTGTTCCAGCATTTTAATCTGTTCCCTCACTTGACGGTGCAGGATAATCTGGAGCTGGCTCCGAAGCTGGTGAAGAAGGTGAGCAAGGCTGAGCTACGTCGCCAAAGCGCTGAGTTGCTGGCTAAAGTCGGTTTGGCAGATAAAGCAGATGCGTATCCATCCCGACTGTCGGGAGGGCAGAAGCAGCGCGTGGCGATTGCCCGGGCAATGATGATGAACCCTGATATTTTACTGTTTGATGAGCCGACCTCGGCCCTTGATCCCGAGCTGACGGGTGAGGTGCTGCGAGTTATCAAAAAGCTGGCTGAGGAACATATGACGATGGTCATCGTGACCCACGAGATGAACTTTGCGAGAGATGTGGCGGATCGTGTCATTTTTATGGATAATGGCGAAATTGCAGAATCCGGTACACCAGAGCAGATTTTTGGCAATCCTCAGCTGGAGCGGACGAAGGTGTTTTTGAATCGGGTGGGGGATTAAAAATATAGTTGCTTGTTAGAGTGTGTGTCCGTGAGCAATATGTTTTTAAGCAGGAAGTATGAGGGAAGAATAAAAGCAAGGGAGATGGCAAACGCCATCTCCTTTTTGTAGTTATAGAGTATGCGAACTGTGTAGCCACATTTGGGCAATATGTAGATTGAGGTTCGTATACAGATTATTATTTTTAATCTTTACATACCTACCGAAGGTATGTAGAATGAAAGATACCTACCGAAGGTAGGTTTTGAATGATGAGAGGAAGAGTCGATCATGAATAAATCTCGCAACGAAATCATCTTTACGCTAATCATTAATATCGTATTGCCTTATTTGGCTTATCGCCTGCTAATTCCGCATACGAGCAGTGTGGTGGCTCTGTCTATCGCTGCTCTTGTACCACTATGCGACTCGCTCTACAATCTTATAAGGACGCGCAAAGCAGATGTGTTCTCTGGCTTTATCTTTCTTGGTCTGATTCTTGGCGTCGTGGCCGTTCTCTTGGGCGGTGACGAACGCTTCATTCTGCTACGGGAGTCTTATGTGACCGGTATTATGGGGTTGGTGTTTCTAGGTTCGCTGCTCTTTGGTCGACCATTAATTTATTATTTTGCCGAAAGATTCACAGGCCATAATCCTCAGATGAACGATAAATGGGAGAAACTTCCGCGCTATCGCTTTAACTTCCGCCTAATAACGGCGGTGTGGGGACTCAGCCTGCTGCTGGAAGCCTTCATCAAAGTAGTGCTGGTATATTCGCTGTCCATACCGACCTTTCTGGTCGTATCGCCGTTCTTCACCTACGGGCTTATTGGTTTGACGATCTGGTGGAATATAGGTTTCATTAAACGAATAAAAAGACAGACAAACGGGAGGTAAGAGATTATGCAAGACAAAGCGATGAATGACAGTCTAAAAAAGCTGCTTGAGATTGCCGAAAAGATGATTATGGAGAAAGGCTGTCGGGCGACGACACTACAGGATATTGCGGATCGCAGCGGACTGACTAAAGGAGCCATTTACCATTATGTCAAAAGCAAAGATGAATTGTTCGGTATGATTCTGGAGGCGGGAATGGAAAAAACCAATCAGCGCTTTTTTGAATCTGTCGCCCGGACTCCCGCAGGACCAGAAGGAATCAAATCCCCGCTTAACACCTTAACCGAACGGCTTCGTAACATCGGTAGTGGGGACAGCGCTGCTAGCCTGATTTTTATTTATCTACTCAGCCAACAGGATAAGCCCGCCGTGGCTGGCATTCTGAAACGTTATCACGAAGCATCTATCCTCACTGCCAAAACGTGGATCGAAGTCGGACAGCAGAATGGAGCTATCCCTGTTTCAATCGATGCGGACAGGACAGCTCGGATGTTCACCGTGTTCAAGAACGGACTGCAAGTTCAGCATAACATAGTGACAGATGGCGATAAAATCAACGAACTGGAAATTTATGAGTTCTTGATGAATGCGCTGGGCGCAGGAAGAGGCTAGGCAGCCCCTCCATTCGTTCAGCTATCCCTGGATTTTACCTTTAAGTTTATATTCTACTGAGGAGAAATCTAGGGATAACAGCGATCGGAAGAACAATCTGCATGCGTAGCGGGCTCACCACCATAACTCCTCCATTATCTATCTATTACGATCAACAATTTCTTTGTCCTCGCTAAATACTTCAATCATCGTTAATGCCCCCGCCCGATACCCGTGAATGAATGCTGCTGGTAATTTGCTTTTCAACATCTCCATGAGATCACTAATTTTTTGATTCACTTTTTGAGATTCAGGGTCGGTTGAATTTATCTGTTCACTAGGACGCCAATTCCCATAATACATATCCTCCAAAATCATTTTTTATCATACCTCCTATGAAAAGTTAAGTGTTTGTCCTCACGTGAATCGAGAATTCCCATTATGCACTGCTAATCACCCAAGCACATTTTACAGCATGTGATGGATGCATATTGATATTTATGCGTTATTTGCATAAAGTTTTTTTAGTATATAAGCTGAGTTGAAAATGTACATGAGGCGCCACTACGCTGCCGGGTGTTGCTTCACATCGCTGTAATACTGGAATTATTCTATAAAATTCAAAGAAAGCTAAACATAATAGAGTTAAAGCTTTAATTTGCTAGGTTTATATGCAAACGCTATTATTTTATAATCTCACTCAGAAAGGAGGTTAAAGTAAAAAAATACGGAATATGGAACGCATAGGTGATATACTGCAAAGAGAATCAACCAACAAGCAAGTGTATGGGACAAACACAAAATTTTAGGAGGTAGAGTATGTTTAATTTTAGTAAGAAAATGATGACGGTAGTTCTTGCAGCTTCCATGAGTTTTGGGTTGTTTGCAACAACCTCAAGTGCAGCGACAGACTATTGGCAAAATTGGACCGATGGCGGTGGGACGGTCAATGCTGTTAATGGATCGGGCGGTAATTACAGCGTAACATGGAAGGATACCGGGAATTTTGTTGTCGGCAAAGGCTGGACTACTGGATCGCCAAACAGAACGATCAACTACAATGCCGGTGTCTGGGCGCCGTCCGGTAATGGATATTTGGCTCTCTACGGGTGGACGAGAAACTCACTCATCGAATATTACGTCGTTGATAGCTGGGGTACTTATCGACCTACCGGAACGTATAAAGGTACGGTGACCAGTGATGGGGGCACATATGATATCTACACAACAATGCGATACGACGCACCTTCCATTGAAGGCGAAAAAACGACGTTTATTCAGTACTGGAGTGTTCGACAGTCGAAGAGACCGACCGGGGGCAACTCCACAATCACTTTCAGCAACCACGTGAAAGCATGGGCGAGCAAAGGAATGAATCTGGGAAGTAACTGGTCTTACCAGGTGTTGGCGACAGAGGGGTATCAGAGTAGCGGGAGCTCTAACGTAACGGTGTGGTAACCACTCAACTGCAAGCTGTTCAACGAACAGGCGCGGTTGGGACTGTCTCACGGGATAAGCGGGTTTTGAGAGCTGTCTGATAGATAGGGTTTAAATGAATCGATTATAGAGGAAACATTGGTCCCTAAACACTGGAGGCAAACGGAAGGACGTTCCCCTTCAGTTCTATCGTTAATCCGGATACGTCAAAGGTCGTTTCCCATCAGACAAAACGACCTTTGACATTGCCCGGAAGCGAGTTGCAGGCCATCACGGCCTACTATTTTTCCTATCAGCTTAAAGGATATCTATCCATGAGAAAGCTATTAATGTTTATTTTAATAGCGACAATAAGAATGATAACGATAATATAAAATGGACAGTAACGATCAACGAGGGGGCTGATAGTTACGGATTGCCTACAGAAGTAAAGTGGGAATATGCAGCAGGCAGAGGTCAGGCGAGCAAGGGCTACACATACAGCGGAAGCAATAATGCCGACGAGGTCGCATGGTATTGGAAAAACGTCGGAGACAAATACTTATCTGGAGACTGGAACTGGCCTATCATAGAGAGCAACAATAATAATACAAAATCGATCGGTACCCGGAAACCCAACGAGTTAGGAATTTACGATATGTCCGGCAACGTCAGCAACAACGAGATATCTTTCCGAGGTAAGTTCGATGCGAATGGCTTTGGTCCCGATCAAGGGTTTCGTATAGCTCGTAGAGAATAGTCGGAATAAGGCACTACAAATGAAGGTTAAACTAACGGGCAGTTTAGGTTAATACAGTTCTACCCCACCGAGAAGACAAGGTCGGGGAGTGTCCTTATCCTGCCTTCTTGCATGTTATATGTTTTCTACTGTACTAAATTATCCAAATCCGGCTGCAATTTGGTCCGCAGAACATACAGCATGATGGCACCAACAAGGAACGCAACGGCATCCGAAATGACAAGCGACCAGACCACCCCGTGGAATCCGTTCATTCGATTAGCAATATACAACACAGGAATCAGAGTAACTCCTTGAATAACTGACATAATAAACGCGGCGGTTCCTTGCGCTGTTGCTTGAAAGATACCGGTAAACAGCGAGGTCATTCCTGTAATGAATAAGGATAAGAACGTCACATGTAGAATGTAGCTACCCATTTCAATTAATTGTGGGTCACTCGTAAATAAACCAATTAAGTGGTCGGAAATCAGATAGACGATAACACCGAACACGATTGCTAACGTCACAATAGCTTTGATTGTAAATCCAATGGTATGTTTCATGCGTAATTTATTTGCTGTAAAAGAGAAGGCAATCAATGGCACAACTCCCTCGCATAAGCCCATCAGAATAAACTCAGGAAATTGCAATAGGCGTGATGAAATTCCGTAAGCCGCTACGGCCTGATCCCCATAATCGACAAGAAAATGGTTAAAGATGAGCGACATTGCACCCAAGAAGATACTCATAACAAAGACGGGAACTCCGATTTTGAATACATTGCTCAGAATATCCGCGGTAGCTTTAAACCATTTTACGGAGACAGTTAAGAATTGGCTCTTATATCCCATATAGAAGGCGTAGAATGCACTCGCAACCAAGTTAGAGATGACCGTAGCAGACGCAACGCCGATCACGCCCCAATGGAAGACGAAGATGACTAGCGCGTCGAGAATAATATTCACGACAACACTGAGAATCATACCGATCATCGACGTGATTGCTGCACCCTCGGAGCGCACAATATTCTCCAGCGTGAAGAATAATACGACGAATGGTGAACCAATAAGCATAATCGTGACATAGTCCTTCGTGAATCCGAAGGAGCTAGTTGTTGCCCCGAGGCCATGAACGATTGGATCGATCAACGGGAGACCGACCGCCATCACGATAAGACCGAGAACTAAACTGCTGTAAAAGGCGAATGAAGACACATGCTTCACATCGTCATATTTTTTTTCTCCCAGCAAACGGGAGATGAATGTGCCACTACCCATGCCTATCAAGTTGCCTAGTGCCATAATGATCGCGAATAACGGCAAGGTTAGTGCGAGTGCGGTTAACATGGCAGTATTGCCCAGTGTACCAAGGAAATAGGCATTTAAGATGGAATAGATGACATTCATTGACGTACCTAGCATCATCGGTACAGCGAAGTGAGCTACGGCTTTTGCGACCGGTGCTTTTTCAAAGTAATGGAGGTTTTCTGCATCCATGCGAGTCACTACTTTCTTTATTTATTTTGTCCTTCAGTCTAACAGTGTTAGGTTGTGCCTTACAGTGTTAGATGATATCATGAACCTATGAACCTGTAAAGCATAAACTTACACTGTTAGATAAAAGGGCGGATACCGATGAAAAAAAAGCAGCCTCAAATTTCGGAGGATAAGATTTTGGAAGCCTCGTGGGAGCTTCTTGGAGAGGAGGGTATCGAGAAATTCAGTATGAGACGATTGGCCGACCGGCTAGGGATTCAGGCTCCCTCTTTGTACTGGTACTTCAAGAGCAAGCAGAATCTCTATCAGCGCTTGGCCAACCAGGTATCGAAAATTATTCTGGAGGAGTTTCATTCCGAGGGGGACTGGAAGGAGCAGCTGACGGGGCTTGCGGTAACGATGCGGAGTGTGCTCTACCGGTACCCCTGCTCCACGCAGCTCATGATGATGACGCTGCCCCACGAACCGGACATCATCCGGTTCACCAACCGTATGCTGCTCTGCGTGGAGTCGACGCCGCTTGAGCAAGAGCAGAAAATACAAGTGGTTACTACACTTGTGAACTATGTCTCCTACTTCGTCCTAGACGATTATCAGCATGAGCGTAATGTCTCCGCTATCCTCAAGGACCAGGGAGCGCTTCCGGGTGAGGAGATGATTCACCTTCTGAATTCCATGAGCGAGACAGAAGTGGGACTATTCCGGAGGATGTTCACGAACGGGCTGTTCGAGCTGATGGGGACCGACGGAGCGTTTGAGTTCGGATTGAAGCTGATTCTGTTGGGGGTTGAGCAGGTGATAAAGGAGCAGGAAAGTAGTATGTAAAAACCGCCCATCCGGTTATTGGATGGGCGGTTTCAATTAGGTTACGTTTACCCTAAATTGTTAGTGAATTTATAATCTTCTGTCTGTCTTTTGTCCTTTGTAAATGTGATGTACTTGTATTAATCATCAAGACAGGAAATATGTATCTTCAACTCAATTACTAAGCATAAAAATCAAAAGAAGCATTTATAAAGTTGATGTTATTGTCATATAAAATAATGATAGATTAACTAGTACTGGAGTACATTACAGAAAAGAGAACTTTATCACCGATTTTTTTAGCACGTAATAGCGAAGAATTCGCTTTTGATATCCGCCGCTATTCAACTAAAAGGCAGTTATTCAAAGTGACTTCATATCAATGTAAGTTTTACCCGCTCAAGGATTTTGGTGTTTAAGAACTTTTGATTTACGCAAAGTAGCTCTCCAAGCCGCAAATCACGCGGCATTCAATGAGATATTATTTTTTTCGATGTGGATATCTTTTTTAATATAGACTGTATGTTCAGTCATGATTAAAATGCTAATCAAGAAAATATTACCTCACTGGGGAGGGGAACAAGGTGGAACTTTTTTACGAAATCGAAGGGAATGGAGTCCCTATAGTCATGATTCACTCGGGAGGTGTCGACTCAAGGGTATGGAGATATATGGTGCCTGAATTGGCAAAATCATTCAAGGTCATTACCTTCGATGGTCGAGGAACCGGCCGCTCGCCTGCTATGCAAGAGCCGACTTCACTTGTGGAGGATTTGCGCAAACTTCTCGAATATCTCGGACTGGATCTTGTCACACTTGTTGGTCATTCCATCGGTGGGCAAGTCGCGACTGATTTTGCGTTATCATATCCTTCTATGCTTGAGCGGCTAGTGGTGATTGCCCCTTCATTAACGGGATTTGCATATTCGCAAGAATTTACCAATTATATAGCATCGGTGAATGCGGCCGCTCCCGATATTTCAAAACTTGTAGAGTTGTCTTTAGCCGGACCGATCTATCGGGCTACGATGGCTAGCCCCCACCGGAGATTTCTGAGTGAAATGCATACTCACTACATGACAAGGGTATTTACCGAGTGGAGGAGCTTTGATGTCCTTTGGCCAGAGCCGCCTTTGATTGAACGTTTAGAGAACATTGCAGCGAGTACGTTATTTATACAAGGAACCATAGAATGGCCGGATATGTATAATATCGCCGAGCACTTCAAGCGTGTACCTGAGATTAGGTTTGCCGAAATCAAAGGAGCTGATCATATGCTTGTCCTTACTCATGCGGAAGAACTAGCAACTAGTATCCGACAGTTTTGTCACAGGAACCATACGTGAATAAATTGGGTATCTCTTGAATCAAAGTATTATAATGGGGTGATAAGAAGTTTTCACTTCTGAAACTGGATTCTTTGCTCGAATCATTTTAAAGAAGGAAAACGCAACACCAGATGAATTGGAACACAACCCTCGTCTCAAGGGGATCTCAAGGAAGAAGTTTTGAACCTCAAAGAGCAACCCGGAAGTAACATCTTGGTGCTTGGAAGCGGCGAGTTAGTTAGGAAGCTGATGAAGCATGATCTCGTCGACGAGATTCGGATCATGATCTTTCCGTTTATATGGGTGAGTGGAAAGCGTTTGTTTACAGATAACATCAACACGATGTCCCTTAAGCACGTCTATACCAAGACCTTACATTCGGGAGCAGTTGAATTGACGTACCGTCCATCAAAAGAAGATAACGTTTTTCACCAAGGCTCAGACTGATAAAAACAAAGTCCGAGCCTGCCGCTGTTTTATATTGGAGCCAGTTTTATAATTATAATCCGGAGCCTGACGGTAAACTATACCCAGCTACCCTGCCTCCCACAGACGGTTCTTGCGAGCTGTTATTCTGAAAATAAAGCATCCGTTGCAACCGGCTGAAGGATAGGCAGTGGCTGAAGGGAGATGGTCCGGTCGAGATGAACAAACGCATCATAACGATCCGCCATGCTGGAAGGCACGTAATTGCCGAATCGCTCATGAGCAGGCTCATATACAACACCGATGGCACGGTGGCCAATGACCGTATGCAGCATGGAAGATGCATCGGAGAGCATTACCACGCCATTCCGGCCGCCTCCCGCCCGGTGCATGCAATACTCCCAGCTTCCTGGCTGTCCGGGCGGCACGGTCATTTTCTCAACCGGAGCTCCCCAAGCTCTTCCGGCCAGTACCTCGCCCTGATAGGTCCCGAAGCCAACGGCAAACACACGATGTTCTGGATCCTCCCGCAGCAGCTGACCCACATTGACCATGCCATCAGCCATCATATCCGTTGCCCGCGCATCACCGATATGCGTATTATGCTCCCAGACAATGGCCTTTGCCGAGGCGCCGTAATAGGACATGATTCGCTTCAGTGATTCAACCATATGCCTGTCCCGTATATTCCAGGACTGCGGGCCTCCCTGGACCATCGTACGATAATAGGCCTCCGAACTGGAAGTGACGAGCATGTTCACCTCCGCATTCAGCTCTTCCTCACTTCCCGGATACGCCATGCGCCGGCTCTGAATCTGCTTCAGTAGCTCAACCACTTCTTTCTCACAGCTCTCCGAGAGCAATCCTGCCGCAATGCCATAGGTTTGATGGTCCCTGCTATATGGATCAAAACAGGCATATGTCCTGCGGGCCTGTTCCAGCTGGGGAGACTTGGTCTCCTCCAAATAACCGATGATTGCCTCCATCGATTCCCATAACGAGTACATATCGATGCCATAAAATCCAACCTTGGGACAGCCACTGCCGCCCCCTTGATTCACCTCATTGTAATCCTTCAGCCACTCAGCGAAATCACGAATATCCGTATTCGCCCACATCCAGGTCGGCCAGCGAGTAAAATCACCCAGTGCATCGGTTGCCGAAGAATCGGCCCCCTTCATTCCTTTAACATACCGGTTCAATCGATAAGCAGAGGGCCAGTCTCCTTCCACGCCGATAATGTTAAATCCCTTGCTTGCAATTAGCTTCTTCGAAAGCTCGGCCCGAACTCGGTAAAAATCAGACGTCCCATGGCTCGCCTCGCCAAGCAGCACAATATCTGCATCTCCGATGGCCTTAACTATGCGGTCTAGATTCTCCATTCCGTCCAATGGGATAAATAAGGCATTCAGCTCTTTCAAATATGCATTCTGCTCTGATAGATTATCATTAAAATTCATGAATTTGTTCCCTCCTTTAGACGGTATGAGTGAATTATTTCCGATTTGTCCATTCATTAACCCAAAACATGCCTCCCTTAGTGATAAGCCCGGGTAAGTCTGGTCCGGGCAAAATTTGAATTGATCTAACGGGACACGATAGCTTAATAAACAACTAAGACACGGCTACCGGCATGGATCGACCATGTTGTACTAAAGGCAAGATAGCGTGACGAAGTAATCTCGATAAATAAATAGAGGCACAGCTGATTCAGAAAATCGGATGCCATTTGCATTAGTCTAAAAACCATTCAAATAAAATTGGATATGCTTTTTCGGTTACATGGGGAACGCTTAAAAAGAGAGGATCGCGTTGAAACAGCGAAAGACCTGTTTGTATTCTCGGACCAGTTGGAAAATAACCTTGCGCTTCGGAAAGTGATATGGTGTTGAGAAATTGGAAACCATAACAAAAGGATGAAGTAATTAAGATAATTGTAAAACGTTGAGGATAAGGAAGGTTACTAAAGTCCTCCACGGCGAAAAAGATGCCCGATTTTTAGCATAGTACCACAGCAGTTCAAGGGATATCATTAAGATGTGCGCAAAAAAGGAGGAGAAATATAATGTCCGTTGAACGTTTTCATATTCACATTGCAGATGAAGTCCTTGATGATTTGAAAAGAAGATTACACCACATCCGCTGGCCGGATCAATTGGAAAACTCAGGCTGGGATCGAGGTGTTGATTTAACTTATTTAAAATCCCTTGTTTCGTATTGGCGAGAACAGTATGATTGGCGCGAACAAGAATCTCAGTTAAACCGTTTTTCCCAGTTTCGCTGCAACATCAATGGAATTGATGTGCACTTTGTTCATGAGTACGGAAAGGGTCCCAATCCCATGCCCATTATTCTAACCCACGGATGGCCAGATAGTTACCTTAGATATCAGAAGATTATTCCTCTTCTTACAGATCCAGCTAGCTATGGAGGTGATCCTAAGGATTCTTTCGATGTCATTGTCCCTTCATTACCTGGTTTTGCGTTCTCTAGCTCTCCTGACCATCCTGGTGTCAACAATTATCAGGTTTCCGAGATGTGGGCTAAATTAATGACAAAAGAATTAGGATACGATAAGTTTGCTGCAGCAGGTGGGGATATAGGTTCCGGAGTTACGAGATATCTGGCATCGAATCATCCTGAACTTTTATTCGGGATTCACCTAACAGATATTGGTATCATAAGAGATCTACTTACGTCCCATGAGCAGGTAAAACTTTCAGAGGAAGAACTTCAATACAAGAAAAGAGCATTAGAATGGCTTTCTCTAGAGGGAGGGTACATGTCGATACAATCGACACGTCCACAGACTCTTGCGTATGGACTTTCTGATTCACCAGCAGGCTTAGCCGGTTGGATTATTGAAAAATTCCGAGCTTGGAGTGATTGTGGAGGTGACCTCCGTCAAAGATTTAGCGAAGATGAACTCATTACGCATATCATGGTTTATTGGCTTACTAACACAATCGGATCGTCAACGCAGATGTATTACGAAAATTCACATTCTCTGCCGTCATTAGGCTATATAAAAGTACCAACTGGGGTTGCATTATTCCCAGCAGATATAGTATTACCACCAAAAGACTGGGCAGTACGTAATTTAAATATAACTCGCTGGACTACCATGGCTCGTGGTGGACATTTTACGGCCATGGAAGAGCCAGAGCTTTTAGCCCAAGAAATTCGTACCTTCTACAAGCCTTATAGAGTGGAATAGTGAGTGTTTATGATGGAGCAGATATCTTAGAATAATATTCAAGAGCGAAAAGACTTTTTGAGTATGTGCGAACAACCAATTGATTTCAGCGTTTGTTTGATGAAAAAGCTACGGATAAAATCTTTTATTCGAATGCTATTAAAAGGTATTTCAAATAATTTTAAAATGCGCACTGATACGCTAACGGGTACATTAGTTGAAACAAAAAGGTTGCCGTGGCAGCCTTTTTTATTTTATGTTAGGTCTAGTAGGACCAACTTAGCAGCTGAGGCCGATTGGATCAATAAATCTGCCTTAAATGATGTGGGTTAGTATCCATTATTAAAGGCGGATTCACGAAATTCATATAAGGCTCCTTAACGTTGAAAACCGTGTTTGCTGGCGATACCTCAATAATGTAAAAAATTACAATTCATTCTCGTTCCTAAAAGCATGCTTATAGGAACGAGAATGAATTAGTCTATTTCACGTCCCCAAATGTGTATAAATAATTATTGGAACGTTTCAGTATTAATGGAAAGGGGATGCATCATATAGTAGATATGGCTTATGTTTGTGTGTCGGTCGGCCAAATACCAGGCTACTTTCGACGCTACTGTTGATCAAGAGCATGATGCCCAAAAAGTCGTCACAAGATATCTAACTGCTATTCATGAAAAGCATTTATCGGATGCAGTAGATATGGTCAAAGATTCACGGTACCCTTAATGAAGAAAAACAAATTCGAAAGTATAAGCAGTACAGTAATAGAACTGATTTTGATAACTTGGTTATTAATTGGTGTAATTTACCTGTAGTAATCAGCAAATTTAAATGATATATTATGTATCCGGCCGTAAGATAGGCTGTGATGTAATAGTTAGATGGACTTCAAAAATTCAAAGGATTACCTACGAGGTATTATTTACCAGTAGCATGAATCGTCGAAGTATGATATATTATTAATCCGGGCGTTGATATGGCCGGAAATGATTGATCTTTGAAAACTGAACAACGAGTGAGTAAATTGATTTTGTTCGCAAAATCAAACAAGAGATATTTTATCTCGT